>CAMAWF010000049.1 GCA_945861895.1 Rhizobium sp. Q54
GATCCCTCCAGGCTGGTCGCCATCCAGCCTTGCTTGGCCGAGCCGTAGAGAATCGGGAAATCGAGCTGTTCGTCGCTGGCGTCGAGCGCGGCGAACAGATCGAACACCTCGTTGACCACCTGCGTCGGGCGGGCGTCGGGGCGGTCCACCTTGTTGATGACGACGATGGGCTTGAGCCCCATCTTCAGCGCCTTCGACACCACGAATTTGGTTTGCGGCAGCGGACCTTCGGCGGCGTCCACCAGCACCAGCGCGCCGTCCACCATGTTGAGGATGCGCTCGACCTCGCCGCCGAAATCGGCGTGGCCCGGCGTATCGACGATATTGATGCGGGTGTCCTTCCACAGGATCGAGGTCGCCTTGGCGAGAATGGTGATGCCGCGCTCGCGCTCGAGATCGTTGGAATCCATCGCGCGCTCGACCACGCGCTGGTTTTCGCGGAATGAGCCGGACTGCTGCAGCAGCCGGTCGACCAGCGTGGTCTTGCCGTGATCGACGTGGGCAATGATGGCGACGTTGCGCAAATTCATAAGACGTCCAAATGTGGGTTCGGAAACCAGGCGCGGGCCCCGATCGGGACCCGCGACTCTGTTGCGGCGCAATATAGTCAGCCGGCCGCCGGGTGCAACCGCCCTTTGCGTCATTCTGGGCGGCGGCGCTTCGAGCCGGCCTCCAGGGTTAATGGCTCAAGCGCCGGCCGGGCGGCTCCAGGGGCCGAAACGGGAGCCTTCCGGCATGGCGTCGCGCACCATCAGCATTTCGCCGATGGTTTCCGCCGTCACCAGCCCAACCAGCTTTCCGTTGGCATCGGTGATTGCGACCGCCGGCGCCGCTTTTTGCTGCAAGATGCGGAAGGCATCTTCGAGATGATGGCGGTGGCTGACGCTCGGCAGTTCCATCGACATTGCTTCGGCCACGCGGGCGTCGGGCCCAAGCTGCTTCAGCGCGCGAATGAGATCGGCGCGCACCAGCAGCCCGACCGGCTTTCCCGCCGCATCCACGACCGGAAATTCGCTCTGGCTTGTCCGCAGCAAGGTCTGCACGGCTTCATCGACGTGAGCTTCGGGCGTGAGTGTGGCGAACTGCGTCATCATCGCGGCGCCGACAGGCACGCCGCGCGACATGGCGCGCAAGGCGACCACCTGCGCTTCGGAAGCAACCGCGAGATAGACGAAGATAGCGATGAAAATGAGAATTGGATTGAATAGCAGCCCGATGAATCCGAGTACGAACGCAAAGCCTTGACCGATCGAAGCGGCGATCTCGGTCGCGCGCACGAAGCCGAGCCGGTTCGCCAGCAGTGCGCGCAGCACGCGCCCGCCGTCCATCGGGAATGCGGGTATCATGTTGAAGGCCACCAGGAATAGATTTACCGCCGCCAAACGGTCGACGATCGAGATGCTGGCGTTGTCGACCGCGGCCAGGCTGCCGGCGCGCAGGTTGGCGCCGGCAAAGACGATGAGCGCGAACGCGATCACCACATTGACTGCGGGTCCCGCCACCGCGATCAGAAATTCTTCGCGCGGCGCTTCCGGGATGCGTTCAAGCCGCGCCACGCCGCCGATCGGCAGCAGCGTGACGTCTGGCGTCGCGACGCCGAACCCGCGCGCGGTGAAGATGTGGCCGAATTCATGCGCCAGCACGCATGCAAACAGCAGCAACATGAACCACAGGCTGCTCCAGGCGGCGTTCGCGCCGCCGCTGGCGTAGCTGGCCGCGAAAATCCAGGCCAGGAACAGCAGGAACGTCACATGGACGCGCACCGCAGTGCCGGCAATGGTGCCGATATTCACGGACCAACGCATGGAAATCCCCATCTGATGACGCTATCTAGAAATAGATATCCGGCCGGTCATTTGCGAGTGGCGAAACGCGCGATTGTCACAATCGAGAGGTGCCGATATGCCTGCCAAACTCAGTCCCGACGCCCGCAAATCCGCGCTGGCCAGGCTTTCCGGCTGGTCCGAGGTTGCCGGCCGCGACGCCATCGCCAAGAAGTTCGTGTTCAGGGACTTCAACCAGGCCTTCGGTTTCATGACCCGCGCGGCGCTGGTGGCGGAAAAGATGGATCACCATCCGGAATGGTTCAATGTCTACAAGACCGTCGAGGTGACGCTGGCGACCCACGATGCCGGCGGCGTGACGGAACTGGATATCAAGCTGGCGGAAGCGATGGACAAATTGGCGGGTTAGCGACTTCTTTTTTCCCCTCTCCCCTTGAGGGAGAGGGTGCCGAGCGAACGAAAGTGAGCAAGGCGGGTGAGAGGTTGTCGCCTTACGAGAATTCCTGACCCCTCACCCGGCTCGTGCTTCGCTATCGCTCCGCACTCGCCACCCTCGCCCTCAAGGGGAGAGGGAAGAAAGCGTCAGGCGGCAACGCCTTGCGAAAAGCTAATTCCGCGACCATCTAAGCGGCATGGCTTTTGGACGCACCGCTTTTGGGTTTGGATCAAACCGCCGCGCCGCGCGCGACGAGGCAATGGTGCAGGGCGCTTTCTGGACCAAGCTGCGCCGTCTCGCCGCCCATATTCCCTTCGCCGAGGATTTGCTCGCGGCCTATTACTGCGCCTTCGACCGCGCCACGCCGTTGCAGGTGAAAGCCGCGCTGTTCGGCGCGCTGGCGTATTTCGTTTTGCCGTTCGACGGCATTCCCGATTTTTTGCCGGTGCTGGGCTATACCGATGACGCCGCGGTGCTTGCCGCCGCGATCAAGCTGGTCGCCAGCCATATTCTTCCCGAACATCGAAACGCGGCGCAAGCGAAGCTGGATGCGTTCAAGGCCGGCGAATAGTCATGGCTTCAAGATTACTTTGCCCATCACCTTGCGCGCGGCGATGGCCTTGAGCGCCGCCGCCCCTTCCGCCAGTGGATAGGTGGAATGGACGTGCGAGGAGATTTTTCCCTGCACGCACCAGTCGAGAAGCTGCCGGGTGTTGGCGTGGTGGCCCTGCGGATCGCGGTCGACGAAGCCGCCCCAGAACACCCCGACGACATCGCAGCCTTTGAGCAACACGAGATTGAGCGGCAGCTTGGGAATGTCCCCGGCGGCGAAGCCGACCACCAGGAGGCGGCCCTTCCAAGCTATCGCGCGCAAGGCCGGCTCGGTGTAAGGCCCGCCGACCGGATCGTAGATCACATCGGCGCCTCGGCCGCCTGTCAGGCGCCGCAGCGCTTCTTTGAGGTCGTCGCTCGCATAGTTGATTCCTTCGTCAGCGCCATGTTGTCTGGCGAAAGCGAGTTTATCGTCCGAGGACGCGCAGGCGATCACCCGCGCGCCCATGATCTTGCCGAGTTCGATTGCGGCCAAGCCCACGCCGCCGGAGGCGCCGAGCACGGCGAGCGTCTCGCCGAATTTCAGCGCCGCGCGGTCTTTCAGCGCGTGCAGCGTGGTGCCGTAGGTGATGCAGACGCCGGCGGCGCGGTCGAAATCGAGCGTGTCGGGCATCCTGACGAGTTTGTCGGCGGCGATCGCGACGCGTTCGCGCGCTGCGCCATAGGTCATGTAGCCGACCACGCGCTCGCCGATTTTGACCGAGGTGACACCCGGCCCAAGGCTTTCCACCGTGCCGGCGAATTCGGCCGCCGGCGAGAATGGCGGCGAGGGCTTGAACTGGTATTTGCCGGCGATGATCAGCGTGTCGAAAAAATTCAGCGAGGCGGCGTGGATTTTCACCACCGCTTCGCCCGCCCCGGCCTTCGGCTCGGCGATGTCGGCGAGTTCAAGGTCGTCGGGGGTGCCGTAACGGGTGCAGAGCAGGGCTTTCATGGCGGTCCGGGGCCGGGCTACGAATTTCTAACACAGCTGTTGCGGTCACCGGGCATGCGCCGTTAACTTTCGCCCGGTACCGTTGGGATGGCGGTTCGTTGCCGCCTTCACATTGCCGATATTCGCTCCTAATGGGCTAATATCAACCCGATTCCTGAAAAGGGCGGCGCGTTTGCCGCAGCCCGGTTGACCGGTAGGGCCCGATGAGAATGATTTTTTCGCCGCGCACATTGTTTTCGCTGCTGGCTGCCTTCGCCATTTGCTCGCCCGCGCTCGCGCAGTCCGACGCCCCGGCGGCGGCCGACAAGCCGGCGGCGAAACCGGCAGCCAAAAAACCCGCGGCCAAGCCGGCCGCCGCCACGCCGACCGCCGGTGCATCGCTGCTCGGCCAATTCGGCGACTGGGGCGCCTATTCCGCGACGCCGGGCGGCAAGAAAGTATGTTTCGCGCTTTCCAAACCGACTTCGGCGGCGACCGAGCCGCCGGGCCGTAATCGCGATCCGGCTTATCTTTTCATTTCGTCACGCCCCGTCGATAAGGTGAAGGACGAGGTGTCGGTGATCGTCGGCTACACGCAGAAGCCCAATATGGAAGCCACGGCCGCCGTCGGCGCTGTGAGCTACGTCATGTACACCCAGAACGATGGCGCCTGGATCAAGAATGCGGCAGAGGAAGCGCAGATGGTGGCGGCGATGCGCAAAGGGTCCGACATCGTCGTCAAGAGCGAGTCCGGCCGCGGCACCAAGACCACCGATACCTATTCGCTCAAGGGACTCGACCAGGCACTCGCGCGCACCGCGCAGGAGTGCAAGTGACCCGAAGGGTCATCACCGGGCCGCCGCCAACGGGTCCGCGCGAGGCGCGGCCCGATGACAAGCTCCGCGGCGAGACCCGGTGATCTCGATCCGATAAACTGTGCCATCTTTAGCGGGATCGCCGGGACAAGCCCGGTGATGACAACTATATATTCATAGCCATGGCAACGATTGTAGATACCGCACCGGCTTCGGCTCTCTTCGTCGAAAAGACACCGCTTGAGCGCTACGTTGCGCCGGACAAGCCGTCGCTCGTCGGGCTCTCGCGCGCGGCGCTGGCCGAAGCGCTCGGCGGCGTCGGCGTGCCGGAGCGCCAGCGCAAGATGCGCGTGCAGCAGCTCTGGCACTGGATCTATGTGCGCGGCACGCAAGACTTCGACGCGATGACCAGCGTCTCGAAGGAATTGCGTAGCGTTCTGGACACGCATTTCACGCTGGCCCGGCCGGACGTCGTCGCCGAGCAAATTTCGGTCGACGGCACGCGCAAATGGCTGTTGCGGCTGCCGGGCGAGACGCCCGGGGAACGGCCGCACGAGGTCGAATGCGTCTATATCCCCGACGACGGCCGCGCGACCTTGTGCGTCTCGAGCCAGGTCGGCTGCACGCTGACCTGCACCTTCTGCCACACCGGCACGCAACGTCTGGTGCGCAATCTCACGCCCGGCGAGATCGTCGGGCAGCTGATGGTGGCGCGCGATCGGCTCGGCGACTGGCCGCGCGCCGCAGAGGCCTCCGAGCCGCGCGCCGAGGACGGCCGCCTGGTCAGCAACATCGTGATGATGGGCATGGGCGAGCCGCTCTACAATTTCGAGAATGTGCGCGACGCGCTGCTGGTGGTGGCCGACGGCGACGGCTTGAGCATTTCCAAGCGCCGGATCACGCTGTCGACGTCCGGCGTGGTGCCGAATATTTCTCGCACCGGGGCGGAGATCGGCGTCATGCTGGCGGTGTCGCTGCATGCGGTGCGCGACGAGTTGCGCAACGAACTTGTGCCGCTCAACCGCAAATATCCGATTCAGCAATTGCTGGAGGCCTGCCGCAATTATCCCGGCGCTTCCAACGCCAAGCGCATCACCTTCGAATACGTCATGCTCAAGGGCATCAACGACTCGATTGACGACGCCAAAGCGCTGGTTCGCCTGCTCAAGGGCATCCCGGCGAAGATCAATCTCATCCCGTTCAATCCGTGGCCGGGCACTAAATATGAATGTTCGGACTGGGATCAGATCGAGAAATTCTCCGAGGTCGTGTTCAACGCCGGCTATGCCTCGCCGGTGCGCACGCCGCGCGGCCGCGACATTCTCGCCGCCTGCGGCCAGCTCAAGAGCGAAACCGAAAAGCTGTCCGCGCGCGAGCGTATGGCGCTGCGCGCGATGGCGATGACGGAGTGAAGAATAAGCATAATGGCGCTTATCGGCCGTATCTTCGTAATTGTCTTCGCCATGCTGGTGGCGACGCTTGCCGCCGGCATTGCAATTGCCATCGGCCTGTTGGGTCCTGAGTGGCATGTCCTCAGCGGCGATTTCGCCGAGCGCGCCAGCTTCTGGGTGCTGGTGTTCTTTGCGTCGAGTTTCACCGGCGGCATCGCGCTGTTGCCGGTATTCATTTTGATCGTGCTGGCGGAAAGCTTTGCGCTACGCTCCGTGCTGCTGCATGCGCTGGCGGGCGCGGCCATATTGCTGCTCGGCTATTACGGCTCGGGCTTCGGTCATCGGTTCGAGGAATCCATCGATCGTCCGCCGCCGCCGGTATCGCGCGAATTGGAGCTTGCCGCCGCGGCCGGCGCGGTGTTCGGACTGGTCTATTGGGCGATTGCCGGGCGCAAGGCGGGTGCGTGGCGCCAGCGTGCCTAGCGTTCAAAAAGAAATCGGCGGCATGAACGCCGCCGATCTATTCGTTCGCCGATCCCGCAAGCGTCTATATCAGCGTCGCGTACGCCCTTGCGTGGAACGCTCCACGCGCTTGTCCGGTGCGAGTTTTTGCGATGCTTTGTCGGCCGGTTTGTCGGCGCTTTTGGCGGACTTGCCGCCGTCCAGCCGGTCGGCGAACGCCGCGATGGTCTTGGCGTAAACCTCGGCCTTGTTCCATTGCTGGATCGCGCTGAAGTTCGGCTGGCCCGGAGCCCAACCCTGGCCGCGCTGCCAGCCGTGGCTTTTGAGATAATTGGCGGTGGAGGCGAGCACGTCGGGCACGCTGTGCACCAGATCGCGCCGGCCGTTGCCGTCGCCATCGACGGCGTATTTCACGAACGACGACGGCAGAAATTGCGTCTGCCCGATTTCGCCGGCCCAGTCGCCGCGCATTTCCGCCGACGTCATGTCGCCTTTGTCGATGATGCGCAGCGCATCGATCAGCTCGTTCTGGAAGCGCTCGCTGCGGCGGCAGTCATAGGCGAGCGTGGCGACCGAGCGCACGACCGACATCTTGCCCTGGTTGCTGCCGTAATCGGTTTCCAGGCCCCAGATCGCCACGATCACGGCGCCCGGCACGCCGTATTGCTGCTCGATGCGCTTGAGCGTGGCGCCATGCTGCGCCATCAGGCTTTTGCCCTTCGACAGACGGCTCGGCGAGATCATGCGGCCGGAGAACTGCTCGAAGCTCTGCTTGAACACGTGCTGGCGCTTGTCGGCGGCGAGCACTTTGTCGTCGAGCGTGATGCCGTCGAGCGCGGCGAGGCCGCGCTTGGAAATGCCCTTGGCGCTGGCTTCCTTTTTGAAATCGCCGATGAAGGCGGCGAACGTGCCCTTGCCGCAGGTCGCGGCGAGCGCCGGCGTCGCCGCGAGCGTCAGCGCGGCAAGCGCGGCGGCGGAGAGCGTAAAATGACGCAGGTTAACTTTTGTCATATATTGGCTCGCGGGTTGAATTGGGGTGTCGGGCCAGATCTAGCTTAGGCGCCGGAGGCCGAGTAGCGGGTTTGGAAGCTGAGGTTAATTCGGCAATGCCGGCGGGCTTGCACCGCGGCCTTGCACCACCCGGCATTCCACATATAGTCCGCGCGGCTTGCACGAATTCGCCGAGACCCGCGACCGGCGTTAACCAATGTCGAGGGCGAAAATCTCAACAGCGCGACCGCGGCTTTCCCTGAACTCGCGTGGATTGACGGGCCGAATTGCATGACACGCACAGGACTGCTCGTTGCGCTCGTCATTGCTGCGATCGTGGGCCTCGTCTTCGGTCTGTATCCCCGGCTCGATCTGCGGCTGGCCGCGCTGTTTTACGAGGCCAGCGCCAGCCGCTGGATGAGCACTTATTCCTTCGAATTCTGGTCCTTCCTTCGCCGCGCCGTGATGTGGATCGTCGCCATCGTCGCTGCGCCGGCAGTCGTCGCGCTGGTGTTGAATCCGCTTTTTCCCAACGCACGCTGGCTGATGCCGACCCGCAAGGCGCTGTTCCTGGCGATGACGCTGGCGCTGGGGCCCGGCCTCGTCGCCAATGTCATCCTGAAGGACAATTGGAACCGGCCGCGTCCGGGCGATGTTGTCGAGTTCGGCGGCCGCGAAAATTTTGTCGCGTGGTGGGATCCGCGCGGCACCTGCAACAAGAACTGCTCATTCATCGCGGGCGAGCCCTCCGGCGCGTTCTGGACGCTGGCGCCGGCGGCGCTGGCGCCGCCGCAATGGCGCGCGCTCGCCTACGGCGCGGCGCTTGGCTTCGGCGCCGCGGCCGGGTTGCTGCGGATGGTTTTCGGCGCGCATTTTTTCAGCGACGTGGTTTTTTCCGGCGTGCTGATTTTTCTGGTGGTGTGGATCGTCTACGGCCTGCTGTTCCGGTGGCGGTTGCCTTGGCAAACGGCCGGGACTAAGCCATCGGCAATGAGCAAGCCCGGCCCCCAGGCATGACTTCGCCCAGCCCCGCTTTGTCGCGCGGCCGCGCGGCCTACGGCTTTGCCGTCGCGGCGGCGATTCTTGCGGCGCTCACGGCCGTGCGTCTGATCGGTCTTAAATTATCCACGGTCGATCTTTTTTTCGACGAAGCGCAATACTGGGCCTGGTCGCGCGAACTTGCGTTTGGTTATTTTTCCAAGCCGCCGCTGCTGGCCTGGATCATCGCCGCCACCGACCCGCTGTGCGGCAGCGGCGAGGCCTGCGTGCGCTCCGCCTCGCCGGTGCTCTATCTCGGCACTGGGCTGCTGGCTTATGCGACCGCCAGGGAACTCTACGACGCGCAAACCGCGTTCTGGACCGCGCTGACGCTGGCGCTGGCCACCGGCGTAATATTTTCCACCCGCATCATCTCGACCGATGTGCCGCTGCTGTTCTGCTGGGCGCTGGCGCTGCTGGCTTATGTGAAGCTTCTGCGCGGGCCGGACTGGCGCTGGGCGCTGACATTGGGCATCGCGCTCGGTCTCGGTCTGCTCGCCAAATATGCGATGGCTTATTTTCTGCTCGGTGTTGCGGTTGCCGCCGCGTTCGATCGCTCCGCCCGCGTGCTGCTGCGCAATCCGCAGGTCTGGGTCGCGCTGGCGGTGGCCGTGCTCATGCTTGCGCCAAATGTTGTCTGGAACATCAGTAACGGCTTCATCACCTTGAAGCATACCGGCGACAATATCTCAGGCGGCGGACTGGATTTCCGGCCGCTTAAAGCGCTGGAATTCGTGCTCTCCCAATTCGCCGTCTTCGGCCCGCTGCTGTTCGCCGGATTTCTCGCCATCCTGGTGCGCGCCGGACGCGCGCAGTTCGGCCGCAAGGACCGGCTGATGCTCGCCTTCGCGATCCCGCCGCTGGCGATCGTGACAGCGCTCGCGTTCTTTCGCGGCGCCAATGCCAATTGGGCGGCGCCGGCCTTCATCTCCGCGGTCATATTGGTGACGGCGGTCTGGGTGCGGCAGCATCGGTGGCGGTGGATTCAGGCAACGCTCGCCATCGGAGCGGCTGTGCAGGTTACGCTACTGATCGGCGATGCAATGGCCTATCGCATTACGCTGCCGGTTTTGGGCCCCAAGGCCGATCTCTATCAGCGCACACTGGGATGGCGCGGGCTGGGCGAGGCGGTGCGCAGCCGGGCGCGCGAGGCGGGCGCGCCGACGATTGCGGCCGAAGGACGGGCGGAGCTTGCTTCATTGACCTACTACCTGCGCGACGAGCCCCGCCGCGTGGTTTCCTGGCCTGCCGGCGCGCAGGCCCATAGCCAGTTCGACATCACGCAGGGGCTGGACGCCAAGGCCGCCGAACCGGTGCTGTTCGTGAGCCAATGTCCATTTACCGCGCGGCTTTTGCGCTATTACCGCAATGTGACGCCGCTCGGTCAGTTCAAGGCCAGTTCCGGCCCGAGTTCAGGCCGCTCCTACGATGTCTTCAAGCTTGCCGGCAGAAGCGGTCCGCTCGGGCCGCTCGGCCCCTGCGTCGCCGCGCCCCCGGGCTGAGCGTTCGCTTGCGCCGAAGACCGTTCTGCCTATAGTCCGCGCGACTTTTCCAATACGGTCAATGCACGGATTTTACCGATGCCCCAAGGCGGCGTGAAAAAAGTCGTGCTCGCCTATTCCGGCGGGCTCGACACCTCGATCATCCTGAAGTGGCTGCAAATCACCTATGGCTGCGAGGTTGTCACCTTCACCGCCGATCTCGGCCAGGGCGAGGAACTCGCGCCCGCGCGCGAGAAGGCGCGCCTGCTCGGCATCAAGGACGCCAACATCTTCGTCGAGGATCTGCGCGAGGAGTTCGTGCGCGATTACGTGTTCCCGATGTTCCGCGCCAACGCGCTGTACGAGGGGCAATACCTGCTCGGTACCTCGATCGCGCGGCCGCTGATCGCCAAAAAGCAGATCGAGATCGCCGAGAAAGTCGGCGCCGATGCGGTGGCGCATGGCGCGACCGGCAAGGGCAACGATCAGGTGCGCTTTGAGCTTGCGTACAATGCGCTCAAGCCGGACGTGAAGGTGATCGCGCCCTGGCGGGAATGGGATTTGACGTCGCGCACGCAAATGCTGGCGTTCGCCGAGAAAAACCAGATTCCGATTGCCAAGGACAAGCGCGGCGACGCGCCGTTTTCGGTCGATGCGAATTTGCTGCACGCGTCCTCGGAAGGCAAAGTGCTGGAAGACCCGGCCAGCGAAGTTCCGGATTACGTCTATTCGCGCACGGTCGATCCGGAAAAGGCGCCGGACAAGGCGACCTATGTCGATGTGGAATTCGCACGCGGCGATGCGGTGGCCATCGACGGCAAGAAGTTGTCGCCGGCAACGTTGCTGGCGAGGCTCAACGACCTGGGCCGGGAGAACGGCATCGGCCGGCTCGATCTGGTGGAAAACCGTTTTGTCGGCATGAAGTCGCGCGGCATGTACGAGACGCCGGGCGGCACGATCTTGCTGGCGGCGCATCGCGGCATCGAATCGATCACGCTCGACCGCGGCGCGGCGCATCTCAAGGACGAGCTGATGCCGAAATATGCCGAGCTGATCTACAACGGCTTCTGGTTCGCGCCCGAGCGCGAAATGCTGCAAGCGGCCATCGACAAGTCGCAGGAATTCGTCACCGGCCGCGTCAGGCTCAAGCTCTACAAGGGCAATGCCGCTGTGGTCGAGCGCGAAAGCAAATATTCGCTCTACGATCAGGAACTGGTGACTTTCGAGCAGGGCGCGGTGGCCTACGACCACCGCGACGCCGCGGGTTTTATTCGTCTGAACGCGCTGCGCCTGCGCACGCTCGGGCAGCGGAAGAAGAAGTTGAAGCTATAAGCGGCCGGCTATGTATAGCGGTCATTCCGGAAGCCGAGCCAACGGGTCCGCGCGAAGCGCGGCCCGATGACAGGCTCCGCGAGGCTATCCGGAATCCAGCGCTGGATTCCAGGTTCGCGCATTGCGCGCCCCTGAATGACCGGATTTGAAATCGCAAAAAGAAAAAACCCCGGCGCAAGGCCGGGGTTCTTTGTTGTTGCGCGCTCGCGTGTCAGTTCTTCTGCGTCGCGCTCTGGTCATCCTTGCCGTTGGCGGCGAGGAAGTCCTGATAGGTCTTGCCGGCGAAATTCTGCGGGCTTTGCGCTTCGCTCGATTGCATGGGTGCGCCTTCCACCGGTGCGCTGGCCATTTCCTTGGTGCACAAATCCTTGAACACGACGGTGCCTTCCGGGGTGTATTCCTTGGTCAGGCAGGTGCAGATGCTGCGCACGGGGGCGCTCAGCATCACCGGGCGCACATAGGAGCGCTCCACGACATAGACCGGCCGGATATGCCTGTGGCCGTGCAAGTGCGGCTTCGGATGCAGTGGCTTGATGATCTTGATCTGGCCGTTCGGCTTGTTCGGCTTGGCCTGGGCATCGACCGAAACCATGGCGGAAGCGGCGATGGCGATGGCGGCGAGGGCGAGTGTCAGCTTGCGGAACATGGCGTTTCTCCGGGGCTTGGGTTTGGGGTTTGCGTTTCCAAGCATTGGTCGCGCCGCCGCGGAGAAAGGTTCAAGCGCTGAAAACGCCGGTATCGCAGGGCCATGCGCGCTAAACGCAGCGCGCAAACAATACCCTATGGCGCTAAATTCATTGTAATACTGTAGCCTATGGGTTACAATCAATGTTAGGCGTTAAGTCCAAGGCGCTTTTTTATGGCCACCATCAGCCCGCAAAAAATCTTAGGTAAATGGAGTTCTGGTGTCGCGCTAGATGTTCATACAACTAGCAGTACCTATCTTGGTGTTGACGAGTTCGGGCATGAGCGGTTTGACAACAAGCGCTCTGAAATTGGTGAGTTGCTTTATCGTCTGAAGTACAATGCTGACAAGTCAGCGGCCGATGAGATCGTTGCAACCGCTGTGCAATTTCTCACTCCATACAAAGCTAAATTTGAGTTGATAGTTCCTGTGCCTCCATCGATCGCACGGGCCGTGCAGCCCGTTATTTTAATGGCCAACGGCATTGGTGCTGCGTTGGGTATTCCAGTGAATGATTGCATCAAAACTACAAGAGACCCAACGCAACTCAAGAATGTAAGTGATCCAGCAAAGCGAAAGGAACTGTTGGCTGGTCTTTATGTTGTCGATCCAATTTTCACCACGGGCAAGAATATTCTGCTGTTCGATGATCTCTTTCGATCTGGCTCGACCATGAATGCAATCACCGATGTGATGATGCAAGTGGGCAAAACTGCGAACGTTCGTGTTTTTACGATCACACGTACACGGAGCAGCCAATGAACACTATTTTCGTGGGTGGCTCGCGCCATGTTTCTCGTTTGTCTTCTCAGGTAAAGGAACGGCTTAAAAACGTAATCGAGAGCCGCTTTTCTATCGTTGTGGGCGACGCCAACGGTGCTGACAAAGCGGTTCAAAAATATCTACATGACGCCTCGTATGACAACGTCACGGTTTTCTGCTCGGGTGACAGTTGCCGCAACAATATTGGTCGGTGGAAAACACTCCAGGTCAAGACACCCAAAAATGCGAAAGGCTTCGAATTTTACGCAGCGAAAGATCGTGAGATGGCTCGTGAAGCTGACTTCGGATTAATGATCTGGGATGGAAAAAGCGCAGGGACAATTTTGAATATTCTGCGTCTGGTTCGGGAGGGCAAGAAAGCAGTCCTGATTAACGTTCCAGACAAAGCGACGAGAACGTTTAAGACCTCAGATGATTGGGATGATTTCATTTCCCAATTTAATGCAGAATTTCGCAGTGACTTACGTAAACGCGCAACCTCGAATGAATGGATGCCGTCAGAAGCGCCACAGCAGGCAAGTTTTTTGGATACGTATGAACCAGTCATTAGAACAGCACGCAATTCTATTGAATCTATAAAGAGTGATGATGAGCTTGCTGCTGAAATCAACGCCGCGCTTGCAACGGGAGACCCGGCATCGGTCATCGACGCGCTCGGCAACGTCGCGAAAATACGTGGGATGACCCAGATTGCAAAGGATACTGGATTGGCTCGGGAGAGCCTCTATCGATCGCTCAGTAGCGGCGGGAATCCAGAGTTTGCCACCGTGTTGAAGGTTCTATCGTCCGTAGGGCTGCGTCTCATGGTGAGTAAGGCTTTTGACAGCCCTCACAATGAATGATCCCGAGACAATGACCGTTGATATTACTTTTCACGGTGCCGTCGCGGAGTTGGTAGGAATTGAGGGTGGCGTAGTCTCCGGGGTGTTCAACCTCGAATCATCCGGCGTTGAAGCGCCGGACTGGAGACCACGCCATGACGAGCAATACCACGAAGCCTGATTCTTCGCAGCCTGCCGCCGAGGCGGCTGTGTATCTTTTCGACAACTGGTTTGATCCGATCGAGACCGGGGTGCGCGATCGAGTTCGCGAGTTCATCCATGCCATGATCGAGGGTGAACTCGACATGTCGCTGTCACGGCCGCGCTACGCTCGCTGTGCGAAGCCGTCGAGCGGCCATGGCGAGGGCGCGGTCGGCGCCACCGGTCACCGCCATGGCCACCGGTCGCGGTCGCTGCTGGGAAGCTTCGGCCGGGTGGAGATCGAGGTGCCGCGCGCCCGGCTGAGCACCCCGGACGGCAAGACGACGGAGTGGAAGAGCAAGGCGCTGCGGGCTTACCAGCGGCGCACGCTCGCCGCCGACGCGCTGATCGCTGGCAGCTACCTCGCCGGCACCAACACACGTCGGGTGCGCCGGGCGCTCGCGGCACTGTTTGGCGGCGTGGTCGGCAAGGACATTGTGAGCCGGGTATGGCGCAAGGTGAAGACCGACTGGGACGCCTGGAACGCCCGTTCGCTGGCCGACGAGCCGATCGTGCGGCTGATTCTCGACGGCACGGTGGTGCGCGTCCGGCTCGACCGCAAAGCGACCTCGATCTCGCTGCTCGTCGTTATCGGCGTACGCGAGGATGGCCAGAAGGTGCTGCTCGCGATCAAGAGTATGGGCGGCGAGAGCACCGAGGCCTGGCGCACCGTGCTCGACGATCTCATCAAGCGCGGTCTGCGACGGCCAGAGTTCCTCATCGTCGACGGCGCGCCGGGGCTCGACAAGGCGCTTGCCGCTGTCTGGGACGGTGTGCCGGTCCAGCGCTGCACGGTTCACAAGCATAGGAACCTTTTCGCGCACGCGCCCGAGCGCCTGCACGACGAGGTGACCGCCGATTACACCGACATGATCTACGCGGCCTCGCCCGAGGAGATCGAGATTCGCCGCAGGGCCTTCATCCGCAAATGGCGGCTCAAGCACCGTGCCGTCGCCGACAGCCTGGAGGAAGCTGGCGACCGCCTGTTCACCTTCACCCGCCTGCCGCCGAGCCAATGGCGCAATGCGCGAACGACGAACGCGATCGAGCGGCTGCACGAGGAGTTCAAGCGACGGATCAAGACGCAGACGGTACTGCCGTCCGCGGACACGGCCGCCATGCTGTTCTGGGCGCTGCTTGCCTCCGGTCAGATCAACATGCGCAAGGTCGATGGCTGGCAGACGCTCGCCACAAAGCCCATCGATCAGTCGATTGACCTCGCAGCCTGAAACGATACCTTCATGTTACCGGAGATCGCGCCACGCCAAATTCCAACCACGTTCGCGACGGCACCCTTTTCACTATCACGCACCTCAGAGTTGCCGGTCGACCATGTTCTTCTTGATTTCGGCGATTTCTTTCGCCGGATTGAGGCCCTTCGGGCACGCTTTGGCGCAATTCATGATGGTGTGGCAGCGGTAGAGCCGGAATGGGTCCTCGAGATTGTCGAGCCGCTCGCCGGTCGCCTCGTCGCGGCTGTCCTTGATCCAGCGGTTGGCCTGCAACAACGCGGCGGGGCCGAGGAAGCGGTCGCTGTTCCACCAATAGCTCGGGCAGGCGGTCGAGCAACAGGCGCACAAAATGCATTCGTACAGCCCGTCGAGCTTGTCGCGGTCGGTCTTGCTTTGGCGCCACTCGCCCTGCGGCGTCGGCGAATCGGTCTTCAGCCACGGCTGGATTGAGGCGTATTGCGCGTAGAAATTGCTCAGGTCGGGCACCAGGTCCTTCACCACCGGCTGATGCGGCAGCGGGTAAACTTTTACCGCGCCTTTGACGTCGTCCATATGTTTGGTGCAGGCGAGCGTATTGGTGCCGTCGATGTTCATCGAGCAGGAGCCGCACACGCCTTCGCGGCAGGAGCGGCGGAAGGTGAGCGTCGGGTCGACGTGGTTCTTGATCCAGATCAGCGCGTCGAGAACCATCGGCCCGCATTCGCGGCGATCGACATAATAAGTATCGAGGCGCGGATTTTGTCCGTCATCCGGGTTCCAGCGATAGACGCGGAATTCGGTCACGTCGGCGGCGCCCATGGGCGAGGGCCAGGACTTGCCTTCGGTGACCTTGGAGTTTTTTGGCAGCGAGAATTCAGCCATCGGTAATCCTGTGTCGTTTATCGCCGCGTCAGTAGACGCGGGCTTTCGGCTCGATATAGGCGATGTCGTTGGTCAGCGTGTAGGTGTGCACCGGCCGGTAGTCGATCTTCACCTTGCCCGCGAAATCGAGCCAGGCGAGCGTGTGCTTCATCCAGTTCTTGTCGTCGCGCTCGGGAAAATCCTCGCGCGCATGCGCGCCGCGGCTCTCGGTGCGGTTCTGCGCCGAATCCATGGTCACCACCGCTTGCGCGATGAGATTGTCCAGTTCCAGCGTCTCCACCAGATCGGAATTCCAGATCAGCGACCGATCGGTAACGCGAATGTCGGCAACGCCGGAATAAACCTCGTGGATGAGCTTGTGGCCTTCCTTGAGCACCTCGCCGGTGCGGAACACCGCGCAATTGTTCTGCATCACCTTCTGCATTTTCAGGCGCAGCGCGGCGGTCGGCGTGCCGCCCGCGGCATTGCGGAACTTGTCGAGCCGCGCGAGCGGCATCTCGGCGGAATTCTTCGGCAGATCGGGATGCTTGTCGCCGGCCGTCACCAGTTCGGCGCAGCGCAACGCCGCCGCGCGCCCGAACACGACGAGATCGATCAGCGAATTGGAGCCGAGACGATTTGCGCCGTGCACCGAGACGCAACCGGCTTCGCCCAGCGCCATCAGGCCGGGCACGATGCTGTCGTCCTTGCCGTTCTTCTTGGTGAGCACTTCGCCGTGATGATTGGTGGCGATGCCGCCCATATTGTAGTGCACCGTGGGCAGCACCGGGATCGGCTCGCGCGCCACGTCGATATTGGCGAAGATGCGCGCCGATTCCGAAATGCCGGGCAGCCGCTCGTGCAACACTTGCGGATCGAGATGATCGAGGTGGAGGAAGAGATGATCCTTCGCCCGCCCGATGCCGCGTCCTTCGCGGATCTCGATGGTCATGGCGCGCGAGACCACATCGCGCGAGGCGAGGTCCTTGGCGGAGGGCGCGTAGCGCTCCATGAAGCGCTCGCCTTCGCAGTTCACCAGATAGGCGCCTTCCCCGCGCGCACCTTCGGTGATCAGGCAGCCGGCGGGATAGATTCCGGTCGGATGGAACTGAACAAATTCCATGTCCTGCAGCGGCAGGCCGGCGCGCAGCACCATCGCATTGCCGTCGCCGGTGCAGGTGTGCGCCGAGGTGCATGAGAAATAGGCGCGTCCATAGCCGCCGGTTGCCAGGATCGTCATGCTGGCGCGGAACCGATGCAGCGTGCCGTCGTCGAGCTTGAGCGCCACCACGCCGCAGCAGCGGCCTTCGTCGTCCATGATCAGGTCGATGGCGAAGAATTCAATGAAGAATTCCGCCGAATGCCGCAGCGCCTGGCCGTACATCGTGTGCAGCATGGCGTGGCCGGTGCGGTCGGCGGCGGCGCAGGTGCGCTGCGCGGTGCCTTTGCCATAATGCGTGGTCATGCCTCCGAACGGGCGCTGATAAATCTTGCCGTCGTCCTTGCGCGAAAACGGCAAGCCCCAATGCTCAAGCTCGTAGACGGCTTGCGGTGCGTTGCGGCACAGATATTCGATGGCGTCCTGGTCGCCGAGCCAGTCGGCGCCCTTGACGGTGTCGTACATGTGCCAGCGCCAGTCGTCCTCGCCCATATTGCCGAGCGCGGCGGCGATGCCGCCCTGCGCGGCGACCGTGTGCGAGCGCGTCGGAAAAACCTTGGTGATGCAGGCGGTCTTCAATCCGGCTTCGCTGCAACCGACGACCGCGCGCAGGCCGGAGCCGCCGGCGCCGACGACGATGACATCGAAGCTGTGGTCTTCGATCTGATAGGCGCGGCCGTTCACTCCAGGCGCAGCATTTGGCTTGCCGTTCGCCGCCATGCGCTAGACCCCGAACGAGAGCTTGAGAATGGCGTAGGTGCACGCCAGGCCCACGGCGGCGCAGAAGAATGTATTGCTGATCAGCGTGAACAGCTTCAACGCGTCGTCATGCACGTAATCGACGATGATCTCCTGCATGCCGAGCCACATGTGATACGCGGTGGTAAAAATGAACAGCAGCATCAGGATCGCCACCAGCGGCGAGCCGAGAATCTGCACCGCCGCGGCATGGTTGCGGCCGAGCAGCATGACCACGATCACCACGAAGGCGATTGTCAACGACAACAGCGCAACGGAAGTCACGCGCTGGTGCCAGAAATGCGTGGTGCCGGAGCGCGCCGAGCCGAGGCCTCGCACCTGCCGCAGCGGCGTGCGCATTTGCTTGGCATGGTGATCGTTCACCGCGGGCCTCCCATGAGGAGATAGCCGATGACCCAGAGCGCGATGGTGAGGCCGACCGAGCCCACCAGCGTCGCGGCGGCAAGCCATTCGCGCTCCTGCGGGCCGAAGCCACGCCCCATGTCCCAGATCAGGTGCCGGATGCCGCCGAGCATGTGATGGATCAGCGCCCAGGTGTAGCCGAACAGGACAAGCCGGCCGGCGATGCTGCCCATGAAGGCTTCGACTTTGGCATAGGCATTGGGGCCGGCGGCGGCCGAGATCAGCCACCAGGCCAGCAGCAACATGCCAAAATAAAGTGCGGCGCCGGAAATGCGGTGCACGATGGACATCATCATCGTCAGCATCGGCCGGTAAATTTGCAGATGCGGCGACAGCGGCCGCTCGGCGGGGGCCTTGGCTTCGGCCATGGGCGTCTCAGGGTTGCAGCGGTTTCTTTAAGAGAAGCCCGCCCCTGTCGCAATGCGCCAGCGGCGAGGTCGTCAACGTTAAGCCCGGCAGTCCCGGTAGTTTAGAAACCAGAGCAATTAGGGCGCTGGATTCGTCAAAAACGAAACTTGGCCCTTAATATACTGGCTTTCAATACGTGTTTCGCATAGCTTGCCTTCGTCAAATAAGAAGGCTCCTAGCCATGCGATTTGACCTCACCGATCTCAGCCTGTTCCGACATATCGTCGAATCCGGCAGCATCACGCATGGTGCGGAACGCGCGCATCTTGCGCTCGCCGCCGCCAGCACCCGTGTCCGCAAAATGGAAGAGGCGCTCGGCGCGCCGCTTTTGCTGCGCGGCCGGCATGGCGTGACGCCGACTCAGGCGGGCCGCACGCTGCTGCAACATGCCCGCACAATACTCGCGCAGGCCGAGCGTTTGCGCGAAGATCTTGGCGCCTATGCCGGTGGCCTCGCCGGCCAGATCAGGGTGCTGTCCAATACCAATGCGCTTACCGAATTTCTTCCCGAAACGCTGAGCTCGTTTCTGGCCGCGCATCCAAACGTCAGCGTCGATCTGGAAGAGCGGTTGAGCGATGAAATCGTTGGCCTCATCGCCGAAGGCGTCGGCGATATCGGCATCGTGGCCGGCACCGTCGATGCCAGCCGGCTGACGACATATCCGTTTCGCAGCGACCGTTTCGTGCTGGTGGTTGCGCGCGATCATGTGCTCGCCAAGCGCGCCGAAATCAGTTTTGCCGAAGTGCTGGACTACGATTTCGTCGGGCTCGACCGGGCCAGCGCCCTGCAACGCTTTCTCGCCGACAAAGCAAGCCGCGTCGGCCGGCCGCTGCGGCTGCGCGTGCAATTGCGCAGCTTCGATGCCGTTTGCCGGCTGGTGGAGCACAATGTCGGCGTCGGCATCGTCCCGGCGACAACGGCGCGCTGGGCGGCAAAGACCATGTCGATCCGCAATGTCGATTTGACCGACGCCTGGGCGTTGCGCGATCTCACCATCTGCATCCGCAACTTCGATGCGTTGCCGCCATTTGCACGCCAGCTGGTCGATCATATGCGCGAAGGCGCGAATTCTCAGCGCGGCAGCAATACCCAATAATCGAGATCGAGGATGACGGCGGGGTCGTCGTCGGCGCCGGCACCCGGGTCCGGCCCTTGGCCGGCCCGGGCGTGAACCTTGAGCGGAAAATCGGCGCAGGGCTGGTCCTTGGTCGCGACGGTGCGCAAGCGCAAGGCGCCGACGTCGGCGCGTCCCGGCAGTTCCGACGTGTCGAGCACTTCCGACCACGCGAACAACGTACAGCCGGCAAAGATCGGCGCGACATGCCGCCCGCCATTGATCGCCGCGATGTGGAACGCATTGCCGAGGCCGTTGAAGGTGAGCGTGCGCGCGAGCGAAATCGCATGGCCGCCATAAATCAAGCGGCGGCCGAAGCGGCCTTTGCTCTCGGCGAATTGATTGAAATGTATGCGCGCCGTGTTCTGGTAAAGCCGCGTGGCGATTTGATGCTCGGCTTCTTCCACCGTGATGCCATCGACATGGTCGATTTTTTCGCCTTTGTGGTAGTCGCCGTGACGATGCGGGCTGCCGGCAAAAACCAGATCGTAGGCATTTGCATCGAGCGGTGGGCAGCCGGCGCCCAGCACTTTCGGATCGAGCAGCGCCGGCAGCCGCGGCACATGATCGGCCGGCGCCTCCGCCGTCGCGTCCCGCTTTTGCACCATCACCCAGCGCACATATTCGAGCACCGGCGAGCCGTCCTGCTTGAACCCGGTCGAGCGGATGTAGACCACGCCGGTTTTCCGGCTGGAATTTTCCTTCAGCCCGATGACTTCGGACACCGCATTGAGCGTGTCGCCGGGATAGACCGGAGCGCGGAACAGGCAGCCGGCATAGCCGAGATTGGCGATGGCATGCAGCGAAATATCCGGCACGGTCTTGCCGAACACCACATGAAACACCAGCAGATCGTCGACCGGCGAACGCGGATAGCCGATCGTCCGCGCGAAGACATCGGAACTCTGCACCGCGAAGCGCGGCCCGAACAGGCCGTTGTAAAGCGCGACATCGCCCGCGGTCACGGTGCGCGGCGTGGCGTGGCGGATGCTCTGGCCGATGCGGAAGTCTTCGAAGAAATTGCCGGGATTGGTCTTGGTCATGAATGATGGGTCTCGCGCGTGAACCGGCGCTCTTTCTATACCGCGCTTTGCATTCTCACAAAACCGTGAGGCGGTGTGACGTTCGAGCAACGGGAAACTGATGCGTTCGTGTTCCGGCCGCATGTTAGCGGTTGCGGGCGTTGAACGCAGAACCAGGAGGGATCTCCCATGAAATATAGGATTCTACTGCCGGCCCTGACGGCGGCGAGCCTTGCCTTCGCACCCGCGGCCTTCGCGCAAACCGCAGGCAAGGACAAGATGGACAAAATGGAAAAGTCCGATGGCATGAAGTCGGAAAAGACCGGGATGAAGCCGGAGGCCATGTCGGACAAGAAAAACGCCGACGGCATGAAAAAAGACGGCATGAAAAAGGATGGCATGTCAGACAGCATGAAGAAAAATTGATCGCAAACGACCTGGCTCGTGCAACCCGCGGGCCCGGTCAGCCGTATATAGTATCAGCGCACGATCAGCAGACTGTCGATTGGTGGAGCATCCATGAGCGTTCAAGCGGCAGCAGGCCGGCGGGCGGGCGCGAAAAGCGCCATTATCCATCCGCTCTGGGTGCGGATCACGCACTGGATCAATGCCGTCGCGATCATCATTATGATCCTCTCGGGCTGGCGCATTTATAACGCGTCGCCGCTATTCGAGGATTTCGATTTTCCCAACGAGATCACGCTCGGCGGCTGGCTCGCCGGCGCGCTGATGTGGCATTTCGCGGCCATGTGGGTGCTGGTGATTAACGGCATTGTTTATGTGACGCTCGGCCTGATCGGCGGGCGCTTCCGCCGCAAGCTATTGCCGATCCGGCCAGCGGATGTGCTGGCCGAGGTGAAAGCCGCGTTGACGTTCAAGCTCGCGCATGAGGATTTGTCGGTCTACAACGCTGTGCAGAAGCTGCTGTATCTCGGCGTCATCCTGTGCGGCGTCGTGGTCGTGCTCTCCGGCCTTGCGATCTGGAAGCCGGTTCAATTGCAGGAATTGACCTTTTTGTTCGGCGGATACGACATCGCGCGCTATGTCCATTTCTTCGCCATGGCGGCGATCGTCGGATTTCTGCTCGTGCATGTCGTGCTGGCGCTGCTGGTGCCGAAGAGTTTGCGCGCCATGATCGCCGGGAAATAGGAAACAGCAATGCGCAAGCGCAGAATCATTCCCGGAGTCGATGCCAAACTTCTGGTCAAGGACGCGGCAAAGCTGATGCCCGATCCGGCCAGGCGGCTGTTCCTGCGCGGGGCGGCCAGCCTCGGCGCGCTGACATTTCTCACCGGCTGCGACATCAACGACGGCTTTTCGGCCGAAAGCGTTTTGCGCAAGATTTCCGAATTCAACGACGGCGCGCAGGCGGTGTTGTTCAATCAAAACAAGCTCGCGCCGGTCTATGCCGAAAGCGACATTAGCAAGGATTTTCCGTTCAATGCCTATTACACCGAGGACGAGGCGCCGGAGGTGGATGGCAAGACCTACAAGCTCATCGTCGGCGGGCTGGTCGAAAACAAAAAGCCATGGACGCTGGAGGAGCTTTACGCGCTGCCGCAGGAGCGGCAGATCACCCGCCACATCTGCGTGGAAGGCTGGAGCGCGATCGGCTCATGGACCGGAACGCCGTTGCGCGATTTCCTCAAGCGCATCGGCGCCGACACGCGGGCGAAATATGTCTGGTTCCGCTGCGCCGAAGGCTATTCCAATACCATCGACATGCCGACCGCACTGCATCCGCAGACGCAGATGACATTCAAATACGGCAATGAGATTTTGCCGGTGAAGTACGGCTTCCCGATGAAAATCCGCATGCCCGCCAAGCTCGGCTTCAAAAATCCCAAGCACGTGATGGAAATGCAGGTCACCAACAAGGATCTCGGCGGCTACTGGGAAGACAAAGGCTACAACTGGTTCAGCGGGCTTTGACATTTTCCGCGGCTTAGTCACAGCATGATTGGCCTAAGAACTGCCGTCGGCAGTTCCGTGAAGGCCAATAAATAGGAAACATACAGGAGAATGGTTATGCTTCGCGCTGACCGCCGTACCGTTATTACCGGTTTGGCAGCCGTCGTTGCTGGCGGATTTGTTCGCCCCGCTTTCGCACAGGCGCCCGCCGGACCGTTCAAGCTCGATCCTCTCCCTTATGCGAACAACAAGAATGAACCGCACATCGATGCCATGACGATGGAGATCCATCACGATCGCCATCACGCCGCCTTCGTGAACAATTTGAACGGCGTAGCCAATCAGCTCGGCGGCATGGCCAACATGCCGTTGAACGAAATTCTCGCCAAGCTCAACGAAGTGCCGGAAGCGATCCGCACCACCATGCGCAACAGCGGCGGCGGGCACGCCAACCACAGCATGTTCTGGCAGATCATGGGCGGCGCCGGCGGGGAGCCGAAAGGCGATCTCAATGCCGCCATCGACCGCGATCTCGGCGGCTTGGCCAAGCTGCAGGAGCAGTTCAACGCCGCCGGCGGCCGCGTCTTCGGCTCCGGCTGGGTTTTCGTCAGCGTGTCGAAAGACGGCAAGCTTGCGCTCGTCAGCAAGCCTAATCAAGACACGCCGATCATGGACGGGCTGATGGCGCTGATGGGCAATGACGTGTGGGAGCATGCCTATTATCTGAAATACCAGAACCGCCGCGCCGATTACCTCAAGTCGTGGTGGAACGTGGTGAACTGGAACAAGGTCGAGGAGCGTTACGCCGCCGCCAGGGCCGGCACCTTGGCGATCTGATCCGGCGCGCATTCCGGCAATCGTTGCGGCTGTCGCGGGAAACCGCGGCGGCCGCGCTGCCTTGCCATTCCCCGCGCGGGGCTTTAGCAATCCTCTCGCTGTCATACCGGGGCGCGCGAAGCGCGAACCCGGAATCCATAATCCCTGCCTATCCGTAATCTCTGGCTCTGGGATTATGGATTCCGGATGGCCTCGCTTCGCTCGGCTTCCGGAATGACAAGATGAAGTTAGTGCGAACGAGGCGCATTCATGGCGACCCACAATCTCCTTCTTCTCCCCGGCGACGGCATCGGTCCGGAAGTCATGGCCGAGGTCAAAAAACTAATCGGTTGGATGAACTCCCACAAGATGGGCACGTTCGAGACCGACGAGGGGCTGGTGGGCGGCTGCTGCTACGACGTGCACGGCGTCGCCGTCACCGACGAGACCATGGCGAAAGCCAACGCCGCCGATGCCATCATCTTCGGCGCGGTCGGCGGGCCGAAATGGGACAAGGTACCCTACGACGTGCGCCCCGAGGCCGGCTTGTTGCGGCTGCGCAAGGACCTCGCATTGTTCGCCAACATCCGTCCGGCGATCTGTTATCCGGCGCTTGCCGACTCATCCAGCCTGAAGCGCGAATTCGTCGACGGGCTCGACATCATTATTTTGCGCGAGCTGACCGGCGGCGTTTATTTCGGCGAACCGAAGACCATCACCGATCTCGGCAACGGCCAGAAGCGCGCCATCGACACCCAAGTCTACGACACTTACGAGATCGAGCGCATCTCGCGTGTTGCGTTTGAATTGGCGCGCAAGCGCCGCAACAAAGTGACCTCGATGGAAAAGCGCAATGTGATGAAATCCGGCGTGTTGTGGAACGAGGTGGTGACGCAGGTGCACGCGCGCGAATTCAAGGACGTGCAGCTTGAGCATCAGCTCGCCGATGCCGGCGCCATGCAGCTGGTGCGCAATCCCAAGCAGTTCGACGTCATCGTCACCGACAATCTGTTCGGCGACGTGCTCTCCGACGTGGCGGCGATGCTTACCGGCTCGCTCGGCATGTTGCCGTCGGCGTCCTTGGGCGAAGTCGATCCGAAGACCAAGAAGCGCAAGGCGCTGTACGAGCCGGTGCACGGCTCGGCGCCCGACATCGCCGGCAAGGGCATGGCCAATCCGATCGCCATGATCGCCTCGTTCGCAATGGCGCTGCGCTATTCGTTCGGCATGGGCAAAGAGGCCGACCTGATCGATGCCGCCATCGCGGCGGCGCTGGCCAGGGGTCTGCGCACCACCGACATCAAGTCGGAAGGTTGCAATCTTGTCAGCACGTCGGAAATGGGCGCAGCGATTGTCGCCGAGATGGAAAAGCTGGCGGCTTGACGGGGACTGGCCGCGGTTTGCGGCGGTTACCAGCCGAACGGGCTGTTCTTGCTGTTCAGATCGAACATGCCCAACAGCGGCGAGCGTTGCGAGAACGTGGTGTTGTCGATTACGCCGGTGACCGAATAGTTCGGTGGAATGGCGTAATCGCT
>CAMAWF010000050.1 GCA_945861895.1 Rhizobium sp. Q54
CGATCGGCACGTCAATGGCGGCGGCGATGGATTTGAGCACGATGACCGAAGGATTGCCCTGCCCGCCCTCGATCTGCGCCAGATAGCGCTCGGAGATTCCGGAATCCTTGGCGAGTTGCTTGCGCGTGATGCCGCGCTTGGCGCGGCCAAGCCGCACCTGCCGCCCGAGCTCGGCGACGAAGGCCGCGTCTGCATTGGCGGCCGCGGCTGCGGGCTTGAGCGCTGATTTCTCGCGTGTTTTCAGCTTGCCGACTGCCACGAACTATAGTTCCTGATGGTTTTGCCGAACTGAACTATAATGCATTAGCCAAGTCAAGCCAGACGCGACCGACCGCCATCCTGAGATGCGAGCGCAAGCGAGCCTCGAAGGATGACGGATCAACCGCTCGAATTAGGAAATCTTGCCCTCGGCGCGCAACTTGAAGCGCTGAATTTTTCCTGTCGCCGTTTTCGGCAGTTCTTTGCGGAACTCGACCCAGCGCGGATATTTGTAGGGCGCCAGTTTCGCTTTGACGTGGTCCTGCAACGTGCGCGCCAGCGCTTCGCAGGCTGCATCCTGCGCCTTGAGCACCACGAAGGCCTTCGGCTTCACCAGTTTCTGCTCGTCGAGCCAGCCGACCACGGCGGCTTCCAACACGTCGGCATGGGTGAGCAGCGCCGCCTCCACCTCGAACGGCGAGACATACATGCCGGAGACTTTGAGCATGTCGTCCTGCCGCCCGCAGGAGACGAGAAAACCGTCTTCGTCCTCGATGTATTTGTCGCCCGTGCGCGTCCAATCGCCGAGAAATGTCGCGCGCGACTTTTCGCGATTGTTCCAGTACATCACCGCGGCGGACGGCCCACGCACATAGAGCTCGCCCATCTCGCCTTTTTTCACCGGATTTCCCGCTTCGTCGAGCAGCTTGAGCTCATAGCCGGGGACGGCCTTGCCGGTGGTGCCGGGCCGCATCGCGCCGGCGCGGTTGGCGATGTAGACGTGCAGCATCTCGGTGGTGCCGAGCGAATCGTAAATGTCGAGGCCGTATCGCTGTTTCCAGCGCGCGCCGATATCGGCCGGCAGCGCCTCGCCGGCGGAAATGCAGCAGCGCAGCTTGACCTCCGATCCTTGCGGCGCGGCCGGGCTCGCCAGGAACGCGCCATAGAATGTCGGCACCGCAAAGAACACCGTCACCGGATGTTGACGAAGCAGCGCAGCGACCCCGTCCGGCGTCGGCCGATCCGGCAGCAGCACGGTGGCGGCGCCGACCGACATCGGAAACGTCATGGCGTTGCCGAGGCCGTAGGCGAAAAACAGTTTCGCCACCGAATAGCAGAGGTCGTTCTCCTTCAGGCCGAGAACAGGACCGCCGTAGAGATCGTGGGTGAGCCGCAGATTGGCGTGCACGTGCACGGCGCCCTTCGGCTTGCCGGTCGAGCCGGAGGTGTAGAGCCAGAACGCCATGTCGTCGGCCACCGTCGCCGCGGTGTAGGGCTCCGGCTTGGCGGCGGCGATGAGATCCTCGAAGCGCTTGTGGCCGTGCGCGTTGTCGCCGGAAACGACGACGTGTTCGAGGTCGGAGGCCTGGCCGATCAGCTTTTCGAATTTCGGATACAGCGCTTCCGACACGATCAGGCACTTGGCGCGGCTGTCCGCCAGCATGAAGGCGTAATCGTCTTCGGTCAGCAGCGTATTGAGCGGCACGGCGATGATGCCGGTCTTGAGCGCGCCGAGAAAAGCGGTCGGCCAGTCGATGCCGTCGGGCAGCGCAATCAGCAAGCGCTGTTCGCGCTGCATGCCAAGCGTGCGCAGCGCATGGCCGAAACGCGCCACGCGGTCGGCGAGCTGGCCATAGCTCCATGTGCCGCGCGGATCGATGAAGACCGGCCTGTCGGCGCGGCCGGCCTTGAGATTGCGCTCCAGAATATCCGCGGCGAAATTGTAGCTGCGCGGGATACTGCCCACCGGGTCGGACGCAGCGTGGGCATCGGCGGCGAGAGCCATGCATTCCCCCCAAAAACGCGGCTATTATGCAGGCCCTCACCGGGGGCCGCAATCTGGCGCGCCGCCTGAAAAGCTGCAGGAGTTGAGTTCATGAATTTGAGCCGGGATCGAATCCTCACCACCCATGTCGGCAGCCTGCCGCGCAACGATGTGCTGACCGACCTGTTGATCCGCCGTGAGGCCGGCGAAAAAATCGACGCCAAAAAGCTGGCCGCCGAGATGGACAGCGCGGTCGCCGACGTGGCCGAGCGCCAGCGCGCCGCCGGCATCGATATCGGCAATGACGGCGAGCAGCAGCGGGTCGGCTTCCAGACCTATGTGCCGGAACGCATGTCCGGTTTCGGCGGCGAGTCGAAGCGTCCCATGGGCCGCGACCTGATCGAATTCCCGGAATTGATCGAGGTGCAGAAACGCCGCTTTCCGCGCCGCGGCAAGGGACAGAACGCGCCGCAGGCGGTCGCGGAACTCAAATATCTCGACACCGCCGGCATCAAGGGGGAGATCGCGCGCTTCAAAAAGCAGGCGGGCGCGAAATTCTCCGAAATGTTCATGACCGCGGCTTCACCCGGCATTATCGCGACCACGATGCTCAATGCCTATTACGATTCTTACGAATCCTATCTCAAGGCGATCGCACGCGAGATGCGCCATGAGTATCGCGCGATCCACGAAGGCGGGCTGATCCTGCAAATCGACGCGCCAGATCTCGCCATGTCGCGCACGATCAATTTCCAGGACAAGACCGACGCCGAATTCCAGAAAATCTGCGAAGCGCAATTGGACGCGATCAACCAGGGCATCGAGGGCATCCCGCGCGACCGCGTGCGGCTGCATTGCTGCTGGGGCAACTGGGAGGGCCCGCATATCCACGACATCGCGCTCGAACTGGTGCTGCCGATCTATCTCAAGGCCAATGTCGGCGCCCTCAGCCTGGAGTTCGCCAATCCGCGCCACGCGCATGAATACAGCGTGCTGAAGAAAATCCCCGTGCCGAAGGATTTGATCCTGATCCCGGGCGTGATCGAGACCACCAGCAATTTCGTCGAACATCCCGAACTGGTGGCACGCCGCATCGAGGAGGCTGTCTCCGTCGTCGGCGACCGCGAACGCATCATCGCCTCGACCGATTGCGGCTTCGGCACCTTTGCCGGGCGCGAATGGGTGATCGCGCCGGTGGTGTGGAAGAAGCTGGAATCGCTGCGTCAGGGCGCCGACATCGCCTCCCGCCGACTATGGGGGAAGAAGGTCGGTTAGCTTCGTCTTTCCGGGGCCGCGAAGCGGCGAGCCCGGAATCCATACTCACAAACCGGGGCTATGGATTCCGGGCCTGGCCCTGCGGGCCATCCCGGAATGACGACACGGAGAGCGGAGTGCTATAATCACTCCAAGAAGTATCAAGGAGGCCTCCATGGACGACATCACGCGCGACCCGCGCAAAATCCTGCCCGAGGACATCAACCCGCGCCACAACTGGGGCCGCGCGCTGCCGGCGCTCGGCATCATGGGCGTCGATTTCGAGGAGCGCGTCGATTACCGCCGCCTGCATCGCTATCGCCTCGGCCGCGCGCAGGCAGCACTGGAGAAATCCAATCTCGGCGCGCTGCTGGTGTTCGACGTCAACAACATCCGCTACCTCACCTCGACCAAGATCGGCGAATGGGAGCGCGACAAGCTTGCCCGCTGGACGCTGCTCACGCGCGGCGGCGAGCCGATCCTGTGGGACTTCGGCTCGGCCGCCGTCCACCACAAGCTTTATGCCCCCTGGCTCAGGCCGGAGAACTGCAAGGCCGGCCTCGTCGGTCTGCGCGGCACCGTCGCGCCGCAATTCGGTCTGATGAAGCGCCACGCCGAGGAGCTCGCCTCGCTGATCAAGGCAGCCGGCGTCGGCAACATGCCGGTCGGCGTCGACATCATCGAGCCGCCGATGATGTTTGAGCTGGAAAAAGCCGGGCTGAAAATCCAGGACGGCCAGCAGGTGATGCTGGAGGCGCGCGAGATCAAATCCATGGACGAGATCGCGCTGCTCAACCGCGCCGCCGCGATGGTGGACGGCGCTTACGACCTCGTTAACGAAATGCTGCGCCCCGGCGTGCGCGAGAACGACGTGGTCGCCGAGGTCAACAAGTTCCTTTACACGCACGGCTCCGACGACGTGGAGGCGGTCAACGCCGTCTCCGGCGAGCGCTGCAATCCGCACCCGCATAATTTCACCGACCGCATGATCCGCCCCGGCGACCAGGCGTTCTTCGACATCCTGCAAGCGTTCATGGGCTACCGCACCTGCTACTACCGCACCTTCAATGTCGGGCGCGCGACGCCGGTGCAGCACGACGCCTACAGACGAGCGCGCGAGTGGCTCGACAACGCCATCGAGCGGATCAGGCCGGGCGCCTCCACCGCGCATATCTGCGAGGTGTTCCCGAAAGCCGACGAATTCGGCTTCCCCGACGAGATGGCGGCCTTCGGCCTGCAATTCGCCCACGGGCTGGGCTTGGCGCTGCACGAGCGGCCGATCATCTCGCGCGTGGTGTCGATGGATCACCCGACCGAGATCAAGGAAGGCATGGTGTTCGCGATCGAAACCTACTGCCCGGCGACGGACGGATATTCCGCCGCGCGCATCGAGGAAGAGGTCGTCGTCACCGACAAGGGCTGCCGGGTGATCTCGCTGTTCCCGGCGGAGGAATTGCCGATCGCGAACAGGTATTGATCCTGTTCGTCATTTCGGAGCGCGGGCGCCTATGAAAAATTATCTGTCGCCGCAAGTTCCCAATCCCAAACACGCCGCGGAAAATCGTGCGCGGCTGTTGTCGTGGCTGTATTGGACCGCGGCGATCCTACCGCTGCTGTTTGTGGTGATGGCTTACGGCTACAGCGACCAGGCGCCGGCACTCCTGCGCGATATCACGACCGCGCTCGATGGCGCCTTCGGTTCGCCGGTGTGGACGATTCTCCTCATGATCGTGGGGCGGTAGACATTGCGCCCGCAACGGCAGCGGCTCAACATCGCCTGGCCGGCGGCTTTCCTCGCCGTCGCGCTTGCGGCGTGCGGCACCGGCGACGACAAACCGGTCGAGGCGAATGTTTTTCCGGCCAACTACAAAGACAAAATCCTGGAACAGATCAAAGAGCAGCTCACCGACCCGACCAACATCCGCGACGCCTTTATTGCCGAACCGGCCTTGAAAACCAACGCCGGCGCCACGCGCTATGTGGTCTGCGTGCGGTTCAATGCCAAGGACGACTTCGGCAAATATGCCGGCAGCAAGGACAAGGCGGTGTTCTATTACGCCGGCCAGATGACGCAGATCGTGGAGGCGAGCCGCGAGTTGTGCGGCAACGCCGCTTACCAGCCGTTCCCGGAATTGCAGAAACTTTGCCGGGAAGCCGTCTGCAAGACCTGATCGCGCCCATCTACGGCAGTGGATTACGGCGGCAAGCGGCGCGACGAGGTTCGAGCCCTTTGCTATCAATAAGGCATGAACACCGTTTCGCAGCGCGTCGCGGCGCAATATGAGCGGCACATTTATCCGCCGCCGCTCGACGATCTCAGCGGCAAGGCCGCCCGCGACAAGACAGAACGTGCCGATCCGAAATATTTCTCGGCGCATTTATGGCCGGAGGGCCCGCCGCGAAACAACCTGCGGATTCTCTCGGCCGGTTGCGGCACCAGCCAGGCCGCTCACGTCGCCTACAATAATCCGGAGTGTTCGGTCACCGGCATCGATCTCTCGGAGGCCAGCCTTGCGCACCAGAAGCAACTCGCCGAACGGCACGGGCTGAAAAATCTTAAGCTGGAGCGGCGCGATATTGTGGAGGTTGGAGCCTCAAGCGAACGATACGATCTCATCATTTGCACCGGCGTGCTGCATCACATGGAGCGGCCGGACGAGGGCCTGCGCGCGCTCGCCTCCGCTCTATCGCCGCGCGGCGCGATCTACGCGATGGTCTATGCCTCTGCCAAGCGCGTCGGCGTCTATTTTCTTCAGGATATGTTCCGGCGCCTGGGCGTCGCGCAGGACGCGGGCGGCATCGCATTCGTCCGCAAGGTCTTGCAGGAATTGCCCGCGCATCATTACGCGCGCTGGTTCCTGCCGGGACCGGGCGTGCAGATCGAAGACGCCGAGCTTGTCGATATTTTTCTGCATGTGCAGGACCGCGCCTATTCCGTGCAGGAGGCGCTCGATCTCGTCTCCGGGGCGGGATTGACGTTCCAGGGATGGAACGACAACGGGCTTTACACGCGCGATGCGCACATCGATCCGGCATCGGAAATGTGGCCGCGCCTCGATGGGCTCAACGAACAAGATGAGTGGAGCGTCGTCGACGACTTCACGCTGCACAACATGCGGCACAGCTTTGTGGCGCGGCACCCAAGCGACGATCCGCCCTGGCGCATCAGCTTCGATGGCACCGATTGGCTCCGCTACCGGCCGGTCCGCCATCCTTCGCTGACGCCGCTCGGCGGCGGAAAGGCCCAGCGCGGTCAGTTCCAGTTCACTCTGACGCCGCCGGAGCAAATTCTGCTGCAAGCCGCGGACGGACAGACGTCGATCTCGGCAATCGCCGGAAAGCTGAGCGAACCGGCGGCGGTGTCCGAACGGCGTGAACTTGCCCGCGCCTTCTTCCGCCGCATGTGGCGGCTCGGCCACCTGTTCTATCGCACTGCTTGATCGCGATCGCGCGTCAGGCTTTCGCCGCCGCGCGCTTTTCCTTCAAATGCGGGAAGCGCTCGGTCAGCAGGCTTCCTAAATAATAGGTCGGCTTGTAGGCCGGGTGCGCGCGGATGGCGTCGTACCATTTCGCCACCAGCGGCTGGTCCTTCCACATGTCGCCGAGGCCGAGATCGTCCATGCGCACGATGGCCGGCATCAACGCGACATCGGCGAGCGTGATTTCGCGCCCCATCAGGAACGGCCCGCCGCTCTCCGTAATCGCATCCTGCATGCGCTCATAAGTGCGCCGCATGCGGTCGAGCGCCGCGTTCATCTCCTTTTCGGGAAAACCCTTCTGCCCCATCGCCAGCATCATCTCCTTGCGCAGCGGCTTGGATTCCGCAAAGGCGACGAACTCCTCCGGGCTCATGGCGGCAAAGCGCGGCAGGAAGGCGAGATTGAAGGTGGGCACGCGCACGGCGGCGGCCGGCATCTCGTCGATGAAGCGCATATGCGCGCGCATGGCGGCGCGCTTAGCCGGCGCGCGCGGCGTGAAATTGGCGGGCTCGGGCGCGACTTCGTCGAGATATTCGATGATGACGGAGGAATCGATGACGATGTCGCCGTTATGATCGAGCGTGGGCACAACCCCATTCGGATTGAGCTTGAGATAATCCGGCTTGAGCTGGTCGCCCGCGAGCAGGTCGAGCTTGACCTCCTCGAAGGCAATGTTCTTGGCGTTGAGCACGAATCGCACCCGCTGGCTGCAGGTGGATTGCGGCGCGTTATAAAGCCTGAAGGCCATGAGTGGTTTGGCTCCTGTGCCGGGCATGCCGGTAGATTATGCCGTATGCCGCGAAAACGGGAAATTTATGCGTAATTTACTTGTGACGCGAGGCCTGGGCCGCTTCAGTGGTCGTGTGCGCAGTCGCCTTTTTCCATGCGACGGAAGATGGCGGCGAGAATCCTCCACCTATGCACAAGGGCCGCTCCGGCGGCCCTTTTTTTTGGCGAGCAGCACTGCCCAAACGGCCGGGCTCAACTTTCCAGCCCGGTCCCGACGTTCTTGTTCTCGCTCTCAAGCTTCATGCCGGACGCCAGCGCCATCGTCTCAGCCAGCGCGGCGAAATCCATCTGTAGATATTCCTGCGGATTTGGCTTGAGCGTGGCGGCGCCGAAATGGCTTTGCAGAACTTCGCGCGTCGCCGCCGTGACCGGCATCGGCACATCCCATTCGCGCCCGAGCGCAAGGCCGAGGTCGAGGTCCTTGCGCAGCAACTCCGGCGTGAACGTGGTGGTCCAATCGAGATTGACCAGCGCCGGCGTCTTGTAGCGCGTGAACATCGAGCCCATGACGCCATTGTTCATGAACGAGAGGAAGGCGTGGCGCGGCACGCCCATCTTGTTGGCGAGCAGCGTGATTTCGATCAGGTTTTCGATCACGACGCCAAGCATCACGTTGTGCGCGATCTTGCAGATGCGCGCGAGCTCGCCGTCGCCGACATAGGACACGCCCTGCGGCGCGAACACTTCGATCAGCGGCATCGCCGCCTTGCACGCCGCTTCCGGCCCGGAAACGACGGCAGACAACTTGCCGGCCTTGATCACCTTGGCGTTGCCGCTCACCGGGGAAGCGACGAAGTCGACGCCGTGCTCTTTCAGGCGCTTGCGGATGGCGGCCGACTCTTCAACCGAGATCGAGGAGCAGTCGACAAAAACGCCCGGCAGCTTGCCCTTGGCGTTGGTCACCACGCCGTCCTTGCCGAAATACACTTCCTCCAGATCCTGGCCGGTGGAGACGATCGCGAACAGCACATCGACGCCGGCGAGTTCCTTGAGGTGATCGACGACTTTGCCGCCTTTTTGCGCCAGCGGTTCCGCCTTGGCGCGCGTGCGGTTCCAGATGGAGACATCGTGGCCGGCCTTGAGCAGGCGCTCCGCCATGGGGAAGCCCATGCGGCCGATCCCGATCCAGCCGAGTTTTTGCGTGTTTTTTGCCATTTTCCTAAAGTCTCCTGAATGCCAAAAACCGGTCCGCTCTCTATCATAGCGCGCGTAAGCCGCAATGGGTGACGCACTGCGCCGCATGGCAGCCCAGCCAGCTTGTCGCAGCCAGATTGCCCGCCTATCCTCACGGCAAAGAACAACAATAAACCGCACCGGTGAGGATTCGTCCGCGTCATGCACGATGCCGCCCCAGCCGTGACCATTGAGGCCACGATGGCATCCGCTACAGCCGGTGCCGGCGGGCGCCTGCGCGCGTTCGCGCTCAATGCCTATCCGTTCGTGGTGGTCGGCGCGTTGTGGGAGATGGTGGCGCGGCTTGGCATCTTTCCGCCGCGGCTGTTTCCGCCACTGGAGGAAGTCGCGGCCGCGCTCGTGCGGCTGACGGTAGCTGGCATTTTGCCGCATCACGCATATGAGACGCTGCTGCGTTTGTTTGCGGGATTTGCAATCGCCGCCGTTGCCGGCGTCGCCGTCGGCATTGCCATGGGGCGCTCGCGCCGCGCAGAAGACATTTTCCTGCCGCTTGTGAGTATCGGCGCGCCGATTCCGGGCGTGGCTTATGCGCCGCTGTTCATGCTCTGGTTCGGCCTCGGCAGTTTTTCGACCATTCTGCTGGTGGGCTTTGTCTCGGCCTTTCCCATTATCTTCAACACTTGGACCGGGGTGAAGGCGGTCAAGGAAATCTGGGTGCGCTCGGCGCAGGCCATGGGCGCGGACAACCGGCAGCTGTTCCGGCAAGTGATCCTGCCGGGCGCGCTGCCCTATATCCTCACCGGACTGCGGCTCGGCGTGGCGCAAGCCTGGCGCATTCTGGTGGTGGTGGAAATGCTGGCGGCGGTGCCGTGGGGGCTCGGCTGGCTGATTTTCGGCGCGCGCGAATTCCTCAATACCGATGTCATGCTCGCCGGCATCTTCGTGATCGGTCTTATCGGCCTCACGCTGGAGAAGCACGTGTTTGCGCGCCTTGAGCGCTACACGGTCGTTCGCTGGGGGATGATGGCGTCATGAACGCGCCGTCACCGGGCACACGCTCGATCCTCCGCGCGACAGTCACGATCTTGGCGGCGGCGGCGATTTATGAAATCATCGCGCGCAGCGGCATTTTCCCACGTGCCTTGCTGCCGACGCTGACCACGGTCGCCGACACGCTGGTGTCCATGATCGCCGACGGCAGCATGTTGCGCCATGCAGGCTACACGCTGTACCGCATGCTGTTCGGCTTCAGCCTCGCCATCGTCATCGGCCTGCCACTGGGAATTTTGATGGGCCGCTTCCGGGCGGTCGAGCAATTCTTCCTGCCGCTCGCAAGCGCGCTGATGCCGATCCCGTCGCTCGCCTGGGTGCCGGTGTTCATACTCTGGTTCGGTCTCGGCAACACGACGACAGTGCTGATCGTATTTTATGCCGCCATGTTCCCGATGCTGCTCAATGCCTGGTCCGGTGTGCGCTCGGTCAACCAGATATGGCTGCGCGCCGCCGGCGTCATGGGCGCGGACGAAAATTCTCTGTTCTGGAAGGTCATTATTCCGGGCGCCTCACCGTTCATCATCACCGGCCTGCGGCAGGCGTTCCAGCGCGCATGGATTGCGGTGGTCGGCGCCGAATTGATTGCGACCTCGGACTGGGGATTGGGTTGGGTGATTTACGATGCCAAGGAATTCCTCAACGCCGATGTAATGATTGCTTCGCTTGCCGTCATCGGCTGCATCGGTTTCGTGTTCGAACGTCTGGTTTTCGGTTCGCTGGAGCGTAACACGATCCTGCGCTGGGGCATGGCGCGGGTGGCAAAGGGATAGAGGCGCAAACCGGATGTCGCATATCGAAGTGCGCGACGTTTCGCTGGTCTACGACACGCCTGCCGGGCGCGTTCCCGGCGTGCAGGCGGCGAATTTCGACATAGAGGCGTCGGAATTTCTCTGTCTGCTGGGCCCGAGCGGCTGCGGCAAATCCACGCTGCTCAACATCATCGCCGGATTCCTCAGCCCGACTGGCGGCGAAATCCGCATCGGCGGCAAGGCCGTCACCGGGCACGGGCTGGATCGTGGCGTCGTGTTCCAGGACTTCGCTCAGCTTTTCCCGTGGCGCACTGCGCTCGGCAATGTCACTTTCGGACTGGAGATGAAGGGCGTGCCCAAGCAAGAGCGCGAAGAGATAGCGCTCAAGCAGCTGCAACTGGTCAAGCTGGAGAAATTCGCCAACGCCTATCCGCATCATCTTTCGGGCGGCATGCAGCAGCGGGTCGCCATCGCCCGCGCGCTCGCCTACAATCCGGCGGTATTGCTGATGGACGAGCCGTTCGCGGCGCTGGATGCGTTCACACGCGACGACATGCAGCGGCTGCTCGCGGAGGTGTGGCGGGAAACGCGCAAGACCGTGATCTACGTCACGCATAACGTCGCCGAAGCCGTCTATCTGGCGGATCGCGTGGTGGTGATGACCCCGCATCCCGGCACCGTGAAAATCGAGGTGCCGATCCGGCTGCCACGGCCGCGCGACCCGTTGAGCGTCGAGTTTCTGGAATATCAAAAAGAGTTGCTGCGCCAACTCGGTCCAGCAGCAACCGGGCAAGCGACGAACGGAAAAGCCAATGACTGAGCGAACACGACCTGAGCGAACGAAGCACAAGGCCAAAGACCAACGGGAGGACGAGCGATGAAAGTTCTGCACACGGGAATGACGCGCCGGCAGTATCTGGCGGGCGCGAGCGCCGGCGTGCTGGTAGCGGGATTGGGCGGCGTGCGTCCGGCATTGGCGCTGGAGACGATCCGCCAAGGCTATCAGACCAACATGTGGGGGATGCCGACCTATTATCTCCTAAAGTCCGGGCTGCTGGCCAAATACGGCGTCAAGTTCGAGGAATTCGCCGTGCCCTCCGGCAACCTCACCATGCAGCAGATGGTGGCGCGGCAGGTGGACATGGGCACCTATGCGGGTCCCTCGTTCGCCATCGGGCATGACAAAGGCGGGCTGATCGCCATCGCCATGATCGAATATGTGGGGAAAACCGCGCGCGTGATGGCGCGCAAGGACCTCGGCCTCACCAAGGTCGAGCAACTGCGCGGCAAGAAGGTCGCCAACCAGACCGGCTCATCGACCGGCAATATCTTCGTGGATCAGATCGCCAAGGGCGCCGGGCTGAACAAGGGCGACTATCAAGAGATTCGCATGAACGTCAACGACATGGTCGCCGCGATGGCGGCCAAGACCGTTGACGCGATGGTCACCGTCGAACCTTACAACGCCATCGCGGAGGCCGACGGCATCGCCAATACGCTGGTCGACTTCTACAGCTTCGATAAATTGCCGGTGTTCATGGCGGCGACACCTGAGTTCGTGGACAAGCATCCCGACACCGTCGTCGCCTATCTCAAGGCATGGATCGACGTGGAAAAGGACTTCAAGCAAAACCCCAAGAAGGTGGCCGAGACGATCTACTCCTTCTACACGTCGAAGGGATACACGATGTCGCAAGATACCTTTGCCAAGGCGCTGGCCCGGGTCGAGGTCAATCCGCACTGGCCGGCGGACCTCAAGCCCTACATGCAGCATCACGCCGAAATTCTGCTCAAAGAGAACAAGATCAAAGCCATCCCCAATTGGGACAAGGCGTTCCGCACCGACTTTCTCAAAAAGGCGGGCGCTTGAGCTAGCTGCACGGCGACTTGCAGGCCGTAACAAACATCGAGGCCGGCGCGAGCGCGCCGGCCTTCATGCTAAAAGAGCGAGGCTAACTGGAATGACCTACGGAGAGACGAATGGCGAGCGTTAATAGTCCGCTTGGCCCGAAAGCGTCGGAAGCCACGTCGTGGAACTTCAAACTGCTCGCGCAGCACCAGCTCGACGGCTTCGGCGGCATGGGCGAAGGCATGTCGGTGCAGATCGCCAAGGACGGGCGCCGCATCATCTGGCTGGCGCATGAAAGCGCGCCGAAAAATTTCACCGCTGTCGATGTGTCCGATCCGCGCAAGCCGAAAGTGGTCGTGCAGACCGACCTGCCGCAAAGCTTCATGCGCTCGAATTCGCTAGAACTGACCGGCGATATCATGGCGGTGGCCTATCAGACGCAAAAGGTCGGGCAAAAGCCGGCCGGTTTCGAATTGTTCGATGTCTCGGTGCCGGAAAAGCCGAAATCGATTTCGTTCACCGATTGCTCCGGCGCGAATTCGCGCGGCGTGCACGCCTTGTGGTTCTGCGACGGACAATATGTGCACATGGCGTCCGGCGCGCCCGACTTCAAACCGACGCATCCGCTCGACGACCAGTTCTACCGCTGCTTCGACGTGCGCAATCCGTCGAAGCCGGTCGAGGCCGGGCGCTGGTGGATGCCGGGCACGCGCGAAGGCGACAGCGCGAAACCGCCGGCGCGCCACAAGCTCGACAAGGGCTATCGCGCGCACAACACCAATGTCTATCCGCAGCGGCCCGACAGGCTTTATCTCACTTATATCGACGGCGGCATGTACATCATGGACATCGCCGACAAGTCGAAGCCGAAGCCGGTGAGCCACTGGACAAATTCACCGCCCTATACCGGCTTCATGCACACGGCGATGCCGCTGTTCGACCGCAACCTGATGATCGTGACCGACGAATCGACCGAGAATAATGCGCTGGACTGGCCGAAGCTGATCTGGATTCTCGATGCGCGCGAAGAAAAAAATCTGATGCCGATCGCCACCTGCCCGATGCCGCCGGTCGACGCTTTTTCCAGCCGCGGTGGCCGGTTCGGCGCGCACAACATCCATGAAAACGCCAAGCTGCCGACGGCGTGGCAGTCCGACGAGATCGTCATCGGCACGTTCTTTAACGGCGGCTTGCGCGCCTACGATATTTCCAACGCCTATCAGCCCAAAGAAGTGGCCGCCTTCGTGCCGCCGCCGCCTGCGGGCACCCCGGCCGGTGCGGTGCAGCTCAACGACGTGTTCGTGGACGAGCGCAGAATCGTCTACACCGTCGACCGTCACACCGGCGGGCTCTACATTCTTGAGATGGATTTCTGATTGAACGCGCTGTTCCCCTCACCCGCCGCGGGTCAGTTCGGCCGCCGGCAACGGCGTGAGCGCGGCGCGCGCATTCCGGTCACAGTCGTCACCGGCTTTCTCGGCGCCGGCAAGACCACGCTGCTGCGGCATTTTCTGGCAACACCGGAAGGTCACGGCACCGCGTTGATCGTCAACGAATTCGGCGCGGTCGGCATCGACGATGTGCTGCTGCGGCCGAGCGCGGATGAAACCGTGCTGCTCGGCAACGGCTGTCTATGCTGCAACACGCGCTCGGACTTGCAAAATGCGCTGCGGCGGCTGGTCGCCGAACGCGAGCGCGGCCAGATCCCAGATTTTTGCCGCATCGTGATCGAGACCAGCGGGCTCGCCGATCCGAGCCCGATCCTGCAAACCTTCGCCACCGACCGCGCGCTCGGCGCCGAGTTTCATGTCGAGGTCGTGCTCACCGCCATCGACGCTGCCAACGGCAAGGCGACGCTCGACTGGTCGGCGGAGGCGCGCAAACAGGCGATCCTCGCCGACCGGCTTGTCGTGACCAAATCCGATATCGCGGGCGAGGCGGCGACGGCCGGCTTGATCGTGCACCTGCGCGAACTCAATCCGCGCGCTGCCATCGACGTTGCGGTTAATGGCGCGCTCGACCCGCGCCAAATGGTCGAGCCCAACGACGCACTGCATGGCGAGCGTCTTGGTTTTATCGCCGAAGCGGCGCACAGCGATGGCATCGGCAGCTTCGTCATAACCGATACCGCGCCGATGGCCTGGAACGCATTCGCGCGCGCGATGGAAACGCTGATGGCGCTGCGCGGTCCCGACCTGCTGCGCGTCAAGGGTCTGCTCAACGTCGAGGGTTGCCGCGGCCCGGTGGTCGTCCAGTTCGTGCAGCATCTCGCGCATCCGCCGGTCGAGCTGGAAACCTGGCCGGATGAAAACCGCGAGAGCCGCGTGGTGTTCATCACACGCAATATCGCGGAACAGGCGGTGAAGGATTTGTTCGCGGCGGTGCGTGGCTTGCGCGCGTCGTCCTGAACTATTGCACGCGCGGCACCTTCTGCCTCGCCGCGGCGGCGATTTCCGGAATGACCGAGTCGTTGCCCGGCGCCATGATATGGACGCCGGCCACTCCCGAAATCTGCGACAATTCCTCGATCATCTCGAGGCAGATACGGCGGCCTTCGTCTGCCGGGTCGCTCGCTTGCTCCATGCGCGCGATCACCGCTTCGGGCATCACGGTGCCGAACAATTTGTCGCGCATCCAGCGCGCCGACCGCGCCGAGCGCAGCGGCGCAATGCCGATCAGCATGAACAGGCGACCGGCGAGCCCGCGCTCGGCCAGCCGCGCCAGATATCGCCGCACGACGCCGGCATCCATGCAGAATTGCGTCTGGGCAAATTGCGCGCCGGCATCGATCTTGGCTTGCAAGCTATCCGGCGACCAGCCGGGCGGCGGGTCGATCGGATTGTCGGCGGCGCCAATGAAAAATTGCGCGCGGCCTGAAACTTTGCGCCCCGGCGGCAACTCGCCGCGGTCTCGCAACATGCGCGCCGTCTCCATCAATTCACGCGGATGCAGATCGAACACGCCCTTGGCGTCGGGCTGATCGCCAAGGTCGGGATTGTCGCCGCGCAGGATCAGCAGGTTGCGGATGCCGCTCGCCGCCGCGCTGATGAGATCGCTCTGCAACGCGATGCGATTGCGGTCACGGCAAGTGATCTGCAGCACCGGCTCGATGCCCTGCTCAACCAGCATGGCGGCGGCGGTCATCGCGCCGAGATGCGGCCGGGCGCCCGCGCCATCGGTGACGTTGACCGCATCGACCAGACCTTTGAGCGGCAAGGCCTTGGCGAGCAGATCGCCGCGGACGACGGAGACCGGCGGGGTTACTTCCGCCGTGATCACGAAGCGGCCCGCGCGTAACTTGTCTTCAAATGTCATGAGGCACTTCCGGCTGGATATTGGCGATTACAAGCAGCAGAATCCAGTGGACCATACAAGCACAAGAATGGGAAAAGGGGCCGTCCATATACCGGGGCTTCATGCCGCTTTTTGCCAACACCGTCGAGGAGGCGCTTGCGCCGATTGCGGACGGCTGCCTGCTGGTGGTGCCGCGCGAAGTCTCCGGTGTGCCGATGGAGGCAACCCGCGCGCTGGTCCGACGCGGCGTCAAGCGCTTGCACCTTGTGGCGCTGCCGACATCGAGCCTGCAAGCGGATTTGCTGATCGGCGCCGACTGCGTCGCGACGCTGGAAACCTCCGCCGTCAGCCTCGGCGAATTCGGGCCGGCGCCGCGATTTTGCGATGCGGTGATGCGCGGCATCATCCGCATGATGGACGCAACCTGTCCGGCGCTGCATGCCGCGCTACAGGCAGCGGAAAAGGGCGTGCCGTTCATGCCGCTGCGCGGGCTCATCGGTTCCGACGTACTCAAGCAGCGTCCGGACTGGAAGCTGGCGGATAATCCATTCGGTGACGACGATCCGATCGTGCTGCTGCCGGCGCTCAAGCCGGACGTGGCGCTGATCCACGCGCCGATGGCCGACCGCAACGGCAATGTTTGGATCGGCCGCCAGCGCGAACTGGCGACCATGGCGCATGCGGCGGAAAAGACCATCGTCACCGTGGAGAAACTGCACGACGGCGACCTGCTTGCCGACCCCGTGCTGGCGGCCGGCACGCTGCCGGGTTTTTATGTGGAAAGCATCGCGCTCGCGCCGCGCGGCGCATGGCCGCTGCCGCTGCCGGATCATTACCCCGCCGATGCGGCGCATCTCGCCGAATACGCGCGGCTTGCCGCCACGGCGGATGGCTTCGCCGATTATCTCAAGCGGTATGTGCATGAAAAACGCGCGGCGTGAAATTTTTTCTTAACCCTCCCCCGCAAGCGGGGGAGGGAGAAGTAGGCACCGGCCGATGAATGGACTAACAATCCGTCCTGAAGAACTTCTCGCCTGCGTGATCGCAGACTTGATCGGCGATGTGCGCCATGTCGCGGTCGGCAACGCTTCGCCGATCCCCGCGGCCGCCGCATTGCTGGCGCGCGAGCGCGGCAAGTTGCAAGGTTTGGGCAGGCCCTACGTCTCGCTGCTGCAAAGCCGCAAGCACAATTTCTTCACTGACGGCGCGCGTGAACTGTTCGACTGCGCGGGACAAGGCCGCATCGACGTGTTCTTTCTCTCCGGCGGGCAGATCGACGGCGAAGGCAATATCAATCTGGTGAGCACCGGCGACTACGACAAACCGAAGGTGCGTTTCCCCGGTTCGTTCGGCTCGTCCTATCTCTATTATGTCGTGCCAAAGGTAATCCTGTTCCGCACCGAACATTCGCGCCGCACGCTGGTGGGCAAAGTCGATTTCATCAGCGCGCCGGGGACGAGCGCAAAAAATGTCCACCGTAGCGGCGGGCCGATCGCGCTGGTGACCAACCGCTGCCTGTTTTCGTTCGATCGCGCGCGCAGGCGCTTCCGCCTCGACAGCGTGCATCCCGGCCACACCGCCGAAGAAGTAGCCGACAACACCGGCTTCGAATTCGACCGCCCCGCGAAAGTGCCGACGACGCCCGCACCTTCGCTTGCCACGCTTGCGCTGATGCGCGAGGTGGTCGCGCCGCAACTGGCCGAGATCTATCCGCAATTCGTGCAACAGGTTTTCGGCGTTGCTTCGGCCGCCTCAACAGCCGATAATCCGGCCTAATTTCAGAGCCTTAGACCTATCTCCAAAAATCAAAAGGAACCTGCGGTGGAACGAGTGGAAGCGGCGGTCATCGGTGTCGGTTGGGTCGGCGGCACGCGCGCGGAAACGCTGGCGCGCACGGCGCTGGTGGACAAGCTGCATCTTTGCGACATCCGCCCGGATCGCCTGGCCGAAGTGAAAGCGCTCTACAAGCCCGCAACCGCGACGCTCGACTACAACGACATCATCAACAACCCGGACATTTCGGTGGTCTACGTTTCCACCACGCCGGAATCCAACCACTACCCGATTGCGAAGGACTGCCTGAAGTCCGGCAAGAACGTGATGCTGGAAAAGCCGATCGCGCTCGAATTGTGGGAGGCGGACGAGCTGATCCAACTCGCCAAGCGCAATAACCTGAAATTCACCATCGGCTATTCGCAGCGCTTCAACACCAAGATCGCCTACGCCAAGAAAAAAATCGTCGATGGCACGCTCGGCAAGGTCGTCTCCGTGCTGGTGAGCCGGAATCTTTCGCGCAGCCTGGGCAAGAAGATCGCGAGCCGCGTGCGGCTCTCGCCGGTGGTGATGGAGTCCACCCACGATCTCGACTTCGTGTTCTGGCTGCTGGAGCCGGCAAAGCCCGTGCGCGTCTATTCGCAGGGCGCCTACGGCTACATGCAGCCGGTCAACGGCTCGCACGACGTCATGTTCACCACCGTCACCATGGACAATGGCGTGGTGGTGATGATCGGCGGCGGCTGGAATTTTCCGCCGAGCTATCCGAACTATTGTTCGACCTGGATCGAGATCACCGGCACCGAAGGCGCGCTGGTGCTCGACGACACCCAGCGCGACAATTGGCTCAATACGGCAAGTAACGGTCAGGTTTTCCCGATGTCGACGATGCCGGGCGAGATGGTCGATCATGTTTTTGCCGGCGGCATGGGCCCGGAAACCATTCATTTCCTCGAAGCCTGCATCAAGGACCGCCCGGTGATGGTGACGCCGGAAAGCGCGCGCCGGGTGATGGAAACCTACAGCGCCGCCGACTTGTCCGCCGACCGCAACGAGCCGGTCGACCTGCCGCTGACGAACGAAACGATTTCGGCCATCGCCGAGTTCAAGCAGAAGATTCGCGCAGGCGCGCAGCCGTGAAGAAATCCGCCAAGGGCATCGGGCTTGCGATCGTCGGCGGCGGCCGCGTCGGCCTGTTCCGCGGCGAGGTGGCATCGCGCCATCCGGCGGTGGAATGGATCGGCCTGGCGGAAAAGAACCCGAACCGCGCCGGCGAGGTGGCGAGCAAGATAAACGCCGATTTCGTCACGCAGGACCACCGCGAGCTGCTGCGCCGGCCGGAAGTGACCTGCGCCATCATCGCCACCGACGAACACCTGCACGTCGATCCGATCATGGCCGCCGTCGAGCGCGGCGTGCCGATGCTGATCGAGAAACCGCTCGCCACCAATCTCGCGGAATCCGCCCGCGTGCTCAAAGCCATCAAGGATGCCAAGCTCGATGCCGTGGTCGGCTATACGCAGCGCTTTCGCCGCCGCTGGCTGGCGGCGAAGGAAAAATGCCGTACCGGCGCATTGGGCGATGTCACGCTGGTGACCTCGCGCGCATTCATGAACCGGCTGGTCGCCATCGATAATTACAAGCGGATCGACGATCCTTCGACCATCTCGCCGATGGTGATTTCCGGCACGCACGCGCTCGACATCTGCATGTGGTGCCTGGACGGCAAAACGCCGGTCGAGTGCTATGCGCGCTCGATCGACAAGGTGCTGGGCCCGATGTTCAAGGGCATCGACGCCACCGCCGGCATGATCAATTTCAGCGACGGCACGGTCTATCACCTCAACATTTCCTGGGCGCTGCCGGTGACCTGGCCGGGCGCGGTCTACAGCCTGGAAGTCGGCATCGTCGGCACCACCGGCGTGCTCACCATCGACGACACCCACCGCGACATCGTGCTTGCGGTCTCCAAGGCGCAGTCGGAAGGCTACAATCCGGACGCCACGCGGCTGGTCGATTTCATGGGCAGCTATCCGCCCGGCGACATGGCGCTCGGCGAATTACGCGGGCCGATGGCAGAGGAAACCGTGTCGTGGCTCAACCGCGTCGCGCTCGGCCTGCCGACACCCGCCGCCACGGTCGAAGAGGCACACCGCAATTTGATGCTCACCAAGGCGCTCGATCTGTCCGCCAAACGCAAAGCGCCGGTGAAGCTGCCGCTCGACCCCGACGACGTGCGCGCGGCGGCGTAGGTTTTGCCGCTGGAGGATTGTCGCGCGATGCAATCGCGCTTCCCCTCTCCCCTTGTGGGAGAGGGTGGCGAGTGCGGAGCGATAGCGAGCACGAGCCGGGTGAGGGGTTAGTGAGTGTCGTGAGGCTAGGACCCCTCACCCGCCCTCGCTCGGCTTCGCCTCCGCTCAGGCACCCTCTCCCACAAGGGGAGAGGGAAAAGAGCGCACGCGGCCCAGTCAGCGCGCAGCCAGCGGCTTGACTTTCAATTCCGCCGCCACCTGATCGAGCTGCATCAGCAATTCTGGCGGCAGCGTCACGCCGTCGCGCAGGCGCTCGATGCGCCGCTTCTGGCGCTGCTCGCCCGGCAGCCGAACGCCCTCGAATCCGGGCAGCACTTTCGAATCGCGCAGTTCGCGAATGTGACGGTCGACTTCGGCCTTGAACGCATCGAGCGGCAGGAAGCGCGCCACATCGAGCGCAACGACAAATTGCCCGGTATTGGTGACCGCCTTCGGATTTGCGTTGAAATCGATCACGTCGCGGCCGAACAATGCGCCGTTGAGCACCCCACCGAGCAATCCGAGAATGATCGCCAGCCCGGCGCCCTTGTAACCGGCCATCGGCAGCAGCAGACCGTCGGCGCCCTGGTTCGGATCGGTGATCGGCGCACCGTCCTTCGGATCGACCATCCAGCCTTCCGGCATCGGCTTGTTCTGCAAGCGGTAGTTCTTGATGGTGCCGTAGGAGACGATCGAAGTGGCGATGTCGAGCACCACCGGCGCTTCCGTGCCGGCCGGCACGGCGACCGCGAGCGGATTGGTGCCGAGCAATTGCTCGGCGCCGCCATGCAGCGGCATGTGGTTGGCGTTGGCCACCGCCGAATAAATCCCGACCATGCCATGCGCGACCGGCAGCGCCGCATAGACGCCAGCAGAGCCGGCGTGATTTGAATTGCGCACGCCAACCCAGGCGACGCCGGCCTCGCGCGCGAGTTCAATCGCCGTTTCCGCCGCGCATGCGACGACGAGATGGCCCATGCCGTTGTCGCCGTCGACCAGCGCGGTCGCCGCCGCCGTTTTTTTCACCACGATTTTGGGCCGCGCATTGGTGCTGCCGAGCTTGAGCCGGTTGGCGTATTGCGGCAGACGAAACACGCCATGCGCGTCGGCGCCGGTCAGGTCCGCCTCCAGCATCAGCTCCGCGCATTTCGTCGCGTCCGCTTCAGGCAGTCCGGTCGCGGCCAGCGCATCCGCGATCAGGCCGGAAATTGCTTTGGCCGGAACGCGCTTGGCCTGCGGCTTGGTGTCGTCCTTCACGGCTTGCCGCCCAGCAGGACTTGCGCGCGCGTGCCGAGGATGGCGTCGCGGTCCGCGCCGGAAATCGGCAATTCACGCACCCGCGCGACGCAATCCATCATGCCCATGTCGTAAGGGTAATCGCTGCCCAGCAAAACGCGCGCGGCCCCCGCCTGCGCGATGAGAAATTCCAGCGACGCCTTGGAATGGCAGATGGTGTCGTAAAGAAAATAGCCGATGATGTTCCGCGGCTCGCTTTTGAGATTTTTCTTCGGCTCCTCGCGCACGCGCCAGCCATGCTGCCAGCGCCCGGCCTGATAGGGCGTAAAGCCGCCGCCATGCGCGAGCATGATCTTGAGCTTGGGATGGCGCTCCATCACGCCGCCGAAAACGAGGCAGGCCGCGGCAATCGTGGTGTCGAGCGGATTGCCGACCAGATTAACGAGGTAATACGACTTCAACCGGTCGGCGCCGGCCACCGTCACCGGATGGATGAAGATGAAAGCGGCGAGCTCTTCCGCCGCCGCCCACAGCGGCTCAAAACTTGGATCGTCGAGATTTTTTCCGTTCACATTGGAGCCGATCATCGCTCCGCGCAGACCGAGCTTGCCCATGGCGCGGCGCAGCTCAGTGGCGGCTTTTTCCGCATCCTGCATCGGCAGCGTCGCGATGCCCATGAAGCGCGCCGGGTTCGCGCGCACGAGCTGCGCGATCTGGTCGTTCTGCAAGGCGGCCGTCGCGGCGGTGAGCGAAACATCCTGATTGTAGAGATAGGTCTGCGGCGTGGCGGAGAGCACCTGCACGTCGACGCTCGCTTCGTCCATGTCGCGCAGCCGGCGCTCGACATCCCAGCCGCCGCGCGGGAACGGCTTGTAGGACGTGCCGGCGACGTTAAGCGTCGCGAAATCCTTGTCGATGGGCGTGATGCCGACGGGAACCTTCGGCGCTTCTTTGCAAAGCAGCCGCATCGTCTCCTCGGTCAGCACATGGGTATGGGTGTCGATTATGCGCACGCCGCTCATTTCGCCCTCTGAAAGCGCCCGCGGACGCAGGATGATAGAAACAGCGCGGCATACTCACTTCCCGCTTCCACAAGACAGAGAGGGGAAGAAGAGTTATCCCTGTGAAATAAATTTGCGGTTGGTGTAGGCCTCGAGCCCCTCGATGCCGCCTTCGCTGCCGTAGCCGCTTTCCTTCACCCCGCCGAACGGCGTTTCCGGCGTCGAGATGGCGATGCTGTTGACGCCCACCATGCCGGACTGGATCGCGTCGCCGATGGCATTCGCGGTCGCGCTCGACCCGGTGAAGGCATAGGCTGCAAGCCCATAGGGCAACGAATTGGCGCGCTCGACCACCTCGTCGAAGGTCTTGAAGGTGACGATGGGCGCAATCGGGCCGAACGGCTCCTCGGTCATCAGCTTGCTGTCGTCGGGCAGATCGGTAATCACCGTCGGCTCGAAAAAATAGCCCTGGTTGCCGTGGCGCTTGCCGCCGGTAACGATCTTGCCGCCGCGCTTCTGGCTGTCTTGAACGATGGCTTCCATCGCGTCGAGCCGGCGTGAATTGGCGAGCGGACCCATCGTCGTGCCCTTTTCCAATCCGTCGCCGAGTTTGATGTTCTTGGCGTATTCGATGAAGCGCGCCAGGAATTTATTGTAGACCGGCTCCTGCACGTAAAAGCGCGTCGGCGAAATGCAGACTTGCCCGGCGTTGCGGTATTTGAAAGCGGCGATGGTGTCGGCGGCCTTTTCCGGATCGGTATCGGCAAACACCACCACCGGCGAATGCCCGCCCAGTTCCATGGTCGCGCGCTTCATCGTCTTGGCGGCCAACGCAGCAAGATGCTTGCCGACGGGAATCGAGCCGGTGAAGGAAATTTTCTTCACGATGGGCGAGGCCAGCAGATGCTCGGACACGTTGGCCGGCACGCCGAAGACGAGATTGAGCACGCCCGCCGGCAATCCGGCGTCGGCGAAACATTTCACCAGCTCGACGCAGGCGCCCGGCGTCTCTTCCGAGGCCTTGACCACAATCGAGCAGCCGGCGGCGAGCGCAGCGGCGATTTTGCGCACCGGCGTGAGCGTCGGGAAATTCCACGGCGTGAATGCCGCAACGACGCCGACCGGCTCCTGCACCACGATCTGGCGCACGCCCTTTTGCCGGCCCGGAACGATGCGGCCATAGGCTCTACGGCCTTCCTCGGCGAACCATTCGATGATGTCAGCCGTCGTCATCACTTCGGCGCGCGACTCGGGGTAAACCTTGCCCTGCTCCTGCGTCATCACCTTGGAAATGTGATCGTAACGCTCGCGCACCAGATCGGCGGCCTTGCGCATGATTTTTGCGCGGTCATAGGCGGACGTCGCGCGCCATAGAGCGAGGCCCTTGTCGGCGGCGGCGAGCGCCGCATCGAGATCGGCGGCGCTGGCATGGGGCAGGTGCGCCAGCATCTTGCCGGTCGCCGGATTGAGCACATCCTCGCCCTTGCGGCCTTCGCCGTTGAGCCACTTGCCGTCGATGTAAAGACCAAGCTGCGTGTACATAAACGCCCTCATGTTTCCCGGACTGTTGGCCGGAGGGTTAGCATTTTTGCATCGGCGCGGCCACCTGCATCGCCGCTATGAGCCGAGATAAGCCCCGCCATTGACGTGGATGGTCTGCCCGGTGACGTAACGCGCGCCCGGGCCGCACAGGAAGCGCACGGTTGCAGCCACATCCTCCGGCTTGCCGCGGGCGCCGCTGATGGTGTGATGGATCAGGTGATGCGCCGGCTCGGGCGCATTTTTCGGCCGTGGCGTGCCGATGAGCCCCGGCACCACGCAATTCACCGTGATGCGGTCGGGGGCCAGATCGTGCGCCAGCGCGCGGGTGAAGCCAACGATGCCGGCCTTGGCGGTGACGACGTGAGTCCGATCCTTCGAGCCGGTATGCGCGCTTAAGCCGCCGATATTGATGACGGTGCCGGCGCTGCTTTTTCGCAATGCCGATAGACATGTTTTCACGCAATGAAAAGCACCGTCGAGCGTCACGTCCATGATCTCGCGCCATTCGGCATGGGTCATGTCCGCGAACGACTTTTCGCGGCGGAGCGCGGCATTGTTGACCAGACTATCGATGCGGCCGAATTTTTTCAGCGCGGCGTCGGCCATCACCTGCACGGCGGCTGCATCGGCGACATCGGCGATGTGAGCGAGCGCCTTGCCGCCCGCCGCTTCGATTTCACGCACGACCCCGTCGGCTTCGGCACGGTTGGAGCGCGCGTTGACGACGATATGCGCGCCGTCGGCGGCGAGCGCCAACGCCATCGCACGGCCGATATTGCGTCCCGATCCGGTAATGAGTGCGACCTTGCCGTTGAGTTCGTTGGTATCCGACATCGCGCTTACCTCTCCTTGTCATCACCGG
>CAMAWF010000051.1 GCA_945861895.1 Rhizobium sp. Q54
ACAAAGCAGACATGGATAACCTCGGTTCATTGAAATTGCAGGAGACAGGTCCCCGTCCGGATGGATTGAGGACGGCTGTGCAGCGCCCCGTCGCGAAGGGGAAAGCGCGCGGACATTGCCAAAAACGGGAGAGCGACGCAACGCCATAAAAGCCCTGTTTTTATGGGGTCTTGTCAGAATCAGAACGCGGAAGCGCGTCCTATCCGCGTGGCTATGCGGCGGGCTTTGGCATTCTGATTTGCCAAATAAGAAGCGATCCCGCGACGATCACCGCCGGGAGCAACATTCCATTGATCACAACCCACCCCGTTACGGCGAGCAGCTTTCCCGATGCGAACGAGGCAATCACCATGCTGCCGAAGATGAGAAAATCGTTGAGCGCCTGAACCTTGTTGCGCTCGGCTGCACTGTGGCACTGCGTGACCATCGTGGTTGCTCCGATGAAGGAGAAATTCCACCCCAGTCCGAGCAGGACCAGCATGATCCAGAAATGGGCGACCGTGATGCCGGCAATGCCGACCGCCGCGCTCGCCGCGATGAAGGCGAGCCCGGCCATCACGATACGCTCGACGCCAAAGCGCACGATCAGCGAGCCGGTGAAGAAACTCGGTGCGTACATGGCCATGACATGCCACTGGATGCCGAGCGAAGCATCGTTGACGGAATGCCCGCAGCCGACCATGGCGAGCGGCGCCGAGGTCATCACCATGTTCATCGTCGCATAGCTCACGACGCCGCAGACCGCCGCCACGATGAAGCGCGGCGTCCGCGTAATCTTGGACAGCGGGCGTCCGCCGCCGCTCATGGTCTTGGGTGCGGCAGGACGGGGAATCTTGACGAAAATCAGAACGCCCGCGGCGATCAACGCCACGACCGACTGGCCGATGAAGCTCGCGGCGAATAGATATGGCTGCCACAGGTCCTTTGTGAAAATAATGAGCTGCGGACCAATGACGCCGGCCATCACACCGCCGGCAAGCACCCACGACACGGCTTTTGGCCGGAAATTTTCGCTCGCCGTATCGGCGGCGGCGAAACGATAGGACTGATGCGCGGCGGCATAAAGCCCGCCGCAGAACGTGCCGACGAGAAACAGGATGAAAGAACCTTGCAGCGAGGCGGCACAGGAGATCAGTCCTGAAAGTACGCCGAACGCCGAACCGACCTGCAACGCGAAGCGCCGCCCGTATCGGCGTGCGAGCGCACCAACCGGCAGCGCGCCGAGCCACATGCCGATGACCATGCTGGTGATCGGCAGCGTCGCCAGCCCTATGTCCGGCGCCAGCATCGCACCGAGAATGCTGCCGGTCGTGACAATGACGGTGTTATTGCCGCCCGCGAGCGCTTGCGCCACCGCCAGAACCCTGGCGTTCCGGCGCGCTAGCCCATCGTCGGCTGCCGTTTCGAGGATCGGTTCGGCCAAGGCCGACATTGACGCATTCTCCCGGACGGCGCCCTTGTACAGGCCACCGCGCAGAGTCGCCACTGCGGGGCGCGCAGATCAGGAATGACCGGATCGCCCGCCAAATTCGATCGCTCCAAGGTGCCGGACCGTCACCGAGCGCGCTTCAGCGACCGTACGAGCGCCGATCTGGCCCATGGCGGCCTTTACCTCCTCGATCAGCAGATCGATCACATGTCCCGGCCCCTGCGGTCCCAGCGCGCCCAGTCCCCAGAGAAAGGCCTTGCCCGCGAACGCCGCCTGCGCCCCGAGCGCTACCGCACGGACCACATCGAGACCCGAGCGCACGCCGCTGTCCATCATCACCGTGGTTTGGCTACCGACGGCGCGTACGATGGCGGGCAGGCAGTCGATCGATGGTGGCAAGGCCTCGATTTGGCGGCCGCCGTGGTTCGACACCAACAACCCATCGATGCCGAGCGCTACCGCCTTTTCGGCGTCAGCCGGATGCAGGATGCCCTTGACCACCAGTGGGCCCTTCCATCGCTCGCGATAGCGCGCAACTTCCTCCCAGGAAAAAGCGCCGCCCATTTCACGCCGCGCGAAACGAATAGTTTCGTTGGTCCCCGACCGCTCCCCTGCGTAATGCCGGATGGTGGCAAAGCGCGGATAGCCGTTGCGCAATATTCCAAGCAGCCAGGAGGGCGACGTCATCATCTCCGACAGCATCCGCAATCCGGGGCGGAACTCGCCGCTGAGGCCGCTGCGCACTTCACGCGTCCGCGTGGTGCGAACCGGGACATCAAGCGTGAGCATCAGCACATTGGCGCCAGCCGACGCGGCACGGCGCACCAGATCGAAGCCAATAGCGTGATCGTTTTTGGCGAAGCGATAAAGCTGGAACCAGAACACATCCGGCGCCACTTCCGCGACCTGCTCGACCGTCGCGCCGCCGGCAACGCCCAGCACATACGGCACGCGCGCGCACTGCGCCGCCTTGGCCAGCAGCAGGTCGGCGCCCGGCCACACGATCGCGGGTCCGCCCATCGGCGCAATTCCAATGGGGGCCGCGTAACGCTTGCCAAACAATTCGATGCCGGTCGGCGGCAGCGACGTCATCACGCCATAGCGCGGCACCAGATCGACGGCATCGAGCGCCGCCCAGTTGTGGGCGATGCCGGTGTCGGCGCCCGCGCCGCCGTCGGCATATTCGAAAGCAAAGCCGGGAATATGCCGGCGCGCATGCGCGCGCAAATAGGGAATTGTCGGGAAGCGCCGATGCAAGGCCGCAAAATTTGGATTTGGTCCTGGCGTTGCGATGACCGCGCCCTTGGTTGTCATGTCGTGCATGGCATTTCCCCGCCGCATCCCATTATAGCCTGCACAACGAATTCAAAAATGACTGTACGAGGCATGCGCGAACGTCAGTTTCTTGCCATCGGCTGCGCGAAAATGCGCGCCCTCGCCTGCAACGACCTTGCCGATTTCGGTCACCGGCACATGCGCCGCCTGCGCCGCCGCAAAGAATGCGGATAGCTTGCCAGGCGAAACGGCGCAAACGATTTCGTAGTCGTCGCCACCGGTAAGCACGGTCTCCATGAGATTTGGATTGTCCGCCAGCACGGCCTTGGCGGCGTCCGAGAGCGGCACGCGCGCGACCTCGATTTCCGCCGCAACATCCGAGGCAGCGCAAAGCTTGGCGAGATCGCCGGCGAGCCCGTCGGATACATCCATCGCCGCATTTGCATTCGTACGCAGCGCTTCGGACAAGGCATTGCGCGGCTGCGGCAACAGATAGCGCGACAACAGATGCTCGCGTTGCACGCGGTCGAGCTTCCACTGCGCGCCGCTGCGCAATTTCAGTCCAAGCGCGGCATCGCCGATGCTGCCGGTTACCACGATAATGTCGCCCACCATGGCGCCGCCGCGCAGGACCATCGTTCCTTCCGGCACGCTGCCGAAGGCCGCAATCGAGATCGTCGCCGGGCCGGGCGTGCGGTCGGTATCGCCGCCAAACAGCGGACACGCGTAGCGTTCGGCATCCTCCGCCAGTCCGCGCGCGAAGGCGGCAATCCAGTCCTCGTCAATATCCTTCGGCAAAGCCAGCGACAGCAGAAAACCGAGCGGCGTGGCGCCCTTGGCCGCAAGGTCCGACAGATTGACCCGCAGCGCCTTGCGCGCCACCGCGTCGGCCGGATCGTCAGGAAAAAAATGCACGCCGCCGATGATGGCGTCGGTCTTGAGCACCATATCGGTGCCGGGCGCCGGCGTGATGAAGGCGGCATCGTCGCCGAGCCCGAGCGCGCCCGGATGGCGCGCAAGCGGGCGGAAATACTTGGCGATCAGGCGGTCTTCGCCGGACAGCGCCCTGTCGTCGCGCGCAGCCATCACAAGCCGGCGGCGCGGCCGAATTCGGCGGCGCGCATTTGCCGCGCCAACTGGTCGAGCACGGCATTGACCATGCCGGTCTCATCGCGCTCGACGAATGCGGCTGCAACATCGGCATATTCCGAGACCACGACGCGCGCCGGTACGTCGCGGCGATGATCGAGCTCATAGGCTCCCGCCCGCAGCGCCGCGCGCAATATCGCTTCAATGCGCTTGAGCGGCCAGCTTTTCGCCAGCGCCTCGTCGATCAGCAGATCGAGCCGGCGCTGTTCGCGCACCACGCCGTTCACCACGTCGCGGAAGAACGCCGCCTCGGCGGGAAGGTATTTCTCGCCCTCGACCTCTTGCCCGATCCAATGACTTTCGAATTGCGCGAGGATTTCGTTCACCCCGGTGCCGGCAAGATCCATTTGATAAAGCGCCTGCACGGCGGCAAGGCGCGCGGCGCCGCGGCGATTGGCCTTGCGCGGATCTTTCGCCTCGATCGGTGCGCGCGCCATCATGGCCGCACCAGCCCACGCTTGACCTTAACCATTGCGAGCGCTGCACGCGCCGCCGCTCCGCCTTTGTCGCCTTCCTCGCTATTGGCGCGCGCCCAGGCCTGGGATTCGGTATCGACGGTGAGGATGCCGTTACCGAGCGGAAGTCGATACGCCACTGCGATATCCATCAGCGCGCGGGCGGATTCGGTGGCGACGATCTCGAAATGATAAGTATCGCCGCGGATCACGCAACCGAGCGCGACGGCGCCGTCATAGGGCTTGCCTCTGAGTTCGGCGTCCTCGACCGCCATGGCAATCGCGGCGGGAATTTCCAGCGCGCCGGGAACCGTGAGGCGATCGTAACTCGCGCCGGCTTGCGTCAAAGCGCGGCTTGCACCCTTGAGCAGCGCGTCGGAAATGTCGTCGTAAAAACGCGCCTCGACGACGAGGATGCGCAATTTCGCGCGCTTGCCCGCTTTCGCGCCCGCTCTGGCACGCTTGTTGGCCCTCTTGGCTCGCCGCGCCTTCGCCATTGCACCAAAACTCCGCTGCCTGCGCCGTGGTACCAAGCGGCCGCGGCGCGAACAAGGGCTCTAACGGCCCTGCATCAGTCGCGCGGCGTAACGCGCCATCGGATCGATTTCGAGATTGACGTGCTCGCCGTTTTTCAAGGCGCCGAGCGTCGTGACTTTGAGCGTGTGAGGGATGATCAGCACCGAAAACGTATCGCCGTCGACCGCGTTAACCGTCAGCGATACCCCATCGAGCGCGACCGAGCCCTTCGCCGCGATGAAGCGTGAAAGCGGACCCGGCGCACGCAGCGACAGGCGCGCCATTTCGGTCATGTCTTCGCGGCCGATCAATTCCGCGATGCCATCGACATGGCCGCTCACCATATGGCCGCCGAGTTCGTCGCCGATACGCAACGGACGCTCAAGATTGACGCGCGTGCCATGCCGCCAGCGTCCGACGATAGTCACTGCCAGCGTTTCCGCCGCCGCATCGACCGCAAACCAGGTGCGGCCGTCCTGTTCGCCGGCGCCGACCACGGTCATGCAGACTCCGGCGCACGCGATCGACGCGCCGTCGACAATCGAAGCGCGCGGAAAAGCGCATGCAACCTTGATGCGATGCAAATTTTCGGCGCGCGGCTCGACCGCGATCACCTCGCCGACGTCGGTCACGATACCGGTGAACATTTACGCCCGCTCATACAGTTCGAGCTTATCCGCCCCCAGCATCTCACTGCCAAGCGAGCGAAGCTGTCTCGACTTCGTCAGTGAGTCGAGTTTGCGCCCTTCGAGCGCATTGATGCCATCCGGTCCTATCTCTGTGGGGGAACGAAACAGCGCAACTTCATCGACCAGGCCGGCCTCGACGAAGCTCGCCGCCACCGTCGGGCCGCCCTCGACCATAAGCCGGGTAATTCCGCGCTCGGCGAGAACTTTCAATACGCGCGCGAGATCGAGTTTTCCTTGCTTTGCCTTGACGCGGAAAACCTCGACACCTTTTGTGCGCAAGACTTCCTCCGCCATCGTGGACGCTTTCGGCGCCGCAAAGACCCATGTCGGCGTATCCCGCGCGGTGGCAATCACCGCCGTCGCCAGCGGCACCCGCAAACGCGCATCCAGCACGACGCGGACCGGCGAGCGCCGTTCCATGCCCGGCAATCGGCAGGTGAGCGCCGGATCGTCCGAAAGCACGGTGCCAATCCCGACCAGAATGGCGTCGCTTTGCGCCCGCAGCAGTTGCACACGCGCGCGTGCCCGTTCCCCCGTGATCGCGGCCGGCTTGCGGCCAGCAAGGCCTGCTTTTCCGTCGGCCGACACCGCCAATTTGAGCATGACCTGCGGGCGGCTATCGCGCATGCGCCGAAGGTGGCCGGCGTGCGCGCGGCGCGCTTCCTCGGCGCCGAGACCGATCTCGACTGTAATCCCGCGCGCGGTGAGCCGCGCATGGCCTTGCCCGGCAACTTCCGGATTGGGGTCTTCCAGCGCGGAGACCACGCGCGCGATCTTGGCGGCGACAATGGCGTCGGTGCAGGGCTTGGTCTTGCCGTGATGCGAGCAGGGCTCCAGCGTCACATAGAGCGTTGCGCCATTGGCGGTCTTGCCGGCACGCTTTAACGCTACGGTTTCGGCGTGTGGCCGGCCGCCGGGCTGCGTCCAGCCGCGGCCGATGACGATGCCGTCCTTGACGATGACCGCACCGACCGCCGGATTGGGCCAAGTGTTGCCGAGCCCGCGGCGGCCGAGCGTGAAAGCCAGCGCCATGAACCGATGATCTTGCGCCGGATCGGATTGCAGCATCGCGGCGGCGACGCTCATTTGCGCACGGTCGTGGAGGGCCGCGCCCCTTCCTCCTCGCCGGACAATTCATCGACCACGGCGGTGAAGTCCTTGGCCTCGCGGAAATTTCGATAGACCGATGCAAAGCGGACATAAGCGACATCGTCGAGCTCGCGCAGATGCTCCATGATCGTCTCGCCGATGGTTTCCGAGGACACCTCGTTTTCACCCAGACTTTCCAGCTCGCGCACGATTTTCGAAACCATCTGTTCGATGCGCTCAGGCTCGACTGCCCGCTTGCGCAGCGAAATTTGCACCGACCGCATCAGCTTGTCGCGATCGAACGGCGCACGGCGGCCGTTACGCTTGATGACCACCAGTTCGCGCAATTGCACGCGTTCGAATGTCGTAAACCGGAAATTGCAGGCGAGACATACCCGGCGGCGGCGGATCACCGCGGAGTCCTCGGTTGGGCGTGAATCCTTCACCTGGGTATCGAGGCTGGTGCAACTCGGACAACGCATAACGTTTCCCCTCAGCCCTGATAGATCGGGAACCGCGAAATGAGCCGCTTTACCTTGTCCCGCACCGTCGCCTCGACGAGCGAATCCTCATCGGCGCCCTTTTGCGAAAGCACGTCGAGCACCTCCACGATCAGTTCGCCGACGTGGCGGAATTCGGCGATACCGAAGCCGCGCGTGGTGCAAGCCGGCGTGCCGAGCCGCACGCCCGAAGTCACCGTCGGCTTTTCCGGATCGAAGGGAATGCCGTTCTTGTTGCAGGTCAGATGCGCGCGTCCGAGCGCTGCTTCCGCCACCTTGCCGGTAAGCCGCTTCGGCCGCAGGTCGACGAGCATCAGATGCGTATCGGTGCCGCCAGAGACAATGTCGAACCCTTTCGATTTCAATGTCTCGGCAAGCGCCTTGGCATTTTCGACGACATTCTTGGCATAGACCCGGAAAGCCGGGCGTAGTGCCTCGCCGAATGCCACCGCCTTGGCGGCAATGACATGCATCAGCGGTCCGCCCTGCATTCCCGGAAATACCGCCGAGTTCAACTTTCTCGCCAATTCCTCGTCATTGCTGAGGATGACGCCGCCGCGCGGGCCGCGCAGCGTCTTGTGCGTGGTCGTCGTGACCACATGCGCGTGTGGAAACGGCGAAGGGTGCGCGCCGCCGGCAACGAGGCCGGCGAAATGCGCCATGTCCACCATCAGGTAAGCGCCGACGCCGTCGGCAATCTGGCGGAAGCGGCGGAAATCGATGATGCGCGGACAGGCCGAACCGCCAGCAACGATCAGTTTCGGCTTGTGCTGCTCTGCAAGTTTTGCCACCTCGTCCATGTCGATGCGGTGGTCGTCGCGGCGCACGCCATAGGGAACCGGCTTGAACCATTTGCCGGACATATTGACCGGGGAGCCGTGGGTGAGGTGGCCGCCGGCTGCGAGATTAAGCCCGAGAAACGTATCGCCGGGCTGCATCAGGGCAAAGAACACTTCCGCATTGGCGGACGCGCCGGAATGCGGCTGCACGTTGGCAAAGGCGCAGCCAAACAATTTGGTGACGCGCTCGATCGCCAGCCGCTCCGCCACATCGACATATTGGCAGCCGCCGTAATAGCGTTTGCCCGGCAAGCCTTCGGCGTATTTGTTTGTGAGCACCGAGCCTTGCGCTTCCAGCACCGCGCGGCTCACATAATTTTCCGATGCGATCAATTCGATATCGTCGCGCTGGCGCGACAGCTCGTGCTGGACTGCGTCGGCGATCTCGGGGTCGGTTTCGCGCAGCATCGCGGCAAAAAACGTATCGTCCTTGGCGGGAGCGGTATCGGTCGCCGACATCGCAATCTCCTGGCGCTCGACACTTGCAACTGAGCAAAACGGCGCCGCAATTTGGGCTAGTCCGGGATGACTGGAATTAGCACATCGGCCGCGTACCGCCAAGCATTGGCGTGTTAGGGCGGTGGATGACCCAATATCTAGGGCTTATTAAACGGGTTTCTGCGCCAGTCGCGCCTTGAGCTTTTGCAGCGCCAGTTGCTCCAATTGACCTTGCGTGGCGCTCGATGGGCCCATCGCCACCACCTCGATGCCGGTTTCGGCATCGATGGCGGCGACTTTCACTGCCGCTCCGATGGCCGTGAATTCGAAATAGACCTCGCGTGGATGCTCATTTGGTTTGTGCATGTCGCCTCACGCGGCCGGCCGGCCGCCAAATGCCTTATCCGCGATTTGTCGCCGTCGCCAACGCACCGATCCCGTCACGTCCGTAGATGTCGTCGCGGAATTGCACGACGCCGTCGGCGGCGGCCCAGGCGGTCACGTAGACCCAGTAGAGCGGCACCGGCCGCGCGATCTTGGCGTCTCGGCGCTCGCCCGAACGGATCGCATGGTCGATCTCGTGGCGCGACCACGGCGGCGTTTCGATCAGCAGCCAATTGACCAGTTCACGCACATTTTGCACCCGCACGCAGCCGGATGAATGGAAACGGAAATCCTCGCCGAACAAGTTCTTCGACGGCGTGTCGTGCATGTAGACGCCATCCTTGCTCGGGAAATTGATGCGGATCGAGCCGAGCGAATTGAGATCGCCGGGGTCCTGCTTGAACATGTAGTTCGTCGCTTCCTCCGAATACCAATTGATCAGCGCCGGCGGCAGTTCATGGCCACGCGGATCGAAAATGCGAATACGATTTTTGCTCAAGTAATCTGGCTCGGCCTGCATTTTCGGAATGAGGTCGCGGCGAATGATCGAGGCCGGCACTGTCCAGAACGGATTGAAATTGATCTCGACGATTTTGCTGTTGATGTCGGGCGACGGACGATCCGGCTTGCCGACCACCGCGGCGTGGCGGGTCACCGCCATGCCGCCTTCGATCGTCTCGATCTGCGCCGCCGGGATGTTGCAGACGACAAAACGATGGCCGAGATTTCCGCTCATGCTGCGCAAGCGCACCAGATTTGTCCGCAGTTGCGCAAGCCGTACCGGCGCCGGAACGTTGAGCATTGCGAATATGTGGTCGCGCACAATGCCATCGACCGTGACGCCGTGGCGCGCCTGGAACCGGCGCACTGCTGCATCCACATAAGAATCGAAAATATCGGTGGCGCCGGCGCCGGCATCGAGATCGCCAGCCAGCGCGAGGCGACGGCGCAATTGCAGGACGCTCGGATGCCGGTCGCCAAGCCGCAGCCGGTCGAGCGGCGGCACATGCGGCCACCCGCCGCGCCCGACGATGCCTTCGTATTGCAGGATCGCCTGCTCGGTATTTTGCACGGTTGAGGACGACAAAGTCGGCGGCGAGCCCTGCGGAATCCGACTGGTGCGCGAGGCCGCGTCGAAGCTGTGGCCGGTCTCGCCGCGCTCGGTTTGCTCGATCAGCGCCCGCAAGGGATCGTCGGCCGCATGCGCCCCACGGGCCAAGGCAGTGCCGCCGGCAATTCCGGCGCCCAGACGGCGCAGAAAAGCGCGGCGGTGCATCGCGTTGCCGGGGTTATGGGGCACTCGTGCCATATATTCCCGAAGCTGTTCCCGCAGCGGGCTCCTGCCGGCCCCCAGGCACCGCGCCCGGCTACCAGCGCTGCTTCGCGATAATGTGGACGAATCGCAAAAAACAAAAGCCCCGGCAATGTGCCGGGGCCAAGTCTCCACCAGTAATGGAGGCATTACAGGCGGTACAAAATCTGGTCGGTCCAGAACCGCTCCAGGCGATGGAGCGACTTGTTCAGGGTCGAGAATTCATCGGCATTGATGCCGCCGACCTGCTCCACCGTGCGCACGTGCTTCTGGTAGAGCTGTTCGACGATATCGCGCACTTCCTGACCCTTTACGGTGAGCTTGATGCGCACCGAGCGGCGGTCGACCCGCGAGCGCTGATGGTCGAGGAAGCTCATCTCCACGAGCTTTTTCAAATTGTAGGAAACGTTGGAGCCGAGATAGTAACCGCGCGTGCGAAGCTCGCCCGCAGTCAGCTCCTTGTCACCGATATTGTAGAGCAGCAGTGCCTGCACCGAATTGATATCGGCGCGGCTGCGGCGATCGAACTCGTCCTTGATGACATCGAGCAACCGGCGATGCAGCCGTTCGACCAGCGTCAAGGCTTCAAGATACAACGGCCGGATATTGTCGAAACGCGCCTCTCGTTCGGCGGGTTCGACCGTCGTCGCGACGGCTTTCATGTTCAACGCCCCTAATTTTCTTTTCCGGTAACGAGGCCCTGTTTCCCCGTTCCAAGGTTTGCACCCTAAGAGGCGCACTCTAAAAACGGCTTAAATAACACCATAAAGATTAGGTTTATTTGCAAGGTTGAACATTTGATTGAAGACTCAACGTCGAACGACTTGCGCAACGTTTCGTTCACCGTGACGGGCCGCCGCACAGGCTCGTTGGCGAGGCCAGTGGCCAGCCTAGCGCACTGGGGGTTACGGAACTTATTGCGCGCGGCCCGTGTCCGCTATCACGGACCCCGCCGCCTTGCTTTTCTATCGGTATGTCTACCGGGCGATGAACGGCACAGCCGGCGGTGATACCCAGAGGGAAGAAATTCAGGCGCCGCGCACGAAGCGAATGATGCCGGAAAAATCCCGCGCCGCCTCCCCGCTCTCCGCATATTTTGCATAGATTCGTGCCGCATCGGCGCCGAGGGGTGTCTTGGCGCCAGCCGCTTTGGCGGCGTCCTGCGCCAGCCGCAAGTCCTTGAGCATCATCGCCGCGGTGAAGCCGGCCTGATAGTCGCGATTGGCCGGGCTTGCCGGTACCGGCCCCGGCACCGGGCAATAGCTGGTCATCGACCAGCATTGTCCCGACGATTTCGACGAGATGTCGAACAGCTTTTGATGCTCCAGGCCGAGCTTCTCGGCCAGCACGAAGGCCTCCGACACCGCGATCATGGAAATGCCGAGAATCATGTTGTTGCAGATCTTCGCCGCCTGGCCGTTGCCGGGCCCGCCGGCATGCACGATGGTCTTGCCCATTTTTTCCAGAATGGGTTTTGCGCGCTCGAAGGCCGCGGTGCTTCCGCCGACCATGAAGGTGAGCGTCGCGCCTTGCGCGCCGCCGACGCCGCCCGACACGGGTGCGTCCACCATCGGCAACCCCTTTTTCTCGGCCGCCGAGGCGACGCTGCGCGCGGTCTCCACATCGATGGTGGAGGAATCGATCAGCAACGCGCCGGGCGCGGCTTTCGCGATCAAACCGTCGGCGCCGAGATAGACCTCGCGCACATGCTGCCCCGCCGGCAGCATGGTGATGACGAATTCCGCGTCCGCGGCGGCCGCGTTTACGCTGTCGGCCGCGTTGCCGCCGGCGGCGGCAAGTTTGTCCACGCTCGCGCGGCTGACATCGAATCCGGCAACGGCGTGCCCGGCCTTGATGAGATTCTGAGCCATCGGCAAGCCCATATTGCCAAGCCCGATGAAACCGATCCGTGCCATAGCATTCCCCCGACAATCGATTGCGACGTTGAATTTTACAGCGGCCGCTCGCGCGCGGATTTCAAGGCTAGCCAAAGATAGATTCCCAGCAGCACCGCCTCGATCAGACTGATGATATGACCGCTGCGATAGTTTTGCGGAAATAACATCTCGACCGCCATCATGGAAACGACGGCGGTGAGCCACACCACCGCGCCCCACGCCGCCGCCAGCCACAAGCCGACCGCCGCGATCAAATCGATGACGGCGAAAAATACCGTCGCGGTCTGCCACGGCATCGGGTGCGCCTCGAATACGTCGTCGGGTGCAACTCCGATGCCGGTGACCAGCGACCAATGGTAGAGGCCCTTGAGCATGGAAACGCCCGCCATCACCCGCAGGAACAGCACCAGCCGATCGGTCCAGCGCGTGCCGCTGCCCTCACCGCCGGTGTGAACCGGTTCCAGCGTCTGTGCAGGATCGGTGATGAAGGGATCGCTCATGACAATTGCAATTCGTCCGCGCCCAAGTCAGCGAAATGCCGCTCGACTTCCCGGTCATCCACGCCCGCGAGCGTGGCGGGCCGCCATCGCGGCGCATTATCCTTGTCGATGATCACCGCGCGCACCCCTTCGTAGAAATCATGCCCGTGGATCACGCGCGACACTATGCGGAATTCGGCCCGCATGCACTCCTCGAACGTCCACGCGTTACCGCGCCGCATCTGCGCAAGCGCAAGCTTGAGGCTCAGCGGCGATTTTCCGCGGATTGTTGCAGCCGTCGCGGCGGCGAATGCGGCATCGGCGCCGCCCGAGGCCGCTTCGCGATCGAGCCGATCCAGGATGTCCTCGATCTTGCCGCCCTTGAACAAGCGGTCGATAGCCAGGCGATGCGCGGGGCCGTCACCATTTGGCGCGGCAAAGGCCGCGAGCAGCGCATCGACCGATACCGTTCCGCACAAACCGTCGAGCAGTTCAGGCAAGCGCGCCGTCGGCACGCGGTGGGTGGCGATGCCGGCCGCAACCGCATCGGCCGCGGCGAGCCGCTCGCCGGTGAGCGCATAATATGTCCCAAGCTCACCGGGCAGCCGCGGCAGGAACCAGGTCGCGCCGACATCCGGAAAGAAGCCGATGCCGACTTCCGGCATGGCGAAGGAAAACCGGTCGCCGGCGACGCGGTGCGATCCGTGCACGGAAATGCCGACGCCGCCGCCCATCACGATGCCGTCGATCAGCGACACGTAAGGCTTGCGATAGCGCTTGATGACCGTGTTGAGCACATATTCTTCGCGCCAAAATAATAGCGCTTCATCGTGCCGCCCGGCCTTGCCCAGCTCGTAAAGCGCACGAATGTCGCCGCCGGCCGAGAAGGCGCGCTCGCCCGCTGCGGTGAGCACGATACGGGTGATGGCGGGGTCATTCGCCCAATCGTCGAGCGCCGCGGCAAGCGCACGCACCATATCGTGCGTCACCGCATTGAGCGCTTTCGGACGGTTGAGCGTGACGATGCCGGCGGCACCCAGCCGCTCGAACAAAATATCGGACGCGCCGCTCGCAGGGCTATCCATCAATTCCCCAGCATAGCGCGGCTGATGATGACGCGCATGATCTCGTTGGTGCCTTCCAGGATTTGATGCACGCGCACGTCGCGCAGCACGCGCTCGATCGGATGATCGCGCAGATAGCCATAGCCGCCGTGCAATTGCAGGCAGCCGTTGACGACCTCGAAGCCGGCATCGGTCGCAAGCCGCTTGGCCATCGCCGCCAGCCGCGTGGCGTTGCCTTCGCCCGCGCCAACCGCAACTGCGGCGCGATGCAGCATCAGGCGCGCCGACTCAATCTCGGTTGCATAGTCGGCGATGCGGAATTGCAGCGCCTGAAAATCGGCCAGCTTGGTTCCGAATTGCTTGCGCTCCTTCATGTAGTCGAGCGTGCGGTCGAGACAGAATTGCGCGCCGCCCAGAGAACAGGCGCCGATATTGATGCGGCCGCCGTCGAGCCCGGCCATGGCAATCTTAAAGCCCTGCCCTTCGCTGCCGATCAGGTTTGCCGCCGGCACGCGGCAATTTTCGAACATCACCATCGCGGTCGGCTGCGATTTCCAGCCCAGCTTTTTTTCCTGCGCGCCGAACGAAAGGCCCTTGGCGCCCTTCTCGACGACGATGCAGGAAATGCCGCGCGGGCCGCCCTCGCCGGTGCGCGCCATGACCACATAGATATCGGAAACCCCGCCACCGGAGATGAATGCCTTGGCGCCGTCGAGCACGTAATGTTCGCCGTCGCGTTTTGCGCGCGTTGAGAGATTGGCGGCATCGGAGCCCGCGCCGGGCTCGGTCAGGCAATAGCTCGCGAAATGCGCCATCGTGCAAAGCTTGGGCAGAAATTTCTTGCGCTGCTCGGCGCCGCCGAAGGCGTCGATCATCCAGGCCGCCATGTTGTGGATCGAGATATAGGCCGCGGTCGAGGTGCACCCTTGAGCCAATTCCTCGAAGATGAGCGCGGCGTCAAGCCGCGACAGCGCCGAGCCGCCCACGTCCTCCTTCACATAGATGCCGCCGAAGCCGAGGGCGGCAGCCTTGCGCAACGCCTCGACCGGGAAAATCTCGCCTTCGTCCCAGTCGCGCGCATGCGGCATCATTTCGCCGCGTGCAAAGGTGCGGGCGGTGGCCTGGAATGCGCGCTGTTCTTCGCTGAGATCGAAATTCATAGCTAGCGATCGATAGAAGGCGTTTTTTGCTGCGTCAACGTCAGTTGATTGTAGGCGAAAGCCTGGGTGGCGGGCACGCCCTGGAACCGCTAAAAAGAGGCCGGGAGACCTGTATGGCGATCAAATTCGGCAAACCGATCGAAACCCGCGCCCGCCTGCAGCCCGTCGAGGCCCCGGCGCCGGGCGCCGACCCGCTCGACAAGCCCCTAGATTTGCCGACGCGCATGCGCCGTAACCGGCGCAGCGAATGGGCCCGGCGGATGGTGCGCGAAAACACGCTGACCACCGACGATCTGATCTGGCCGTTGTTCATCGTCGAGGGCAACCGCACGCCGGTCGTTTCCATGCCGGGCGTCGAACGTCTTTCGATCGATGACGCGGTGCGCGCGGCCGAACAGGCGGCGAAACTGACGATCCCTTGCATTGCGCTTTTTCCATACACCAATCCGCAGCTGCGCGACGAAGACGGCTCCGAGGCGCTCAATCCTGACAATCTCGTGTGCCGCGCCATCCGCGCCATCAAGAAGGAAGTGCCGGAGCTCGGCTTGCTGTGCGACGTGGCGCTCGATCCCTTCACCAGCCACGGTCATGACGGCTTACTGCGCGACGGCGTCATTCTCAACGACGAGACGGTGGCGGTTCTGGTAAATCAAGCGCTGGTGCAGGCGGAAGCGGGCTGCGACATTATCGCCCCCTCCGACATGATGGACGGCCGCGTCGGCGCCATCCGCAATGCCCTCGATGCGGCGGGTTTCACCGACGTGTCGATCATGTCCTATGCGGCGAAATATGCGTCCGCCTTCTACGGCCCGTTCCGCGACGCGGTCGGTTCAAACGCTACTCTCACCGGCGACAAGCGCACCTATCAGATGGACTTTGGCAATTCCGCCGAAGCGCTGCGCGAAGTCGAACTCGACATCGCCGAGGGCGCCGACATGATCATGGTCAAGCCCGGCCTGCCCTATCTCGATATTCTGCAACGCGTGAAGGACGCCTTCGGCATGCCGACCTTCGCCTATCAGGTGTCGGGCGAATATTCGATGATCATGGCCGCCGCGCAGAACGGCTGGCTCGACGGCGAGAAGGCAATGATGGAAAGCCTGACCGCGTTCAAGCGCGCGGGCGCCGATGGCGTGCTCACCTATTTCGCGCCGCGCGTGGCGGAAAAGCTGGCAAAGAACAACTAGTCTTTCGGCCACCACCAGCTAATTGGTATGTCATGAAAACGAACTGGCATGTAGCGACAGCCGCTGAGGCCATTGCAGCCGCGCAATTCGCGCGCCTCGGATTTAATGTGTCGGTACAGTATGGCGCGAGCCAGCCCGAATATGACCTGATGATCGACGACGGTGAAATAATAATGAAAGTATCAGTCAAAGGTAGCCAAGATGGAGGCTGGGGACTGACTCAAAGTTTTCTGAAAAAAGCGGGCCATGCCAATTATCACGGAGCAATAGATATTTGGCTTAGTCGACATAAGTCCCGCACCGTTATTTGCCTCGTCCAATTTCAAGGCGTCGCTACTGATGCCATGCCACGCGTCTATCTCGCCACCCCACATGCGATCGCAACGCGATTGCGCCAAGCCTCCGGGGGGCGTGGTGATACAATACTGTATGAGAATTATAAGCGCGGACTAAAGGCCGCAGGCGCTGGAACTGTAGAACGAATCCCCGATGCATGGCGACTATCAGAATCTCGCATCGAAACAGTTGTCGACGAATTAGGGCAACATTAATCACTCGCGCGCGGCGCCGGCCTCGATCGGCTTGGGCTGATAGCCGTCCGCCTCCAGCACTTTGAGAATTTCATTGGCGTGCGCACGGTCGCGCGTCTCCATGGTCACATCGAGCCGCGCGCCTTTGGCCGGCACGTCGAGGAACAAGCGCTTGTGGTCGACCTCAAGGATATTTGCGCCAAGCTCGCCCAGTCTTGTGGCGATAAGCCCGAGCACGCCCGGCCGGTCCGGTATTGTGAGCCGGAATACCACGATGTGATCCTCGCGTTCCAATTCGCGCACCATGACGGAGGCAAGAATGCGCGGATCGATATTTCCGCCGCATAGAATGAGGCCCACTTTCTTGCCGCGGAAGCGCTCCGGCTTCGCCAGCATCGCCGCAAGGCCCGCAGCGCCGGCGCCTTCCGCCATCGTTTTCTGCAAGGTCAGATAGGCGTTGACCGCGCGTTCGAGCTGCACTTCGTCAACCAGCACGATCTCGGATACCAGTTCGCGCACGATGGGAAGCGTGAGCTTGCCGACATTCTTGACCGCAATGCCTTCGGCCAGCGTCGGTCCGCCGAGCGGGCGGTTTTCGCCGGTGAGCGCGTTCCACATCGAAGGATAAAGTGCCGCCTCCGCGCCGACGATCTCGATTTTCGGGTTGACGCCGCGCGCGGCAATCGCGTTTCCGGCGATCAGCCCGCCGCCGCCGACCGGGATGACCAGCATGTCGAGGGCCGGCACCTGTTCCAGCATTTCAAGCGCGATGGTGCCCTGGCCGGCGATGATGCGCGCATCGTCGTACGGATGCACCAGCGTCAGATTACGCTCGGCCAGAATGGCTTCGCAGCGGGTCTGCGCTTCCGAAATGGTTTCGCCTTCGAGCACAACTTCCGCGCCGTGCGACCGCGTCGCCGCCACTTTCACGAACGGCGTGGTCACCGGCATGACGATGGTCGCCGGAATGCCGAGCGCAGCCGCATGATAGGCCACTGCCTGCGCATGATTGCCGGCCGACATGGCGATAACGCCGCGGCTGCGCTCGCCCGCACTTAACGAGGCAAGCTTGCAGAAGGCGCCGCGGTCCTTGAACGAATTGGTGGCCTGCAAATTCTCGTATTTGACGAAAATCTCGGCGCCGGTCAGCGCGGAAAGCCGGGGCGCCGGCAGCATGGGGGTGTGCAGAACGTGGCCTGCAATCACGCGCCGGGCCGCCTCGATATCGGTGAAACTGACGCTCACGCGGCCTCCTTCCTCGCCCTCGATCGTGCCTCAGCCCCACTTTGCCGCAGGCGTCCGCATTGAACCAGATACCCATCTTGCATGGGAATCGATTACTCTCCATCTCTGAGGATCAGGGGTAAACTCAGGGTCGCAATATCATGGCCGAGAGCGCTTCGAAGGGAATTGGCTTGTCGTTCGACGTGCGGCCGCACGCCTACGATCCGTCGACAAATCCCGAATTGTTCGAGGGCGTATTGGCGCGCCGCGTCGTCGCCTTCGCCATCGATTTCGCCATCATCGCGATGCCGGTCGTATTCGCGGCCATGTTCATCTTCGCCTTCGGCCTGGTGACGCTCGGGCTCGGCTGGGCGCTGTTCTGGCTGCTGTCGCCGGCCTCGGTGATCTGGGCGCTGGTCTATTACGGAACCACGCTCGGCGGCCCGCGCTCGGCGACCATCGGCATGCGGGTGATGGATCTGGAGATGCGCACCTGGTACGGCGCGCCGGCCTATTTCGTGCTCGGCGCCGTGCACGCCATCGTCTTCTGGCTCTCGGTGTCGGCGCTCACGCCGTTCATCCTGCTGGTGTGCTTCTTCAATGAGCGCCGCCGGCTGTTGCACGACATCCTGCTCGGCACCGTGGTGATCAATAATGCCGCGCGTGCGCAGGCGATGCGAAGCACGCGATAGCGCCCTTTGACGAACGCCGATGGGCGAGCGATGCTGGCGCCCTAGGACATTACCGAGAGAAAATCGGCTGTGACGCAACACTCCCGCGATACGCCGCAATTCTATCTGACCGCGCCCTCGCCGTGCCCCTATCTCGCCGGCCAGGAGGAGCGCAAGGTATTCACCCATCTGGTCGGCGAGCGCGCCGGCGAACTCAACGATCTTCTCACCCATGGCGGCTTTCGCCGCAGCCAGTCGATCGCCTACCGGCCGGCTTGCGAGGCGTGCCGCGCCTGCGTGTCGGTGCGTGTCGTGACCGAGGATTTTCAGCCCTCGCGCAGCATGCGGCGCATCGCCGAGCTCAACGCCGACATCGTCGGCACAATGCGGGTGCCGGCGCCAACCTCGGAGCAATATTCGGTGTTTCGCGCCTATCTCGACGCCCGCCATCGCGACGGCGGCATGGCCGACATGAGCGTGCTCGACTTCGCCATGATGATCGAAGACAGCCACGTCACGACCAAGCTGGTGGAATACCGGCGGCGCGGGCCGGACACCGGGATCAACGGCCGCGGCGCCGGCAACCTGCTGGCGGTCGCGCTGACCGACGTACTCAGCGATGGTCTCTCGATGGTCTATTCATGCTTCGATCCCGCGGCCGCGGACCGTTCGCTCGGCACCTTGATGATCCTCGATCACATCGAGCGAGCGCGCGGCATGGGGCTGGCGTATGTCTATCTCGGCTACTGGGTGCCGGGCTCGCGCAAGATGGACTACAAGGGCCGTTTCCTGCCGCAGGAACGGCTGACGGCGACGGGCTGGACGCGGTTCGAGACCTGACGCCACCCGGCGCTGAAAAATCAAAAACTGTAGCCGACCTTCACCTTGGCTTGATGGCGCTCGAAATTCGCGAGATCGAGCGGAGCCGGGTCCCCCGCCGTACGCCCGGCGACTTGCGCGCTCCAGCCCGCCGCGATCCACATTCGCTCGGAAATCTTGGCGTAGATGACCGGCCCGGCAAACACGCCATGCCCGGTAAAATTATTGAATGCCAGCCCCTCGTACTGGCGCTGATAACGAAATTCGGTGCCGACAAAAATATCACCGTGCACCCGCACGGAAAAAGCGGCACCGATTCCGAGCGAAGAATCCCGCGTCCATTCGCCATCCGGCCGCGAGCGCGTCGCACCGCCGCCGTAAACGAGATTAAGCGCCGCGAGAACCCGGTCCGGCACCAATTCCCTGTCCGCCAATAAAGCGAAATCGCTGCCGTAACGGTTGGCCAGCTGGCCGCTGGTGGCATCGATCCGGCTCCAGCGCGGCTTGGCAATCACCATAACCCCGGTGCCTGTGCGCGCGCGGTCAATCACCTGATACTTGGTTTCGAACGACAGACCGTCGAAGCCGAAATGCCGCATGTCATCGAGATCGGTGACGCCGGCAATGTCGTGATAGGCGAATGACGCGCCGGGGCCGATCTGAAGCCCGTCGGCGATCACGAAGTTTGTCTGCGCCGCCGGAGAAAACGCGGTGTAGTGCCCGTCGCGTTTGCCGAAGCGTCCAAGCCATTCAAGTTGCAGTTCCCGCGCGCCCTTGGACTCGATGTCGGTTCCGTCGGAAAAAACGAACAGATTGCCGGAATCAAGTTTTTCGGCGGCTACCGCGGGAACGGAAATCGCCATCAGGGCAACGAAAATAAAACCGAGCTTGTGCACTTACCCGCAGCCCCACCAAAAACGAATGCCCGGTCGTCCGTCTCGCCTAACCTAACCTAGAGCAAGATCGACCAGCAGCTTGATATTTAGCACGATCAGGACCGCGGCGGTAAGTACGGCGAGCATGGTTACCCAGCGGGCCGCGACTAGTGCACCCATTTTCGCGCGGTCGGCGGTGAACATCACCAGCGGCACGATGGAAAATGGCAGCGCGAGACCTAGAATGACCTGGCTCATGATCAAGAGCTTCGCCGTTCCAGCCTCACCATACCAGATCGTCACGGCTGCGGCCGGAACGATAGCGATCGCCCGCGTGGTGAGCCGCCGCGCCCAGGCCGGCAAGCGGATGTCGATAAATCCTTCCATCACGATCTGGCCGGAGAGCGTCGCCGTCACCGTCGAATTCAATCCGCAGCAAAGCAGTGCGATGCCGAAGAGCGTGGGCGCGAGCGTGGAGCCGAGCAGCGGCGCCAGGAACGAATGCGCCTGGTCGAGTTCCGCGACATCGGTCTTGCCGGCCTTGTTGAAGGTCGCCGCCGCCAGAATCAGGATCGAGGCGTTGATCAGCAGCGCAAACATCAATGCAATGGTGGAATCGATCGTCGCGAGCTTGATCGCCTCTCGCTTCTCCGGGATGCTGTCGCCGAACCGGCGCGTCTGCACCACGCCAGAATGCAGGTAGAGATTGTGCGGCATCACCGTCGCTCCGATGATGCCGATCGCGAGATAGAGCATATCAGGATTACGCACGATCTCGACCGTCGGCGCGAAACCGCGGATCACGGCGCCCCAGTCCGGATCGGCCATCGCAATCTGGATGGCAAAACACACCGCGATGATCCCCATCAGTGTGACGATAAACGCCTCGATCCAGCGGAAGCCGAGATTCTGCATCCATAGGATCAGGAACACGTCGAGCGCGGTAATGATCACCCCGATCTCAAGCGGAATTCCGAACAGCAGATTGAGACCGATGGCGGTGCCGATGACCTCGGCCAAGTCGGTGGCGCAAATCGCAATCTCTGTGAGCACCCACAATGGCCACGACACCACGCGCGGGAAGGCGTCGCGGCAGGCCTGCGCAAGATCGCGGCCGGTGGCGATGCCGAGCCGTGCGCACAGCGCCTGCAACAGGATCGCCATCATGTTGGAGAGCAAAGCGATGGTAAGCAGCGTGTAGCCGAACTTGGAGCCGCCCGCGAGCGAGGTCGCCCAGTTGCCGGGGTCCATGTAGCCGACGGCGACGAGATAGCCGGGCCCAAGGAAAGCGGCGAGTTTCTTCCAAATCGGCCCAGTCGGACGCGTGGCAATGGTGCCGAAGACTTCGGCAAGCGCCGGCCGCCCGCGCTCGCGCCGCCAGCCGGACGCCGCCCCTGGGGCGATCACGGGGGGCCGCGAAACCATGTCCATGCAGTCGCACTCCTAAAAAGCCTCGAAAATCGACCCCAATATAGTTTGTTGCGAATCATTTGCAATAGCAAAGTAGCCGGGAAGCCTCGGTGTTTTATCGGGTTGTGGGGAGCTTGCGCGGGCCAGACGCCAAGTGCTTGCTTATGTTCCGGGCAAGCTGACGGGCGCTATTTTCCGTCTTCGGTCTTCACGCTCTCCGGCGCACGGCCGAACTGATTGTTTCGCGGGAATCCATCCGGCGCGATGCGCCCGGCATCGGCCCGTTTGCCGCGCCAGTTCGCCAGCTCCTTAAGCGGCGTCGTGAACGCGCGCCCAGCCTTGTCGTACCAGGTGAGCCCTTCCTTGGCCGGAAACGTCGTGACGTCGCAAAGGCCCTTCTCGTTGTAGCGCTGCAAACGCACGCCACGCCCGCGCGTCATCTCCGGCACCTGATCGAGCCCGAAGACGATCATTTTGCGCTTCTCACCGATCACCGCGACCGTGTCGCCGTTTACCGGCGCTATGGCGCACGCCTTGTCCGGCGTTTTCAAGTTGAGAACCTGCTTGCCCTTGCGGGTGGTGGCGAGCACTTCATCTTCGGCGACCGTAAAGCCATTGCCCTGCTGACTTGCCACCAGGAATTTGCGCCCGCCCTGGTAGACGAACGCGGATACCACGTCGGCATGTTGTTCGAGATCGACCATCAATCGTATCGGTTCGCCGTGGCCGCGCCCGCCCGGAAGCTTCGTGGCATCGATGGTATAAAAGCGGCCGTTGGTCGCAAACACCAGAAGCTTTGAGGTGGTCTCGGCGGGAAACGCGAATTTGAGTTTGTCGCCGGCCTTGAAGGCAACGCCGGAAAGATCTCCGACATTGCCGCGCAAGGCGCGGATCCAGCCCAGCTCCGACACCACGACGGTGATCGGCTCGCGCACCGCCATGGCCTCTTCGATCGCCGCCTCGTCATGCGCGGGCGCTTCGGCAAATGTCGTGCGGCGCCGGCCGAGCGGGGTCTTCGGCCCAAATGCGTTGCGTACTTCCTTGATCTCGCCGGCGATCTGTTTCCACTGCTGCGTGGGCGACGCTATCAAAGCCTTGAGCGTCTTTTGCTCGGCACGCAGCGCGGTGTCCTCGTTGCGGATTTCCATCTCCTCGAGCTTGCGCAAATTGCGCAGCCGCATGTTGAGGATGGCATCCGCCTGCACTTCGGAAAGCTTGAAGGTTTTCATCAGGATGGGCTTGGGCTCGTCCTGTGTGCGGATGATTTTGATCACCTTGTCGAGATTGAGATAGGCGATGAGGTAGCCGCCGAGCACTTCCAGGCGATGTGCGATCTCGTTGAGCCGGTGCTTGGAGCGCCGCAGCAGCACGTCGCGGCGGTGATCGAGCCATTCGCGCAAGGCCTCGGCGAGGCCGAGCACCTGCGGAATCCGGCCCTTCACCAGCACGTTCATGTTGAGCCCGATGCGGCTCTCCAGCTCGGTGAGCTTGAACAGGCTCTCCATCAGCAGCGCCGGATCGACGTTGCGCGCGCGCGGCTCGATGACGAGGCGCACGTCCTCGGTGGATTCGTCGCGCACATCGGCGACGAGCGGCAGCTTCTTGTCGTTGAGCAATTCGGCGATCTTCTCGACCAGCCGCGATTTCTGCACCAGCCAGGGGACTTCGGTGATGACAATCAGATAAGAGCCGCGCCCGGTATCTTCCGTTTCCCAGCGTGCGCGCACGCGAAACGACCCGCGCCCGGTGGTGTAGGCCTCGCCGATAACGGCCGGCGGATCGACGATGATGCCGCCGGTGGGAAAATCCGGGCCCGGCACGTATTTCATCAGCGTGCGGCTGCGGGCCTTCGGATTATCGATCAGGAACAGCGCCGCACTGCAAAGCTCGGCCGCGTTGTGCGGCGGGATCGAAGTCGCCATGCCGACCGCGATGCCTTGCGACCCGTTAGCGAGCAGATTGGGAAACGCCGCCGGCAGCACGCTCGGCTCGTGTTCGCTGCCGTCATAGGTGGGACGAAAATCGACGGTGCCCTCGTCGATGCCATCGATCAGCAGCCGGGCGACTTCCGTCAGCCGCGATTCGGTGTAGCGCATGGCGGCGGCGTTATCGCCGTCGATATTTCCGAAATTGCCCTGCCCGTCGATCAACGGATAGCGCTGGGCAAAATCCTGCGCCAGCCGCACCAGCGCGTCGTAGACCGACTGATCGCCGTGCGGATGGAATTTGCCGATGACGTCGCCGACCACGCGCGCGCTTTTTTTGTATGCGGCGCCGGGATCGAGACGCAACTGCCGCATTGCAAAAAGCAGCCGCCGGTGGACCGGTTTGAGACCATCGCGCGCGTCGGGCAGCGCCCGGTGCATGATGGTGGAGAGCGCATAAGCGAGGTAGCGTTCTTCCAGCGCATCGCGCAGGGCGATTTCCTGCACGTTGCCGCGATCGGGAGGAATCAGCTGCCGGCCCATGCTGGTTGGGTACTGCAAGCCCTTGATATGAACAACAGATGAATGATCAACTCACGAGATATGCCACTGGCTTGAAGTAGTCTATCAATCCCAAAGGTAGGTGGAGTAGCGGCCTTCGATAGCGGCGTCACTTAAGTGGAACCGACAAGGCGGCCGTCAGTTACAATAGGCCTACTAGAGCGGGATGATTTAAAGCCGAATCGGATTTTGATTCCCAAATCGCCTGCGCTCTGATTCAAGGTTGCGACTGGATCGGAGGCCAGCATGGATGGGAAAGCCTTATTCGGTTGATCTTCGCGAGCGGGTGGTTGCCGCAGTCGAGA
>CAMAWF010000052.1 GCA_945861895.1 Rhizobium sp. Q54
GCGCTCTTTCCTCTCCCTCTCCCCATTGGGGAGAGGGTTGGGGCGAGGGGGTTCGACGGCGGCGCGTTACGCGGCGCTGTCACCTCTCGCCCAGCGCTTATTTCTTGCCCGGAATGTACTATTTTGGTCCGCAATTTAGGCCATGGAGACCGCGGTGAAACCGATAATCGGGGAGGACGCCACGTGGCTCGAACATTCGAACTGGTAATAGGGATGGCGACTTTCGCGGCGCTCCAATTGGCGGGGAATCAAACCATGTCACAGCCCAAATGCGATATGTTGAGCGTAGCCAAGGCGTACATTGCAAAACGATATCCTTCATTCGATCCATCAGGATCAAAGCCGGTCATCTCGGAGCGAGGAAATCTGTGGGAGCTCACGTACGAATTGCCGGAAGGGACACTTGGCGGCACTCCCACCATCACAATCGATAAACGGACCTGCACAATCGTTCGCGCTCAACATACGCAGTAACGGCGAGCGGAGAGGCGTTGATGCGGGACTTCGACGCCATCAAGCTCTTGAAGTTCGCGGAGTAAGGGCAGAGGACCGGGGTGAGGGGGTTCGGACGGCGGTGCGTTCACGCGCCACCGTCACCTCTCGCCCGGCGGCCGCTCATTTACTCGAAGCGGGTCAGGCCATAGCTTTCCAGGTATTGTTCGCGATCCTGTCCCGTAGTTAAGGCCAATAGCGAAAGAAAGATCGCTGTCATGGGGATATCGCCAACCGATAATTTCTTGACGCCGGGCATTGTCCGGATTTCGGACGCTGCTTTGAATTACGCACGGGAGTTCGCCGAAACGGTTGGCCGCTCGCAACGCGGCGATTGGGTGGTGACGTTCGATTGGGCGCAGTCACTGAGTTACCGTCCGGGACCGGACGCGCCGGAGCAGAATATCGGCCCGTGTTTGATGCTCGGCGCCTATGAGCGGCACCAGATTCCCGCCGGCTGCACGCAGTCAGCCGGGGACATTGAGTTTGCCGTGAGAATTCCGGACGACGTTTGGCAGCAAGGCGTTCACCGCACGATCGATCTAAATGAAAGCCTCCTGTTCAAACTTGTGCTGCGCTGATTGCAGCAACTCGTAGCGCGGTGGCGATGCAGGACTTCGGCGCCATCAAGCTGCTTAAGTTTGCGGAGTAGCGATGGCCATGCGCGCCGGCTGCCGCAAGCGCCGGCGGATGCCGTCCTGCTCGGCGGCCGGCGCGAACAGCCGGCCCAACAGCGGGAACGTGCTTCTGCGCGCCGCCTGTGCCTGCTTGCTGTGACGCTGACGCTTCAATCGCGGCGGCGGTTCGGCTTTGACGTCTCGCTCGATTGAGGCCGTCGTTATTTCCGCCGCCTCGCCGGAGGCTACCACCGCCGCCCAGCGCGTGAGATGTCCGCAGGCAATTCTTGGGTGAGGGTGTGCCGCCCGCGTGATGATGCCGACCAGCATTCCGCCGCGCATCACCGGCCCGCCGGAATCGCCGAAACACGCGCTGGCGCCGATCGAGCCGGTGCGGTTGGGGTCGACCAGCGCGCGCGCTTCGGCGGCCACCAGACGCGCTTCGTGCAGCGCGCCGAAGGAGCCGCGCCAGCGCTCGTCGGTGGTGCCATATCCGGCGATGGTGAAGCTGTCGCCTTCGCCGTCGCCGACCGGCGCCGCGCTGATCGCGGACGGCAAAGCCGAGGAAAGCTTCAGGATGACGGCGTCGCCGGTCACGCTCACGCGCCGGCCGTCGTCGAGCACCGCGCTGCGGCTCAAGCTTGCGATGCCGACCGATTTGCCGCCGCCGACGATGCGCATGCTGCGCCCGCCGCAATGGGCGGCGGTGACGACGGCCTTGCGGGCGATGGCGACGCCGGTGCAATAGGCCGCGCCCATGATGCGCACGGTGTAGCGGCCGAGCGACGAGGAAGTGCCTTTGACCACGGCGTGGGCGTCGGTCGCCGCCGAGGCTGCCAGCAACAACGCAAATACCGGCGCAGCGCCGCGGCGCATGGACTTCCCCCCGTTGCCGCTAGACTAGAGCATGATCCCGAAAAGTGGGAACCGGTTTTCGGAAAAGATCATGCTCAAATAAAAAGCTAGAGTTAGGGCTTGATTCAATCGGAGTGGGCCCGACTCTAGCGGCGCGCCGCGGCCGGTCAACGCGCCGAGCTGTGGAAAAGTCAGCGCGCCAGCGCGCTGCCGAGTTTCGCCGCGGTCTCGACGATCCACGCCCGATAAAGCGATAGCGGCGTTACGCCCGTGAGACCACCGCAGCCGTCTTCGAGCTTGGGGCCGGTCGACCAGCTCACGACGCCGATGACTTTTTCGCCCGCAAAAACCGGCCCGCCGGAATCCCCGGTGCAGGCGCCGAGCCCGGCGCGCTCGCCGCGCGTCACCGGGTCAAAAAAGCGCAATTGCAGATTGCCCGGCTGGCCGGTGGCGGCGAGGCTCGCCATGCGCGGCGTGCCGAGGCCGCTGGCGCTGCCCGCCGCGACGACGCCAAAACCGGCGACGATAAAACGCTCGCCGACCGCAACCTTGTTGCCCGCGGGCGCAAGTGCTGCGGGAACGACAGCGTCCGGCAGCGGCGCGGAAAGTTTCATCAGCGCCACGTCGGCGGTGGCGCGGCTGCGGTTGTAATTGCCGAGATCGAAGCGCGGATGCACCGCGACTTGGGCAACGGCAATCGATGCGCCGCGAAAGTTTGCTACGCGGTAGCCGGCCGCCAGCGCGCAGTGCGCGGCTGTGAGCACCAGATCGCGCGCAATCGCGGTGCCGGTGCAGACGCTGCCGCGTGACCCGCTGATCATGACGATCGATTGCCCGGCTGCGCCGGTTGCCGGCGGCGCGCCGCCGGTGAGCGCCCATGCAGGCGCATGCAACAGAAAAGCGACGAGGGCGAGGGCCGGGCGCATGCGTGGCGCATCAGCCCGTTCAAGCAACGTTTGTCAACGGCGGTTGCGTTTCCTTTTCCTCTCCCCGCTTGCGGGGAGAGGGTGGCGAGCAGCGAAGCTGCGAGCGGGTGAGGGGGCCTCGCCGCAGAAACGGGCCTCGACGCCCCCTCACCCGACTTCCTCGCTCGGCTCGGAAGTCGACCTCTCCCCGCGTGCGGGGAGAGGCGAAGAAAAGGTACACCTATGTCCGCAATCCTTTTGACGCCGCCTGCGCTCGAGCCGCTCACGCTCGACGAGGCGAAGAATTTCCTGCGCGTGGAGCACGACGACGATGACGACGCGATCGCGGCGCTCATTGCCGGCTCGCGCATCCATGTGGAGGCGCATTGCCGGCGCGCGCTGATCGCGCAGACCTGGCGTTTGATCCGCGATGCCTGGCCGCAGGACGGGCGTATCCCGATCGTGCCCGCGCCGCTGCGGGAGATCGTCGCCGCGCGCGTCTATGACGGCGAAGGCGACACCGGCGAAATCGACTTGCAATCTTTTATCGTCGATGCGGCGGCGTCCGTGCTGGCATTTGCCCCGTGGGCGCTGCCGGCGCCCGGCCGCATCGCCGCCGGCATCGAGATCGACGTCATCGTCGGTCACGGCACGGCGGCCACCGACGTGCCCGAGCCGTTGCGCCAGGCTGTGCGTTTGCTGATCGCGCATTGGTACGAAAACCGTGGTGTCGCCGCGATTGGCGGCCAGGTTGCGTTGCTGCCATCCGCCGCCGCGGCATTGATCGCGCCCTACCGGGTGCTGGCGCTGTGACGCAACCGGGCAAACTCAACCGCCGGCTGGTGCTGGAAGCGCCGGTCGAGAGCGACGACGGCGCGGGCGGGGTGGCGCGCAGTTACGCGACGGTGACGACGCTTTGGGCATCGGTCGAACCGGTGTCGGCGCGCGAAAATGTAAGTGCGGCAAGTCTCGGCGCGACAATCACGCATCGCATCGTCATTCGCGGCGGCCGCGAGGTGACGCCGCGCCATCGCTTGCGCGACGGCGAGTGCATCTACCGCATCGTTGCCGTGCGCGAGCGCATTGGCCGCCGCTTCGTCGAGATCGAGGCCGAAGAACAAACTTAGCGCCGTCGCCCTTCGAGGCTCGTCGGCTTCGCCGCTTCGCACCTCAGGGTGACGGAGAAAATCTGCGCGAAAGGTAACCCCATGTCCACTGCCGCTTCCGTATCCCTGCGCGCCGCCGTTCACGATGCGCTGGTCGCCGACGCGCCGCTTGGCGCAATTCTCGGCGGGCCAAAAATTTATGACGAGCCGCCGCGCGCCGCTTCGTTTCCGTATGTCACGCTCGGCGAGGCGCGCGTTACGGATTTCTCCACCGGCAGCGAACCGGGCGAGGAACATCAACTGACATTACATGCCTGGTCGCGCCAGGGCGGACATCGCGAGGCGCACATCATCGCCGGTGCGCTGCTGCAGGCGCTCGACGACGCACCGCTCGCGCTGGCCGAGCATCGCCTGGTGAATTTTCGTTTCGCGCTCGCCGACGTTCGCCGAGAAGCCGATGGCCGCACTTATCATGCGCTGGTGCGCTTCCGCGCCGTCACCGAGCCCGCTTAATTTAGAAGGACCGTTTCCATGGCTGCCCAAAAAGGCAAGGACCTGCTCGTCAAGATCGCCGACGGCGCAAGCTTCGTCACCGTCGCCGGCTTGCGCACGCGGCGGCTCGCGCTCAACGCCGAGACCGTCGACATTACGCATGCCGAATCCGCCAACCGCTGGCGCGAATTGCTCGACGGCGCCGGCGTCAAGCGCGCCTCCGTCGCCGGGCGCGGGTTGTTCAAGGATGCATCGTCCGACGCGCTGATGCGGCAGACTTTCTTTGACGGCGCGGTGAAGAATTTCCAGATCGTGATTCCGGACTTCGGCACCATTGCCGGCGCGTTCCAGATCACAAGTCTGGAATTTGCCGGCGACCACAATGCCGAAGTGAGCTACGAACTCGCGCTGGAATCGGCGGGTGAGCTGACGTTCACGGCCGCCTGACGATGGCAAATCTTCACCGCGGCGAAATCGAGGCCGAGATCGGTGGCGCCAAGCGCACGCTCGTGCTCACTCTTGGCGCACTGGCGGAACTCGAAGCCGCCTTCGGCGCCGGCGATCTCGTCGCGCTGGCCGAGCGTTTCGGCACTGGCCGGCTCAAGGCCAACGATCTCGTTCGCATCATCGCCGCCGGTTTGCGCGGGGCGGGGGAGACCGTCACCGACGATGAAGTTGCGCGCATGGCGGTCGCAGGCGGCGCTGCCGGGTATGTGCGCATCGCCGCCGCGCTGGTCGCGGCGACGTTTGGAACCGATCCATGACGCCATTTCCCTGGCAGCGCGCCATCGGCTTCGGCCTTGGCGTGCTGCGGCTGCCGCCCGAACAATTCTGGAAAATGACGCCGCGCGAATTGGCTTATGCCGTGCAGGCGGTGAGCGGGCGGAGCGCGCCGCTCGACCGCGCGGCCTTTGCCGAACTGATGACGAGGTACCCCGATGGCCGATGATACCGGCGCGTTCAACGCCAGCGGCAACGATGGCTTGATCGATACGATGGACCGGCTCGCGCTGCGCACGCGCGACCTCGAGCAGGGCGCCAACAGCTTCGCGCATGCGATGACCGGCGCGTTCTCGCGTTCGGTGGTGAGCGGACGCTCGTTCGACGACACGCTCAAATCGCTGACGCTGCGGCTTTCCGACCTGTCGGTGCGGATGGCGCTCAAGCCGCTGACCAACTCGATTGCGGGCGGCCTGTCGCAATTGTTCGGCGGACTTTTCGGCGGCGAAAATTCCGGCGCTTCGCTCGCCGCCAGCATGGGCGCGATCAAGCCGTTCGCGGCCGGCGGCGTCATCGGCACGCCGACTTACTTCCCGCTTGCCGCGGGCGGGCTTGGGCTTGCCGGCGAGGCCGGCCCGGAAGCGATCCTGCCGCTGGCGCGCGGCAGCGACGGACGCCTCGGCGTCGCCAGTGCGGCGTCCGCGCCCGCGAGCGTTCATGTTCACATCGCGACGCCCGACGCCGAAAGTTTCCGTCGCTCGGAAGCATACGTCACCGGCCAGATCGCGCGCGCGGTCGCGCGCGGCCAGCGGAGCCTCTAATGACCGCCTTCCACGAAGTGCTGTTTCCGCTCGACATTGCGCTGCGCGGCGCGGGCGGGCCGCAGCGGCGCACCGAGATCGTCGCCACCGGCTCCGGCGCCGAGGAGCGCAACGCGCGCTGGGCGCATTCGCGCCGCCGCTACGACGCGGGCTATGGCGTCAAGACATTCGAAGCGCTCACCGCCGTCGTGGCCTTCTTCGAAGAACGCCGCGGGCGGCTTTATGGCTTCCGCTGGCGCGACCGGCTCGATCATTCTTCCGCCGCGCCGGAGGTGGCCGTGTCCGCAACCGACCAGGTGATCGGCGCCGGCGACGGCGAGGCCGCGGCGTTCCCGCTCGTCAAGACTTACGGCTCGCTGTATTCGCCCTATCAGCGGCCGATTCTAAAGCCAGTGCCGGGCAGCGTTCGTGTCGCCGTCGCCGAGGAGGAAGCGGAGGAGGGCGTGGACTTTACCTGCGACACGGCAACCGGCATCGTCACATTTTTAGCCGGTCATATCCCGGCGATGGGTGCAGCGGTGACCGCGGGATTCCTGTTCGACGTGCCGGTACGCTTCGATACCGATTACCTCGAAGTCGATCTGTCGGCCTTTGCGGCCGGCGCGATCCCGAAAATCCCGCTGATCGAAATTCGGCCCTAACCGTCGCTCCGGTTACGTCAGAAGATCGAGCGGCACTTTGAGCGCTTCCGCGATTTTCTTGAGCGCTGTTGTCGTTCCCTTTCGCCGTCCGCTTTCCAGATCGGAAAGGTAACCCTGTCCGATATTGGTCTTGAAGGAAAGATGCAGCTGCGTCATGTCGCGCCAGTCACGCAGCACGCGCAGCGCATTTCCGCCTTTGGCGATGCGGTCGACGACCGCCTTCGGAATAAGCGGCGCACCGGTTGCAATCTCCTTGCGCGCCCGGGCGACAAGACGCGCGGTGCCGATATCCTCATCGGCTTCGGCCGCCTTGGCGGCCAACGCTTCATATTCCCTGCGGGGGAGGATGGCGACTTCGCCCTTATCGGTCTTCTTGAAACGTACGTTCATGGCGCTGTCCTCTCAGTCGTAGATTTCCTTGCGGTTGCCGACCGCGACGATGATGATCGAGGTTTTTTCTTCGATGAAGATCACACGCCAGTCGCCGACCCGAAGGCGGGACCCGGCGCGGCCCTTGAGCCGCTTCACATCGCCCGATCCGCTTGCGGCGTAACCGGTCAACTTGGCGTCGATCCGCTTGCGAATGTCGGCGGGCAATTTCAGCCATTGGCGGGTCGCCGTGGGGGTGAAGGCGATTTCCTTCATGCTTACGCTATCGCAAATAGCGATAATTGCGTCAAGCCAAATATCGCATAAAGCGATAAAGCCTGCCGGCCGCGCCTAACCGTCTTTCCGAGGCGCGTCGCAGGCGCAAACCCGGAAGGACCAGGACCATAAAATGCGCGCGATCCCGTCCGCCCTGCAAGCCAAGCTCGATAGCGGCGTAACGACGCTGTGCCGCTGCTGGCTGCTCACGCGCAACGACGGCGTGGTGCAGGGTTTCACCGACCACGACGAAGACGTGTTGCTCGGCGAAGTCACCTGCCGCGCCGGCACCGGCTTGTCCGGCTCGGAAGCGACGGCAAAGCTTGGACTTAGCGTCGACGGCTCGGAAATGTCCGGCGCGCTGAATGACGAGGCGCTCAACGAGGCAGACCTTGCAGCCGGGCGCTACGACGCGGCCGGCGTGGAAATCTGGCTGGTGGATTGGAGCGAGCCCGCGCTGAATTTATTGCTCGCCAAAGGCGCGCTCGGCGAGGTGCGGCGCGAGGGCTTAGGCTTCACGGCGGAAGTGCGCGGGTTGAGCCACCGGCTCGCCGAAGACAGCGGGCGGCTCTACACCGCGACCTGCGCTGCCGATCTCGGCGACGCGCGCTGCACGATCGATCTCTCCGATCCGGAATTTCGCGGCGACGGCGTTGTCGCAGCGCTCATGGCCACTTCCGCTTTCACCGCGACGGGGCTCGACGATTACGACGACGGCTGGTTCACCGCCGGACGGCTTGTGTTCGAAAGCGGCGTCAATGCCGGCCTCGCCGTCGAGGTGAAGTCCCACCGCGCGGATGACGATGGCGTCATGATCGAACTGTGGCAGGCGATGCCGGAGCCGATTACGCCGGACGATACATTCATCGTCACCGCCGGTTGCGACAAGCGCTACGCCACCTGCCGCGACCGTTTCGCCAACGCCGTCAACTTCCGCGGCTTCCCGCACATCCCCGGCAACGACTTCGTCATGCGCTATCCGGTGCAGGGCGAGCCGGGGAATGATGGCGGAAGTTTGCAGAGTTGATCCATGAATGCGGAGCGCTCCCTCCCCCTGAAAGGGGGAGGTGAAGGAAGAATGCATCATGCCAGAGCCATTTCTCACCCGCTCTCTCATCGTTGCCGATACGCGCGGCTGGATCGGCACGCCATACCGGCATCAAGCCTCGCTTAAGGGCATCGGCTGCGATTGCCTCGGCCTGGTGCGCGGGGTGTGGCGCGCGGCGCCGAGCCGGAACGCGCGCCGCCCTATTCTGCCGATTGGGCGGAAGCGGGCGGCATCGAGTCGCTTGCGGACGCCGCCGGCCGCCATCTGGTTGCAATCGATTGCGCGGCGTTTCGCGAAGGCGACGTGCTGCTGTTCCGCTGGCGCGCCAACATGCCGGCCAAGCACGCGGCGATTGTAACTTCCTGCGGGGAGGATCGGTCCGCGCTGATGGTGCACGCGCATGACGGCGCGGCGGTGGCGGAAGTCGCCATCGCGCCGTGGTGGCGAAGGCGGCTGGCTTACGCGTTCACCTTTCCCGGAGTGACTGACTGACATGGCAGCCCTTCTTTTATCAGTCGCCGGCGGCGCCGCGGGCGGCGCGGTGTTCGGGCCGGTCGGCGCTTTTGCCGGGCGCATTGCCGGCGCGCTCGCCGGCAGCGTCATCGACCATGCGCTGCTCGCGAGCAAACGCGACCGCGCGCTGGAAGGGCCGCGGCTCGCCGACCTCGACGTCATGGCTTCGACCGAGGGCGCGCCGGTCGCGCGCGTTTACGGCCGCGCGCGGCTGTCGGGCCAGGTGATCTGGGCCACCAATCTCGAAGAAGTCGTCACCACCCGCAGCGAGACATCCGGTGGTGGCGGCGGCGGCAAGGGGATGGGCGGCGGCCCGACGGTGACCACCACCACGACGACTTATTCCTACTTTGCCAATCTCGCGGTGGCCTTAAGCGAAGGGCCGGTCGGCAATGTGATGCGGGTGTGGGCCGACGGCAAGCCGCTCGATCTCGCCGGGCTTAACATGCGCGTCTACACCGGCGATGAAGCGCAGACGCCCGATCCGCTGATCGTCGCCAAGGAGAACGATGCGCCGGCCTATCGCGGGCTTGCCTATGTGGTGTTCGAGCGCCTGCCGCTGGCAAATTTCGGCAACCGCATTCCGCAAATGTCGTTCGAGGTGGTGCGCCCGGTCGGCCGGCTTGAGCGGATGACGCGCGCGGTGACGCTGATCCCCGGCGCGACCGAATTCGGCTATGAGCCCGCAACCGTCGTGCAGATTTTGGGGCCGGGCCAATCGGCGCCGGAAAATCGCCACGTCAGTTATGCGGCCTCCGACATCGTGGCTTCGCTCGACGAGTTGCAGGCGGTTTGCCCGAACCTCGATCGCGTCGCCGTGGTCGTCGCCTGGTTCGGCACAGACCTGCGTAGCGGTGAATGCGAGATTTTGCCGGGCATCGACAACGCTGAGAAATCCACCCACGGCGCGAGCTGGTCGGTTGCCGGCGTCACGCGCGCCGAAGCGCGGCTGGTGTCGCTGGTGGAGGGACGCCCCGCCTTCGGCGGCACGCCGTCGGACCAAAGCGTGCTCAATCTGATCGCCGAACTTAAAGCGCGCGACATTAAAGTGACGCTCTATCCGTTCGTGATGATGGACATTCCGGCGGACAACGAATTGCCCGATCCGTGGAGCGAAAGTGAATCGCAGCCGGCATTCCCCTGGCGCGGGCGCATCACCTGCGATCCGGCGCCGGGACAATCCGGCTCGCCCGATGGCACGTTGGCAGCGGCCACGCAGGTCGATGCTTTCTTCGCTGGCGATGACGGCTACCGCCGCATGGTGCTGCACTATGCGTCGCTCGCGGCGGACGCCGGCGGCGTCGATGCGTTTCTCATCGGTTCGGAATTCAAGGCGCTCACGCGCGTGCGTTCTGCTCCGGGTGTTTATCCGGCGGTCGCTGCGCTGATCGAGCTCGCGGCCGATGTGAGGGCCATCGTCGGCGCGGAAACAGTCATCACGTATGGCGCGGACTGGACCGAATACGGTTCTCACGTTGTCGATGCGGAAGCCGACGAAGTGCGCTTTCCGCTCGATGCGCTGTGGGCGTCCGCGGCGATCGACGCCATCGGCATCGACTATTACGCGCCGCTGTCCGACTGGCGCGGCATGGCCGATCACCTCGACCGTGCGATCGCCAGCACGATCTATGAACGCAGCTATCTCACCGCCAATCTCGCGGGCGGCGAGGCCTTCGACTGGTACTACGCCGACGACGCCGCGCGCGACGCGCAAACCCGCAGCCCGATCACCGACGGTTTGGCCAAGCCGTGGATTTACCGGCAAAAGGATATCTGGAGCTTTTGGGGCAACCTGCATTACGAGCGCGTCGGCGGCGTCGAGCTGTCCGAGCCGACCGCGTGGGTCCCGCAAAGCAAACCCATCTGGCTCACCGAAATCGGCTGTCCTGCGGTCGACAAAGGCGCCAACCAGCCGAGCGTATTTCCCGATCCGAAATCTTCCGAAGCCGGCCTGCCGCATTTTTCCAACGGCAAGCGCGACGATCTCATCCAGCGCCGTTATCTCGAAGCGGTGCTGGCCGCGTTCGATCCGGAATTCGGCGCCGACACGCTCAATCCGGTTTCCTCCGAATATGACGGGCGCATGGTGGATGCCTCCGGCATCCATCTGTGGACCTGGGACGCGCGGCCCTATCCGGTTTTTCCCGCGGCGGTCGATGTGTGGAGCGACGGCCCCAACTGGGAGACCGGACATTGGCTGACCGGCCGGCTCGGTTCCTCGCCGCTCGACGGCCTGGTGTCGGCGATTTTGACCGATTGCGGCGTCACCGGCGTGGACTCCCGCGCGCTCGGCGAGGGCCCCGACGGCTATCTGGTCGACCGTCCGATGGCGCCGCGCGCCATGCTCGATCCGCTCGCGCTGGCTTACGCCTTCGACGCGGTGGAAGAGGGCGGGCTGTTGCGGTTTCGCCCGCGCGGCGGCGTGCCGGTTGCCGAGATCGCGGAAGACGAACTGGTGCTGCCCGAAAATGCCGCGCCGCTTCGTCTGGTGCGCGCGCAGGAAACCGAACTGCCGCGCGAAGTCTCGCTCGGCTTTACCGACATCGGCAGCGATTACCGGCGCGCGGCGGTGACCTCGCGGCGGCTGGTCGGCGGATCGGCGCGCAGCGCGCATGCCGATCTCGCGATGGTGACCAACGACAGCGAAGCCGAACGCCGGGCCGAGATATGGCTGCAGGATTTGTGGGCCGGGCGCGAAAGCGCCGAGTTTGCATTGCCGCCGAGCCGGTTGGCGCTGGCGCTCGGCGACGTGATCGCGCTCACCGCCGGCGGACGCCGCCGCCTGCTGGAAATTCAGGAGATCGCCGACACCGAGCGCCGCTTGGTAAGAGCGCGCTGGATCGATCCGGAAGTGTTCGATTTGCCGCTGAGCGCTCCGCGCCGCCGCGCCCCCGCGGTGCCGGCCGCGATCGGCCCGGTGCATGCGCTGGTGCTGGATTTGCCGGCGCTCGATTCGGTCGAGCCGGCGGTGCTGATGCGGCTTGCGGTGTTCGCCGACCCCTGGCCCGGCCCGGTCGCCGTCTGGCGTTCGGGCGACGGCTTGAGTTACGAGCGCGCCGCGCGGGCGCTGGCGCCGTCGATTGCCGGCGAAACGCTCGACGATCTGCCGCGCGGCGCGACCGGCCGCTGGCAACACGCAACGTTGCGCGTTGCGCTCTATGGCGGAACGCTCGCCTCGGTGTCCGATGACACGCTGTTCGGCGGGGCCAACGTGGCCGCCGTGCGGCGCGCCGACGGCGCTTGGGAAGTGCTGCAATTCGCGCAAGCCGAACTCGTCGGGGAAAAGACTTACGAACTCTCGCGCCTGCTGCGCGGCCAGGCCGGCAGTGAATGGGCGATGGGCGATCCGCTATCTACGGGGAGCCCGTTCGTGCTGCTCGACGATCATGTGGTCGCGGTGGCGCGCGGGCTCGATGCGCTCGATCGCAGCATGCAATTGCGCATTGTCGCGGCCGGACGCGATCACGGCGATCCGGCGGCTGTTGCCTTGGAGGCAACGCCGCAGGCGACCGCCTTGCGTCCGCTCAGTCCGGTGCATCTGTGGGCGACGCGCGGCGTGGATGGCGTGAGCTTTACGTGGATCCGGCGAGCGCGGTTCGATGCCGATGCCTGGAGCGGGGAAGTGCCGCTCGGCGAAGAGCGCGAAGCCTATGTACTGGAAATTCTCGACGGCGCGACGGTTATCCGCGCATTCAATGTGAGCGAGCCGTCTACGCTTTACACGTCCACCGACGAGCTTGCCGATTTCGGCACGGAGCAAACAAGTTTCAGCATCCGTGTCGCGCAACTCTCGGCCACCGCCGGCCGCGGCTTTGCGGCGGAATCCATTCTCAACCCCTGAGTTCCCATGACCGATACACCTCGGCTGAACCTGCCCGCGATCGAAGCGGCGCAGGCGCAAAAGCACGTCACCCACAACGAAGCGCTCGCGTTGCTCGATACGCTGGTGCAGACGGCGGTGGAAAGCCGCACGCTGACCGCGCCGCCGGGCTCGCCCGCGGAGGGCGCCTGCTACATCCCGGCGGCGGCTGCGACCGGCGCGTGGAGCGGCTGGGGCTTGCGCCTCGCCGTCTTCGGCGGCGGCGGCTGGACGAGCATCCTGCCGAAATCGGGGATGCAAGCCTGGGTCAAAGCTGAGCGGCTCACCCTCACCTTTGAGGACGACGTGTGGCGCGACGGGATCGCGCTCACCGCGCATGGCGGGCGCGTGACGCTGCGCGCCAAGGAAGAAGAGCTCACGCTCACCGGCGCTTTTGTCGAGACCGCCGATGCCGCCTTCATTCCCACCCGCGCCATCGTGCTCGGCGTGTCCTCGCGCACCACCCAGGCGATCACCGGCGCCAGCTCCTACGGCGTCGGCGTCAGCGGGGAGGCCGATAAATTCGGCGGGCTGCTCGGCATCGCGCTCGACTCGACAAATATCGGCGTCATCGGCCCGACCGCCTATTACGCCGACACCAAGGTGCGCGTCACCGCCAACGGATCGAACTTCACCGCCGGCAAGGTGCGGCTGGTTTGTTATTTTCTGGAAATGAGTGCGCCAGGCTTGTGACGCGACTGTCGATGTGTCCGGCTAGTTCGATTTCCTGCGGCAGAAAAATCCGCCCGGCAACGTGGCTACGATCTCGTATCCGATCGCATTCAGGTGAGCCTTGAGTTTTTGTACCGCAAAGACGCGTATTGGATAGCTGGCATCGTAGATTGGCGGCCTTACCCGCTGAACCTTAATCCGATCGTCGGCAGCATCGGTTAGCAGCAGCCGGTCCAGTATCAGGTACGGCGATGCAAGAGCGGCCGCCTGCGACAATATCGCGTGGGGATTCTCAAGATACTGCAGCGATCCAGCAAACAGAACCACGTCAATGGGAGCCCGCGCCTTGGCCTCCGCAATGCCGTTGAAGAAATGCAACCGTTCGTCGGCAATCTCCGCATTTCCGCACTGAACAAAATGCGGCTGCTCGATAACCGACCATAAAAACGCAGGCATCCGGTCAAAAAATGTTCGGTGCTGGAAGTAAACGGAGCCCAGTGAGCCGCCGAAGTCGGCAACATGGAAAGCGCGATCGTTCGATCCGTCTTTCTCAAGCGCGATGTGGAAAAGACACGCCAACATCGGCCACCGGTATTCCGGAATATTGAAGGCCACGGAATCCCGCTCGAACGCGGCTTTGCCTTGCTTAACGGCCAACGCACTCTCTCTGACCTTCTGCAGAATTGCCGGTGCATCATAACCACCTGCGTCGCGGGCGGCGTCGGCCCATGATTTATACGGGCCTGAAAATGTGATCCCCGGCGCCACGGGCCGCAACAGCGACACAAGCCAGTGCGGAAGAATCCACCGCGCAAACTTCCTGATACGCCGGATCACTGACGTTTCTCCTTTGCGCGATGGCTACGAAATCCAGAGCCCGTCCGATTCCATTCGCTCACCAGCACAATATAGAGGCTACCCATGCAGCCTGTCATCGAAACCGAGCCGATCGAGGAAACCCGCGGCGACGACTGGATCTGGCCGTTCGAACTGCTCGACGAGGACGACAATGCCATCGACCTCACCGGCTGCAATTTCGAGGGCGCGGCGATCAAATGGGATCGCGGCAGCCTGCCGCTGACGATCGCCAATGGGCGGCTGACGGTCGATGCTGTGGCCGGCGCTGTCACGATCATCGTTGCGCGTGCCGACACCGCCGCTGTGCCGGCCGGCAAGCGTTCGCGCGCCGTGCTGCCGATCATCGACACGCTCAACCACAAATCCACGCTGCTCATTATTCCAGTCAAGGTGATCGCCCCATGACGCAAACCATCAAAACCATTCGCATCGCCACGCAAGGTCCGGCGGGCCGGCAGGGGCTTTATCCGCAGCCGTCATGGAACGCCGAGGACGTTCCCTATGTGCGCGACACTTTGCTGGCCCATGACGGCGGCATCTGGCTCGCTTTGCGCGATACATCGGTCGAGCCTGCGGCGGGCGTTCCAGAGGATTGGGCCTCGTGGATGGATTTCGGCGACGCCGCCACCGTCGCCACGCTCGGCGAGGATGGCAAAATCCCGCTTGCGCAACTGCCCGCCATCGCCATCACCGATGTTTTCGAGGTGTCCTCGCAAGGCGGCATGCTCGCGCTCGATGCCGAGCGGGGCGACATCGCCATCCGCAGCGATCTGAACAAGACCTTTGTGCTCGGCGGCGAGCCTGCGGCCACGCTCGCCAACTGGAAGGAACTCAAAACGCCGACCGACGCGGTGCTTTCGGTCGCCGGGCGCACCGGCGCCGTGACGCTTTCGAAATCGGACGTCGGCCTCAACGATGTGCCGAACGTCGACGCGACCGCGCGCGCCAACCACACCGGCACGCAGGCGGCCGCGACCGTCACCGGGCTCGGCAATGTGGCGCCGCTCAACGCCGGCACCGGCCTGGCGATCAACGCCGGCTCGCTCCAGACCGATCTCGGCCAGGCGAACATCGCCGGGCTGACCACGGACGCCGCGCCGCAATTCGCCGGCTTGCAGTTCTCGACCGACGTGTTTCTGGCGCGCGCTGCCGCCAACATTCTGGCGCAGCGCAACGGCGCGACCGCCCAGGCGCTGCGGCTTTACGCGAGCTACACCGATGCGTCCAACGGCGAATGGCTGCAAATGGACGCCGGCGTGCTGGGCGGCGCCAGTTATTATTCCATCGGTCCGGTCAAAAACGGAACCGGCACGCTGCGCCATCTGCAAGTCGGCCCCGGCGCCGGCGCCAGCAATGCGGCCTATGCGCTGTTCACGATGCGCATGTCGGCGGATGGCGACGGCTTCATTGCCATCCTCGGCAGCGCCACCGCCAACAATTGGGGCTTCGGCACGGCCGGGCATTGGCTGCCTTGCAGCAACAACGGCAAGGATATCGGTTCGTCGGCGCTGAAAATCCGCGACCTTTATGCCGGCCGCAACGTCTACCTGAGCGGCCTGCCGACCTCCAATCCGGCTGTCGCCGGGCAACTGTGGAGCAACGGCGGCGTGCTCATCGTCAGCGCAGGATAACCGCAGATGAATTTCAGCAAGGAAGAACTCGTCTTCATTCGCGCCGCCGCCGATGCGGTGCTGCGCCATCACGGCATGGCGGTCGCCGAAATCGCGACGGCGATCGACAAAAAATGCATCGCCGCGCTGGAGCGGCTGGGCGAGGACCCGCTCGGCAAGCAGCAACAGAAAGCGCCGCCGCAGGAAAACTAAGCGCCGCGCCATAAAACAAAAATTTCCGGAGATGACTATGGCGGCGTCGAGCTACGACGAAGCGCTGCGGCGCCTGCTTGTGCACGAGGGCGGCTATAGCAACCACCCTTCCGATCCGGGCGGGCCGACCAATTTCGGCATCACGATTTTCGACTACCGCAAATACACCATGCCGGATGCGGCGGCCGCCGATATGCGCGCCATGAAGGTTGACGAAGCAAAGGCGATCTACCGCGCGAAATATTGGGATGCGCAGCGCTGCGGCGAATTGCCCGCGGGTGTCGATTTCGCGATTTTCGACTACGGCGTGAATAGCGGCATCGGGCGTTCCGGCAAGGTGCTCCGCCGCCTGCTCGGTCTGTCCGATGCATCGAGCGTCGTGAACGACGAAGTCGTGCGCGCCGCGCGCGCGGCCGACGCCCGCCGGCTGATCGTGGATATTTGCGACGAGCGGCTGCGGTTTCTGCATGCGCTCAAAACATGGCCGGTGTTCGGCGCGGGGTGGGGCCGGCGCGTTGCGGAAGTCAAAGCCGCGGCGCTGGCGATGGCCGCCGGTGCGGCGCGCAGCGAGCCTGCGGCGGCGAATGCGCCGGGGCGCGGCGTGGTGCCGCTCGAAAAAACCGCGCAGCGCGGCACGGCGGGCGGCATCGTTGTCGCGGGAGCCGCCGCCGCGAGCCAGGCGCATCAAACGGGCGCGCGGCCGGTGCTCATTATCGTCATCGTCGTTGCGGCCGCCGTGCTCGCCGCCGGCGGGTGGCTGTTCTGGCGCTGGCGGCAGCGGCGCCGTCAGGAGACTTCGGCTTCCGTGCAGATGGAGAAAACCACATGACCTATTTCATTGCCGGCCTGGTGGCCGGATTTGTCCTCGCCGTCTTTGCCTGGCCGAAGCTGCGGCAGTTCATCCTCGGCTTAGAGAGCGAAATCGAGGCCCTGCGCGCCAAGGCGCGCGCGCTCGAAGCCAGAATCCGCGGCAAATGATCCGGGTCAATTCAGGAGCAAGCGACATGGACTGGGACGACCTCGCCAAACACGTCATCGGCCTCGGCGCGCCGATATTGGGTCAAGCGCTGGGCGGCCCGCTCGGGGCTGCGGCCGGAAAAATTCTGGCGCAAGCGCTTGGCGCGGAGCCGACGCCGGAAGCGGTCGGCAAGGCGATCGAGACCGACCCCGCCGCCGCCATCGCTGCCCAGAACGCCGAAGCCGAATGGGCGAAAGCAATTGCCGAGATCGGCAAGGCGCAGGTCGCGCAAGTGGCGCAGACCATGCGGGCGGAGGCTCTGAGCGAAGACGCGTTGCAACGCTGGTGGCGTCCGCTCTATGCGCTTGAATTGACGCTGATCGAATGCCCCGGTTTTGCCGTCGTGCTCGGCCACGCGCTGTGGAACGGCCGCGCCGACCTGATCGACGGCCTCGCCAACCTGTCTGGGTTGCTGATGACCTATATGGCCGCGCGCTTCGGCGTGCTCGGCGTCTATGTCACCGGCCGCACGCGCGAGAAGCAATGCGCGGCGACCGGGGAGGCGGCGCCGTCGTTGATTGGCGAGATCGTGAAAGCGCTCACGAAGAAAAAATAACCGACCCTTGCCTCTCGCTCTCCACCGCCCACTATGATGGCGGATCCCACGGAGAGCCCCATGCACGTCCGCGACGCCGTATCCTCCCGCTATTCCTGCCGCGCCTTCCTTCCCACCCCCATTCCAGAACAAACCGTCCGCGACATCGTCGAGCGTGCTACGCGCGCGCCGTCGGCCGGCAACATGCAGCCGTGGCGCATCTATGCCATCGCCGGCGAGCGCGTCGAGGCGCTTAAAGCCTTGCTCGCGCCGCGCATGAATGAATTGCCCAAGGCCGAGGGCGGCGACTATCGGATTTACCCCGACCCGATGGAGGAGCCGTACCGCACGCGGCGATTTGCCGTGGGAGAATTGCTCTACAAATCGATCGGCGTTGCGCGCGAAGACAAGCCGGCGCGCTACCGGCAGTACGCGCGCAATTTCCAGTTCTTCGGCGCGCCGGTCGGGCTGTTTTTCGCCGTCGAGCGCGCGCACGGCGTGGCGCAATGGGCCGACATCGGCGGCTATCTTCAGACCGTGATGCTGCTGGCGCGCGGATACGGTCTGCACACCTGCCCCCAGCAGGCGTGGGTCTCATGGCACCGCACGGTGCGCTCCTTCCTCGATCTTCCCCCCGAACTGATGATCTATTCCGGCATGGCGCTTGGGCTTGCCGACGAGAGCGCCGCGATCAATTCCTGGCGCTCCCCGCGCGAGCCGCTGGCGTCGTGGGCGGCGTTTTCAGGCTTTTGATTCGCCGGAACCCCGCGTTAGGGCTTTCCGTTCACCCAAGGTTCACCGCCGGCTTCGTATGAGGCGCAATGCCTGTCATCCGCCCGCTTGCCGTTGCTCTTCTTATTGGCGTTCTGGCCGCCCCGGCATCAGCCGCCAATCGGGTTTCCCGTGTCTGCCTCAATAAGGAAGCGCAACAGGCCGCGATTTCCAGCGGCCAGGCGATCCCGCTTGCCCAGGCGATCCGCGCGGTTCACCGCCGCCCGCGCGACGTCGTCAAGGCCCGCCTTTGTCAGGACACAAAAGGGCTGGTCTATGTGCTGACTCTGCTCGCGCGCGATGGCAAAGTGACGCGCGCGACCATCGATGCCAGCAACGGCAGCGTCATTTCGGGTCGCTGACCGGAGGGATATAAAGTGCGTCTCCTCGTGATCGAGGACGATCCCGACCTCAACCGCCAGCTCGCCACTGCGCTGACCGACGCGGGCTATGTGGTCGACCGCGCCTTTGACGGCGAGGAGGGCCATTACCTCGGCGAGAGCGAGCCTTACGACGCCGTCATCCTCGATATCGGCCTGCCGAAGATGGACGGCATCTCGGTGCTGGAAGCCTGGCGGCGCGCGGGGCGCGCCATGCCGGTACTCATGCTCACCGCGCGCGACCGCTGGAGCGACAAGGTGCAGGGCTTCGATGCCGGCGCCGACGACTATGTCGCCAAGCCGTTTCATCTCGAAGAAGTGCTGGCGCGCGTGCGCGCGCTGCTGCGCCGCTCGGCCGGTCACGCCAAGAGCGAATTCAATTGCGGGACGGTGCGGCTCGACACCCGCACCGGGCGCGTCGCGGTCGACGGCAATCCGGTCAAGCTCACCAGCCACGAATACCGGCTGCTGTCTTATCTGATGCATCATGCCGGACGCGTGGTTTCGCGCACCGAACTGGTCGAGCACCTCTACGATCAGGATTTCGACCGCGATTCAAACACCATCGAAGTTTTCGTCGGCCGCATCCGCAAGAAGCTGGGCGTCGAGATCATCCAGACCGTGCGCGGCCTTGGCTATCTGCTTACGCCGCCTGATGCGCGTTGACGCATGCGCGCTAATTCACTCGCGCTGCGCTTGTTTCTCTCGGCGACCGCCTGGGCCGTGGTCATCCTGCTCATCACCGGCATCGTGCTCTCCTCGCTCTACCGCGCGGCGGTGGAGCGCGCTTTCGACCGCCGGCTTGGCGTCTATCTGCGCACGCTGGTCGCCGATGTCGCCTCGCCGGAGGAAACCGGCGACAAATTTCCCCAATCGCTTGGTGAGCCGCTGTTCGAGTTGCCGCTGTCGGGCTGGTACTGGCAGGTGACGCGGATCGATTCCGGCAAAAACGAAGTGCGCGCCTCGCGCTCGCTGTGGGATGGCGGCTTGCCGCATCTCGCCGATAGCGGCGTTGTTGCCGGCACCGGCGGCTCGCGCGAGGGTTATGTCGCCGGCCCGGAGGACCAGCGGCTTCGCCTGGTCGAGCGCAGCATCGATCTTGGCGACGAAGGGCAGTTTCTCGTTGCGGTCGCCGGCGACGCCGCCGAGATCACCGATGAAATCCGCAACTTCGACCGCGCGCTGGTCATTACATTCGTGATTTTGGCGGTGGTGCTGCTGCTTACCACCATGTTCCAGGTGCGCTTCGGCCTGGCGCCGCTCAAGCGCATTTCGGAAAGTCTGGCGGCGATCCGCTCCGGCAGCGCCGAACGGCTGCAAGGCAACTTCCCGGTCGAGATCGCTCCGCTCGCGCGCGAGACCAATGCGCTGATCGACGCCAACCGCGAAATCGTCGAACGCGCCCGCACCCATGTCGGCAATCTGGCGCATGCACTCAAGACGCCGTTGTCGGTGATGGTGAACGAGGCATCTTCGCGCGTCGGCGATGCGTTCGCCGACAAGGTGCGCGAGCAGGCCGACATCATGCGCGACCAGGTGGCGCGCCATCTTGAGCGCGCGCGGCTGGCCGCCCGTCTCACGGTGGTCGGCACCGTCACCGACGTTGCGCCGGTGGTGGTGGCGCTGGCGCGCACGATGGAGAAGATTCATCGCGACAAAGGTATCACCGTCGGGATCGACGCGGCGGAAGAGGCGCGCTTTCGCGGCGAGCGGCCGGATCTCGAAGAGATGATCGGCAATCTCGTCGATAACGCCTTCAAGTGGGCGCAATCGCGCGTCGCCATCGAGGTCGCTTGCGAGCGGCTGGCGGCCGGGGCCAATCGCGAAATCGTGCGCGTGGTTGTCGATGACGATGGCCGCGGTCTCTCGCCGTCCGAGCGCGAGCAGGTGGCGAGGCGCGGCCGGCGGCTCGACGAGAGCAAGCCAGGTTCGGGCTTGGGGCTTTCGATCGTGGTGGAACTTGCCGGCCTTTACGGCGGGGAACTCACCCTCGGCACCGCGCCGCTCGGCGGGTTGCGCGCCGAACTGGTGCTACCGGCGGGGTAAAAAGGGCGGAAATACCGCACCTCATTTGGACAGAGTTTTGCCCCAATCCTCCCATCTCGATAGATTGAGGTTCCGCTTTTAGGCAAACTATGTATCGCGTTCAATTTCAGGGGCTAAAAATGTCCGCAATCAAGCTCGCCGCCACCGCCGTGCTTGGGCTTGCTTTGGCGGCGTGTGCCGGCAATCCCGAGACCGGCACCGGGCCGAGAGAAAACACCGGCACTCTGGTCGGCGCGCTGGGTGGCGCCCTGATCGGCTCGCAAATCGGCGGCGGCCCGGGCGAACGGGTTGCCGCAGCTGTCGCCGGCGCCGCCATCGGCGGGCTGATCGGCAACCGCATCGGCGCGGCGATGGACGACGAGGACAAGCAGCGCGCCTATGCGGCGCAGATGGAGGCGCTGGAGCGCGGCCCCTCCGGCGCCCCGGTTTCCTGGAAAAACCCCGATTCCGGCCGCTATGGCTCGATCGTTCCCGGCCCCGCCTATGACCAGCGCGGGATGAAATGCCGCTCCTTCACCCACACCATCTATATCGACGGCCGGCCGCAGACCGCGCGCGGGACGGCCTGCCGTAACCCCGACGGCACCTGGACGCCGCTCGCCTAGCTGGCTTAAACCCGCTTCCGGCCGCCTTTCTCCAGCGTCCTCAACGAGTTCTTAAGGCCCCCGCAGGTATCACCTGGGGGAATTTGAACCTGGATGGATGCGATGGCGAGCGACGGGGATACCGTCGAGCGGTTGCAGCAATATCTCCGCGAGCTTGCGCCGGCGGCACGGACTTTGCTGGTCGGCGAGCTTGAGCGCGGCCTGTTGCGCGGGGACGATGTCGCCGGCGCCGATCTGGTGCTCCAAGAACTGCGCCGGCTGATGCGCGAATCCGACCGGCCGCCGCCGCGCATCGGCAATGCCGCCCGGCTGTTCTTCAAGCCGCTTGAGCCTTTCCTGGTCGACGATGTCGCCGAGCACAAGCATCCCGGCCGCATTGCGCGGGTCACGCTGGAGCCGATCTGGACCTGGATCCGCCGCGATCTGCTGCCGGATGCGGCCAAGGAATTTTCCGACGAAGTCAGCAAGGCGCTGCTCGCCGACGACGGGCCGCAAGCCGAACTTCTTACCCGCGCATTCCAGGATATGGTCGCGCAAAATATCGAGCAGGCGTTTACCGTGGCGCAAGCCGACGAAAAAGCGCGCCGGCGCATGATCGCGCAAATCGGAACGCCGCGCGGCTCCGACGATGCGGCCGGAATGTTGCGCGTGCTCAAAGCGCGCGATGCGCTCGACGCGCTCTCGACGCGCCTGCCGGGCCACATCCACAATCTTGCCGACGAGCGGCTCGACAATGCCAAGGCGCTGGTGGACACCTGTGCCAACCGCAATCCCGAAATATTGCTTTACGCGCTGCTGGTGGTGATGAGCCGCCTCGCGGCGCCCTGGCAATTGATCCGGCTTGCCACCAAGGCTGCCGACAGCGACCTCGCCGACCGCGTCGCCGATACGTCCTATGCGGTGGTGGTGACGATCGTGCTGGCGGAGGTCGAGCGGCTGGTCGGCGAGCTGAAATCGGACTTAAAGAGCGGCCGCGGCATCGCGGTCACGACACTGCTGAAGATCATCCACGACGCCGCCCGCGGCCTGCGCACGGAAATGGATCTTTCCGTCGACTCGGCCTGGGCCCGCCAACTGGCGGCGCTGCGCGCGCAGATTTCGGAGCTGCTGAAGGCAGAGATCGAATCGATGCCCGGCCGCGTGCGGCGGCTGTTGCGGCCGCGCCCCTCCACGGAGATCAGGGCGGGCTCGGCGCTCGATGCCGGCGATGTCGCCGAAGTGGAAGCGTTGATCGAATTCGTCGGCGCCTGCCGCAGTTTCGGCGGCGAACTCGCCATCAGCGAGATGACGCAGAGGACTTACTCGGAACTGCAACAGTATCTCGACACCACCACCAGGGCGCTGCTCGACGGGCTGCGCCATGCCGGGCAGGGCGACCGCGCCTTCCGCCAGTCGCAGGTCGATGCGGCGGTGCGGTTCAGCGGCAAGGCGTTCGGCAAGGAATATTCATCCTTGCTCTCGAAGGCCTCGGACGTGGCCGCCAACAGCGAGCGCCAGGCCGCGAAAGCCTGACAGCGAAGACGTGACGGCATGGCCGTTGCGGGGGCGGCGCTCCCGTGATTAATCCGTGTCTATGACATTGTGGTTTGCGTTCGCGCTGATGACGGCGGCGGCGATATTCGCCGTGCTGTGGCCGCTCGGACGGCGCAAGGCCGTGCGCGCGGGCAGCGACGTCGCGGTCTATCGCGATCAGCTTGAAGAAATCGAGCGCGACCGCGCCGCGGGCTTGATCGCGGACGGGGACGCCGCTTCCGCGCGTGTCGAGGTCTCGCGCCGGCTGCTGGCCGCTGCCGATGCGGCGGTGGGGCCCGCGCCGCCCGCCTCCTTGTTGTGGCGGCGGCGGGCGGCGGCGTTGGCGGCGCTCGTTCTGTTGCCGCTTGGCGCTACCGGCGTCTATCTCCCGCTCGGTTCGCCCGGGCTTCCGGGCGAGCCGCTTTCCGCCCGGCGGCAAACGCCGCAGGAAAGCCGCTCGATCCAAGGGCTTGTGTCGCAGGTTGAGGCGCATATCGAACGTAACCCGCAAGACGGGCGCGGCTGGGAGGTGCTGGCGCCGGTGTATCTGCGGCTCGGCCGTTTCGACGACGCGGTGAAGGCGCGCCGCAAGGCGCTGGAACTCAACGGCGCCAATGCCGAGCGCGAAGCTAATCTCGGCGAGGCGCTGGTTGCCGCCGCAAACGGCATCGTTACGGTCGAGGCGAAAGCTGCGTTTAGCCGCGCGCTCGCTCACGACGCGCAGGATTTGAAATCGTTATTTTTTATCGGGCTTGCCGCCGAGCAGGACGGACAACGCGAGGAAGCCGCGAAAATCTGGCGTGCGATGCTGGCAGGCGCGTCGCCGAACACGCCCTGGCCTGAGGTCGTGCGCGACGCATTGGCGCGCATCGGTTCGCCCATGCCGCCCGGCCCGGGCGCCGAGGATATTGCGGCGGCAGCTGGGATGAACGATGAGCAGCGCAAGACGATGGTCGGCGGCATGGTCGCGCAACTTGCCGAGCGCCTCGCGCGCGACGGCAGCGATATCGAGGGTTGGCTTCGTCTGCTGCGCGCCTATATGGTGCTCGGCGAGCGAGAAAAAGCCCATGCCGCCGCCGCCGACGCACGGCGCGCGCTGGCGAGCGATCCGGAAAAA
>CAMAWF010000053.1 GCA_945861895.1 Rhizobium sp. Q54
CACTCCCTGGTTGCCAGGGAGACCGATCAGCTGATTCGACCGTCGACGGGAGCGAGCTCTACGCCGCCTTCACGTGCTGTCCGCAATCACCGGATTGCTGTCCGCCTTGCGCTGGAATCGGTGTCCGCGTTGCACCGGATTCCGCAACCGAACCATCCGGTCCTGATTTTGAGGCTTTATCACAGTATTCAAGCGCCTTATCAAATTGCCCGCGCCGCCGCCAAAGGTCGGCATAATGTTGGAGCACCCATGGTAGGTAGCCGTCCCATTTCTCCTCAGGCGCAAGATTCACAGCTGAAATATGGTCTTGTTCGGCAAGATCAAATTGGCCAATCAATCCTCGCAAATAGCCACGTAGACTGAAAGCTCCTCCTTTTTTTGGATTCAATTCGATAGTTTTCGAGAAGTCTTCGATGCCTTTCAAGTGTTCACCGAGATAGCCCCAAATCGCACCGCGCCGGTAGTATACGTCTGCGCGCTGCCCAGCCGTCAGGTCGTTTGAATTAATTGCTACGGTGTAGGCATCTAAGGCTTTAGTTCTGTCACCAGCCCTTTCAGCCGCCATCCCTTCTTTTGCTAAATCAACTTTGTCCGCCTTCTTTGCGATGGCCTCAGCGCGATATTTAATGGCGTTGGCGTGGTTCGGATTAAGCTTGATGGCCTGGTCGTAGTCCTGGATGGCGCGGTCGTATTGGCCTTTGTTGTAGTAGGCGTTGCCGCGATTGTTGAAGGCGAAGGCATTGTTCGAATCGAGCTTGATGGCCTGGTCGAAGTCCTGGATGGCGCGGTCGTATTGGCCTTTGTCGTTGTAGGCGGTGCCACGATCAGTGATGGCGTTGGCGTTATTCGGATCGAGCTTGATGGCCTGGTCGTAGTCCTGGATAGCGCGGTCGTGTTGGCCTTTGTTGGCGTAGGCGTTGCCACGATTTTTGAAGGCGCGTGTGTTGTTCGGATTGAGCTTGATCGCCTGGTCGTAATCCTGGATGGCGCGGTCATCTTGGCCTTTGGCCCTGTACGCGATGCCGCGATTGGAGAAGGCGGCGGCATTGTTCAGATCGAGCTTGATGGCCTGGTCAAAGTCCTGAATGGCGCGGTCGTATTGGCCTTTGTTGTAGTAGGCGAGGCCGCGACCGTTGAAGTCGTTCGCATTGGTCGGATCGAACTTGGTCGCCTGGTCGTAGTCCTGGATGGCGCGGTCATATTGGCCTTTGCTGTTGTAGGCGCTGCCACGATTTCCGTAGGCGAAGGCATACTTGGGATTGAGCTTGATGGCCTGGTCGTAGTCCTGGATTGCGCGGTCGGTTTGATTTTTGAGGTGGTAGGCGGAGCCGCGATTGTAGAAGGCGCTGGCGTCGTTCGGATTGAGCTTGATGGCCTGATCCCAGTCCTGGATGGCGCGGTCGTATTGGCCTTTGTTGGCGTAGGCGACGCCGCGATTAGTGAAGGCGTCGGCGTTGTTCGGATTGAGCTTGATGGCCTGATCGTAATCCTGGATGGCGCGGTCATATTGGCCTTTGCTGTTGTAGGCGATGCCGCGATTAATGAAGGCCCAAACCAAATCCTTGCCCTTCCATCGACCCGACTGGATTGCAGCGGTGCAGCCGCCGATCTGTATGTCGGGCGAGGCCTTCTCCTTGTTTATGCACGCCGTCGCGGCCTGCGATTGCTGCGCCGCCGCCGGATCGGCGAAGCCGGTCACCGCCATGAGCGCAATAGCGCCCGCGAAAACGTATGTTTTCACCGACATTATTCCCCCCACTCGGGGCTGGCCCCCGATTGAATAAAACATGACACAAGACGGGTTGAATGTCTGGCCTTCACCTAACCGTCGCCGACAGCGGGTGTTGCGGATCGAATGACGCGATGGGTCAATCGGCACCAACCCATTCCGCGCCAGTGCCGACCATTGTCCGCTATGCATCCAATAACGTCCAAGATTGTGCGTCGTGGCGAGTGACGCGAAGTGCCATTCGCCGATGCATCGCAGCAAAATATTATTCGATAAGCGGTAACAGCGCCCACATTCATGGGACTCACGTACCGGTGGATGAGCCGTCCACAGCATCATGAGCAGACAATTTGGGCTAATTGCTAATTAGCTACGCGCACGCCTTTTAGCCCACCCGCTTCGATTGCCTTTTGTACCAGGCCAGATGATATTGCCTCGCTCACCAGCGACTTAATGAGGTCCTGCGCGGCAGGCGATTTTCCTTTCGGATACGCAACCACCATATTGACTGTCCTGAACGCACCCGGAACGATCTTCGAGCCCGGAAGCGCTTTCGCAGCAACGTGCACGCTCTCGGCGTTCGAGCCATAGACATCGGATTTTCCGGCCCGCAACGCTTCGGTGACCGCAAATGGATTGCCGACTTCACCTATGTGTGGACGGCGGAGGGCTGCCGCTCACCCATATCCGGTGGCAGGCGACGATGGCGTGCTTGAGCGTGAGCTTCATGGTCTGTGACCTTTGGCTTACGCTTTCGATTCCAAAAGGGAGATGATCCTATCGATGCTTTCAGCTGACCGGCTTCGATCGTCTTCATTTGGATTAAAGCCGCGTTTGACCAAAAGCGAGAAATCCTTAGCAGCCTGCAATGGGCTGCCGGGCCGGTAACCGTCTTGAGATTTCATGAGGCGAGCACCCTTGCGGATCAGCAATCTGATCACTTCGAGACGATCTTCGATGTCGCCTTCAACGTAGGTGACCGCGGAATGGAGCGGCGCATAGCCGTCCCGGAGGGAGTGATCACTCTTCTTCTGTGCGTTTGGATCGGCTCCCCGGTCTAACAAAATACGCACAGACTCAAGTCCGGAATACCGTGCGGCATTATGCAGAGGGGTGTGACCGACCTTATTAAAAACATTTACGGACGCCCCCGCATTCAAAAGCTCTCGAATTTCAATCACCTGATTGTGAATAGCGAAATTGTGGAGCGGGGTGTGACCATATTTTGATGCGGCTGAAGGGTTTGCGCCGGCCTTCAGAAGCATCCGCACTAGGGTCAAACGATCTGCTTCACTCCAATCACACGCGTAGTGGAGAGCTGTATTACCTTTATAACCCTCGGAGACTTCTTTGCGGTAGTCCCGAGCACTTGGGTCCGCGCCGTTCGCAAGCAACTGTTGTACGTCAGCAGCCATTCCGCCGCGATTCGCGACAACCGTAAGCAGTTGAGCATCAAGACCTGAATTGCCGAAAACTGGAGTGAGAAATCGCATTCCACACCCAATTTGTCTTAGAGCCGATCCAAGAAAAATAGATTCATGAGCAAGGGCTTGGCCTGATCAAGCGTTTGAGCATGAGGCGGATCATGGCGGAGGCGGATGACGATAGAAACGGTGATCACCTTGAGTGTGAGTTTCATGGTTTGAGACCTTTAGCTTACGCTTCAATCATGCCCCTGATTGGCGGCGACAAGGCCGCGCGCCCGCACTCAGTCCATACCGTCACGAGGCCGCCGCGCCGCCGTTTCGGCTGTTGCTCAATCTAGCTTTCTCGATTGCCGCAAGCACGCGGCGTGGCGTCAGCGGCGTCTCACTCAGTTCGGCGCCGAGCGGCCGTAATGCGTCGTTCACGGCGTTGCAGATGGCGGCCGGCGGCGCGATCGCACCGCCCTCGCCCATGCCCTTGATGCCGAAGGCCGTGTGCGGCGACGGCGTCTCCATGTGAAAGACGCGCATGGCGGGTATCTCCGTCGGGCCGGGCAGAATGTAATCGGCAAAGGTGGTCGCCAGCGGCTGGCCGTTGGCATCGTAGGGGCTCTCTTCGTACATGGCGGTACCGATGCCTTGAGCCGCCCCGCCGAACGTCTGCCCATCGACAATCATGGGATTCACCAACGTCCCGCAATCCTCGATAATGACGTAATCGAGAATCTCGATCTGCCCCAGCCCTGGATCCACCGCGACCGCCACCGCATGGGTCGCATATGAGAACGCGCCGGTATCGACGTCGGGCCGATAGCTGACGCTTGCCTCCAGGCCGCCGGGATCGACATCCGACGGCAGGCGGTAGGGACTGCGGTGCCACACCGAGGCGATCTCCTGGATTGAGACGGCCGCCAGCGGACCGACAATTTTACCGTTTTCAAAACTTACGGTCCCGGTGGCGGCCTGCATCAGATGCGCGCCGATCGCGTTCAGCCGCGGGATCAACGCCCGGCAGGCGTTAGCCACCGCGCCGCTCGCCATTACGATGCTGCGTGACGCATAAGTGCCGGTCGAGAACGGCGTCTGACTGGTGTCACCGAGAATGACGCGAATCTTTTCGATATCCAAGCCGAGGATGTGGTGCGCGACCTGTGCGAGCGAGGTCTCCAGCCCCTGACCGTGTGAATGCACGCCGACACGCACTTCGAGTTCGCCGTCATCCGTCAGGCGCACCATGGCCTGTTCGTAACCGGGCACGAATTCCATGCCCCAAGCCTTGAACACACTCATGCCGTGGGCGGACTGTTCGCAATAGGTGGCGAAACCCACGCCGATCAAGCGGCCGTCGCTCTCCGGATGCCGTTGGCGCTCGCGCCATTTGTCGAGGCCGATCTTCTCGCGCGCAATTTGCAGGCTCTTGCCGTAGTCGCCGCTGTCGAAGCGTTTCTTGGTGACGTTTTCGTATGGCATGGCGGCGGCGGGAACGAGATTTTCGCTGCGCACGTCGGCGGGTTCGCGCCCAGCTTCGCGCGCGATGGCGTCAATCATCAGCTCCATGGCGAAGCAAACGCCGGTGCGCGCCACGCCGCGATAGGGAAGAAAGCCCGGCTTGTTGGTCGCAATGCATTGGATCTTGGCGCGATAGCCATGAAAATCGTACGGGCCGGGCAGATTGCCGAGCGCCTGACCCGGCTCTAGCGCAATTGTCTGGTGCCAGTTGGAATAGGCGCCGCCGTCGATGGCGACGACCGCATCGATGGCGAGCAGCCTGCCGCGCGCGTCGGCATAGCCGGTGATGTCATAATGATGCTGCCGCGCATTGGCGCCGGCAACGAGATGCTCACGCCGGTCTTCCACATAGCGAAATGGCTGGCGGAACTTCAGAGCCAGCCAGGCAACGCAAAGCTCCTCGGGATGCAGATTGTACTTGTAGCCGAATCCGCCGCCGACATCGGGCGCGATCACCCGAACCTTCTGCTGCGAAATGTCCAGAAATTTGGCGATACCGATGCGCAGGAGATGCGGGGACTGCGACGACGAATAGACCACAAGCTGGTTGGCGCGATCGTCCCAATGGGCCAGCACGGCCTTGCCTTCGAGCGGAACCATGGCCTGTCGCGATAGCTTGATTTCGCGATTAACGACTATGGTTGCCTGCCGCGCGCGCTCCTCGAACCCGCTTTCGTAGCCGAGCGTGATGAAGACATTGTCGTCCCATCCGTCGTGCACACGAACCGGGCTGTCGCGCGCGACCAGCGCATCCGTCAACGGCGGCAGTTCATCGAAGTCTATCTCGACCTGCTCGATCATGTCCTCCGCTTCCGCCCGGCTGGCGGCGCAGACCATGACCACAGGCTCGCCGACGAAACGAACTTTTTCGAAGGCCAGCGGATGCTGGGCGACCGGCCGGTAGGTCGGCAGTCCCGACTGCCCGAGAATCGGCAACGCTTCCGTGAGGTCGCCGCGTACGAACACGAACGGCTCGCCGGCCGGCTTGCGGATATTTGTGATCTTCGCATGCGCCAGCGGGCTGCGCAGGAACGCCACCTCGCGCTGACCGGGCAGCATCATGCTGGATACGTAGTCGCCGCGGCCGTGGAGGAAGCGCTCGTCTTCCTTGCGCAGAACGCGGGCGCCGATGCCCTGCGGTGTGACCGTCATGCCAGATCCTTAAAAATCCAAGTCCTTAAAAATCCAAGTCCTTAAAATCCATGCCCTTAAAGATGCGATGAAGTAACCATAGCATGGCGGCATCGCGCTGGTTTGTCCTCGCGATTGCTTCCGCCAACGGCGCATACCGGCACGGAAAGCAGGGGTAGGCGTTTCAGACGCGCCGCAGTTCCCGCGGCAGTTTGGTCAGGCATTCGTTGCCGCCTTTGCGGATCACGATAATGTCTTCCACCATCATCCCGCCCCAGCCGAGCTCGTAATATGGCGTCTCGACGCACAACACCATGCCTTCCTGGATCTCCACCTCCCGGTTTGCCAGATTGAGGGTCGGAAATTCGTGCGCACCGATGCCGAGGCCATGGCCGCAATGGGTGCGCTGGTAGTTCGGCAGCGCGCCTTTGCGAACGCCATCCACGGCAATGTTGAACAGGTCCCCGGCGGTGATACCCGGCCGGGCTAAAGCCAATTGAGCAAGCTCGCCCGCCAGCAGGGCGTCGTAGCGCTGCTGCTGATCCCGGCTCGGCTCTCCTACTACCGCGGTGCGCGCCGTATCGGCCCAGTAGCCTTCGACGGTGCAGCCCACATCGACCCGGAGCAGATCGCCCTTGGCCAATTTGGCCTTCGTCGCGTAGGCATCCGCCAACGCGCTGCGCTCTCCGGCGGTCACCACGACGAAGCGAGGAATGCCGCCTCCGGCAACGATCTCAGTCGAGATGATCGTGCTGAGTTCCAGCTCGGTGACGCCCTGTTTCGCGTGGCCAAACGCCTTGGCCATGCCCCGTTCGGTGATCTCCGCCGCATAGCGGATTTTTTCGACTTCTTCCGGCAACTTGACGCTGCGCGCCTTGATGACTTGCAGCCGCGCATCGAAGATGTTTTCGCCCACCAATCCCTTGACCTGCTGCAAATCAAATTCGCCGGCGCAATCCAAGCCGACAAGCCGATTGGATTTCACTTTATCGCGGATGGCCGAAGCAAGCGCGTCGAGAAACGTGCTTTCCGTCTTCGGCATCATCGACAGGTTTATTCCGCTACCGCTGGATGAGACATAGAACACGCCGTAGCGATATATGCAGCCCGGATCGCGCAAGACTTCCAGCGCCGGCGCGGCGTCGCTCGCGCCGGTGACCAAAATCGTTTGACTGCGCGTGATCACGACGGCGCACCGAAAGGCGCGATCGACGTCGACCAATACGCTGCGATAGCCGCTCAAATATCCGACATGAACCGGATCGGTCGATACAATGGCCTCGGCGTCATCCCGGCACAATGCAAATAGCTTTGCGCGAACCTTGTCGGCAATGGCCTTCATGTCATCCCTGAACAGCATGCTCGATCTCCAATTGGCGATTGCCGGTGCGGATTACCGGCGCATGACGGCAAGCACATCGGCCATCTGCATGCCGTCGCGCACTCCGTAGGTCACAATCTCGTCCAGCCCCACATTTCGATAGGCGGCGAGCGCCGCCACGGTCTGGTCGGGAGTACCGCTGGCGGTGTGCCGGCGCATCACGTCTTCGGTGACAAGCGTATCGACGCGGTCCCAATCTTCCTGGGCGAAGGCGTGCGCCAATGCAGCCTGGTCGAGTTTCGTGCCGGCGAGTTCGAGATTCCGCGCATGGTGCTGGCCGCGCAGGATAAAGGCCAGCATGCGGCGAAGCCGGTTCCGCGCCGTCTGTTCGTTCTCGTCCACCGAGCAGAAAACCAGCGCCGCCTTCCGCACGGCGCGGCCACCGCGCTCCTCCCCGCGGCGCACATGGTCCAATGACCAGCGGATGAATTCCGGCGAGGTCGCCGCGCTGATCAGCACGCCGTCAGCCAGCTCCCCGGCCAGCTCCAGCATGTGCGGTCCGGACGCGGCGAGCCAGATCGGGACGCTGCGCGCGCCCATGGCGAGTTTGCGGCCGGAAACGCGGAACCGGGTGCCGGCAAAATTTATAGTCTCGCCGGCAAGCAGCAAGCGCGCGATCTGAATCGATTCCCGCAAGGTCGGCAATGGATGCTCGGCGATCAGCCCGGCGGCTTCGAGGTCGCGCGGCGCACCGGCGCCAAAACAGAGTTGCACCCGGCCGGGAAAGTATTCATCCAACGTTGCAGCCGCCATGGTGGCGTACACCGGATGCACCGTGTAGGGGCTCATCGCCATCAACACGATGCCGATGTTGCGGCTTGCCGCCAGCGTCATGGCCGCGCAGGCGATCGGCTCTCGCTGAAAAAGATGCGATGCAATCCAGACGTTGGCAGCGCCGGCAGCGTCCGCCACATCCACGATGGAGCGCAGATATTCGGGCGGATCGCCGCCTTCGAATGAAACCCCGAACTGCTTTGGCGCAACCATTCCGAGTCTCAACTTTTTTTCAGCGCCGCGATGATGCTATCGAGCGACGGCCGATTGGCGGTGGATGGCGCGGCGGACGCCGCCGGCATGTCCTTCAATCCAGTCGAGGTCAAAACCGTCACCACAGGTTCCTCGATCGATTCGCCACGCTGCTTGGCTTCACGCAACGCAGCCAAGCCGGCGGCACCTGAGTATTCCTGCCACAGCCCCTCATGCGCCAATTCCCGCGCAGCCTGCGCGAGCGTGTCCTCCTGGAATGTCAGTGCGCGGCCGTTGCTCTCGCGGAGCGCGACCGCGCCTCGATAGGAGCTCACCGTGCACGCGATACCGGCCGCAAGCGAAGCTGGACCGCTCACTTCCGCGGCCGCCTGGTTGTGCGCCATGGCATAGGCAAGCGGCCCTCGCACGGCGGGCTCCGCCGACACGATGCGCGGCATTTTGCTTGAGACGCCCAAATTCTTGAGCTCACGAAAGCCTTTTGCGACGCCAAACAAAAGCTCGCCGTAGCCGGTCGGCAACACAACGGTGCCGGGGAATTGGCCGCCAAGCTGCGCCAACAGCTCGTATGCAATCGTCTTGTAGCCTTCGGGGCCGAACGGGTTTCCGGTATGGAAGCGAGTTAGATTGCTCGCCGAAATGAAACCCGTCTCGTCGATGATGCGCCGCAGCGTAGGCCATCGCTGTTCCCGCGGGACGAGGATGAATGTGCTTCCCAGCGCCGCCTGGAAGTGCTCGAAGGCGGGCTGCGCATCGGGAGTTGAAATCACGACGCAATGCAGGCCTGCCCGGTTGGCATAAGCAGCTGCGGACGCACCGTGGTTGCCGGTCGAGGCGACCGCTATTCCGCGCGCCCCGGCCGCCACCGCGGCGCTGACGATGCAGTAGTTCAAGCGGTCCTTGTGACTCCAGGTCGGGTTCCGGCTTTCGTCCTTGAGCCAGATCGGGCCGTCGAGGCCAATCCAGCGGCCGATGCGGGCGCTTTCGATCAGCGCCGTGCCCCCTTCACCGAGCGACAGGTTCGGCGCCAGCGGAGGCAACAGCGGGGCCCAGCGCGCGAGGCCCGGCAGCGGCGCCTGCCGAAACAGATCCTTGGAGATTTTTGCGTAGTCGTAGTCGATCTCGAGCGGGTATTGCATCTCCGCCCCGCTGGTGCGCGGGCATCCGGTCAGCAGCGGCGGATAGAGCGGAAACAGCAGGCTGGGATCGCCCAGCGAGCGCTGCCCAATGGCCGCCGAATTATTCGCCGCCGTCAATGAAGCCCCCGGATTGCCATGCAGCAGTCTCTCTGGGTGAAAAATTTACTACGCGCAACTGCGATTGTTTTTCCGTCATGCGCCAAAGGGACTGAAATTTCTACAGGTCATTCCCCGCGGCACCTGACAAACAGGGCCGCGCTTGGAAATTCGGACGCCATCGGCTGGCTGCATTCATTTGATCTTGGGTCTTACCTCTTCAGCAAACATCTGCATCTGGTCGAGCAATTCCGGGACACTGTTGGCCGCGAAAAAAAGTCCGAGGAAATGCGTGACGCCGGCCTCACGGAAAGCGTTCGCCCGCTCCACCACGGTCTCGATGCTGCCGATAAGGTTGATGTCCTCCGAGTTGGAGGAGGTCTGGCCTTTCAGCGTCGACTTCTTCAGCGACTCGAAATGCTTGTACATCTGGCTTTGCTTATAGCGCGCGACTGCGCTGTCATGATCGCGTCCCAGATGCACGACATATTGCGGAGCGATCTGAATATCCGAAAACTTGCGGCCGGCCGCCTCGGTCATCTGCTTCAATTCGCCGACCATGCGCTTGAGCGTCTCCTTCGGAAGGCCCGCCGGCACCCAGCCATCGGCGCACTCGGCGGTCCGGCGCAAATGGTTTGGGTTATTGCCCCCGAAATAGATCGGCAGCCGTTTCTGCTTTGGCTTCGGAAAAAGCTCGACGTCCCTGAACTTGTAATACTTGCCCTCAAAAGACGCACTGCGCTCCGAGAATAAAAGTTGCAGCGCTTTCACGCCCTCCTCGACCATGTCGCCGCGATGCACATCGGAATCCGGGTTGAGCGCCTCGAATTCCTCGCGATAGGCGCCAACGCCCACGCCGATCTCGACCCGGCCGTTGCTCAAATGATCCAGTGTGGCGATCTGCTTTGCCGTCACCACGATGTCGCGCCGCATCGGCAGCACCAGCACGCCGGTACCGAAACGAAGCGTGGTCGTGTGAGCCGCCAGGAACGCATATGTAACCAGCGGTTCCCAGAAGCGAGGCGGCACGGGAAACTCGGCGCGCACGTAATGCTGCGTGGTCATGTGGTCATTGCCCCACACCGAGTGGTACCCCAACAACTCGGCATGCTTTGCAATTTGCACCAGCTTGTCCGGATCGGAAAACGGGATCGGATAGGTCAGGCCTTCCATTCCGGTCGGAAATCCAACGCTAAAGAGCAAGCTCATCGACGAGTCCTTCCAGTTGCCGCCTTCCGAAGTCTTTTTTTCTTCAAGCCGCCGACTTCGGGGCCCGGTGCATCGCTTTATTCGCGTGGTTGCGGAAGCTACACCGCAGCAAGAATCCGTACTAGCAGGTCGGCGGGATGGCAAGCGGTCGCGGGTTGAGTTGCTACATTAATCGCTCATCGGTATCGCGTGGATCGATACCATCGCCATTTTACACTTTCTGCGACTACTGTGAGAACCGGTGCGGATAGCGCATGATACGATGCGAATTTCGCGCCGGAGTTCTTCGTGCTTAGATCGATGTGCGGCGCAAAGTTAACGTCTCGGAGCCAGCCTTGCCTAAAACAATCTCCGATCTCGATGCTGTTGAGGACCTCTGTTGGGGATTGACGTTCTTCGGTACCGGCGGGGGCGGGCGCATCGAGACTGGACGCGACATGCTGGCGCCAGTGGTGGCATCGGGCAGTAGCTTGACGTTAGCCGCTCCCCACGAGCTCCCCGACGACGCTGCGATCTGTTGGGCGATTATCGTCGGCGGCAAGGATCCGGACGAACCGCCTCCGGCCGACGAGTTGAAACGGCACGGGCTGACGCGCGAAGTATTTCCGGCGATCGTGCCGCGCCTGGCGGCGGCCGTACGGGCGCTGGAGACGTACACCAGCGTCAAGGTCGATGCACTCGTTTCGCTGGAACTATCGTGCGCCGCGACAGCGGCCACCATGATGACCGCCATGGAGCTCGGAATTCACACCTTGGACAGCGACTTCGTCGGACGCGCGATTCCAGAGCTCCCGCTCACCAAGCTGGAACTGCTGGGTCTGCCGCCCACGCCCGTGGTCATGCTCGACCGGTGGGGCAACCAGACGATCATCAAGCAAGCGGCCGGCACCCCGATGATCGACCGGCTCGGCCGCATGCTCAGCCAAGCAGCCTATGGCCGCGGCATCGCGACGGTGGGAAATCTCATGCGGCTCGGCGACGCGCGTGCGGCCTTCGTTGAAGGCAGCCTGCGGAAGGCGCTGGAGGTTGGAGCCGCGTTGCGCCGGGGAGCGGCGCCCCACGGCAATCCGTCGCGGCTCGGCCCGCTTATCGAAATTACCAAGGGCAGAGTGCTGGCGGAGGGAAAAACCGTCGCGGTCGATTGGCGCGACACACAGCCCTACACGTTTCGCGAACTGACCTACCGTATTCGAGGGACCGGTCACTGGGCGGGACAACAGATCGAGATCTGGGTGAAGAACGAACACCACGTCGTCTGGCGCGACGGGACGGCGATAGCCACCAGTCCCGACATCATCGCCCTGCTCGATCCTGCGAGCAACCGCCCCCTCACCACGCTTGGCGAAGTCAGCCCCGGTCAGCCGGTCGTGGTGTTCGCCATGAAGGCGCTCGATCCGGCCTGGCACACGCCGGAGGGACACACCCTGCTCGGCCCCAGGCATTTCGGTTTCGATTTCGATCCGGTGGAACTCGGCTCAACATGATCCATCTGGATCATGCTCGAGTGTCGCCAAAATAGATTCGGGCGGCCTCATCGTGCTTGATGGCTTCCTGCATCGGACCTTGCCATGCGAGTGTACCGGCCGCGAGCATACAGCAGCGATCCCCGACCGAGCGCGCGATCTCCATATTCTGCTCAACCAACAGGATCGCGACGCCACTTTGCCGTATGCGTTTGATGGCCTGGATGAGCGTGCGCATGACGCCGGATGCGAGCCCGGAGGAAGGTTCGTCCAGCAGCAACAGCTTCGGGTTAGCTACGAGCGCGCGTCCGATCGCCAGCATCTGCTGCTCGCCGCCCGACAGCGAGCCGGCCAATTGCTGGCGGCGAGCCTGCAATACCGGAAACAGATCGTAGATCGATTCAAGCGACTTCGGCTCGCGCTTATCGGCGGCCGTCGTGGCGGCGATCAGCGTCTCCTCCACCGAAAAGGTGGGAAACAGCTCCCGCCATTGCGGGACGAGGGCCAGCCCCTTGCGTACGATCGCACTGGTATTCATTGCGGAAATGTCTTCGCCGAAGAATTCCACCTTGCCCCGCCGTTTCGGCAGCAGCCCGACGATCGCCTCTACGGCCGAAGTCTTGCCGGCGCCGTTAGGACCGAGCAGGACCAGGGCGTCGCCTGCCTCGATTGTCAGACTGAGATCGTGGACGGCCACCACCTGCCCGTAAGCCACCCGCAAATCGGTCACGCGCAGGGCAATCATGCGGCAGATTCCTCGCCGAAGTACAATTGCCTCACCGCCGGCATCGCAATGACTTCGGCCGGCCGGCCTTCCGCAACGATGCGGCCAGCGCCCATGACCGACATTGTGCGGCACAGTTTGGCAACGAATGGAATATTATGCTCGACCACGAGCATTGCGATATTACGCTCGGCATTAATCCGCAGCAGAAGTTGCCGCAGACCTTCGACTTCGGATTCGGAAACACCGGAGACCGGCTCGTCGAGAAGGATAAGTTTCGGCTCCGATATAATGGCGCGCGCGATTTCGAGCCGCCGCTGATCCCCCAGCGACAAAGCGGCAGCGAGAGAGTGCGCCTGATCCACAAGGCCGACCGCTTGAAGCGCGACGAGCGCCTCGCGACGCGCCGCGACCGCCCCCGGCCCGTCGATGAAATACTCGAAGCTCTGTTGCATCGAATGGAAAACCGCATTGCGTCCACGCCCGATGATGACGTTGTCGAGGCAGGACAGTTGGCCGAACACCGCCACATGCTGGAAGGTCCGGGTGATACCGAGGCGGATTCGGTCGCGCGCCCGCAGATTGAGCAGCGAAGTTCCGCCAAACTCGATGCGTCCTTGGTCGGCTTCCAGAAAGCCGGAGATGATATTGAACAGCGATGTCTTGCCGGCGCCGTTCGGGCCGATCAATCCGTGAATCCCGGCCACCGGGACCATGAGGTTTGCGGAATTGACCGCATGCAGCGCGTCGAAATGCTTATCGACGCCTTCAACACGCAGCAACACCTGGGACGCATCCGCCTCGGCGGCGGCCGCAATCGGGGAAGCCGCCGCTGCCGGTATCGGCGCCGATCCGCGCTTGGCATCGCGCACGAAGACAAGCGCGCTGCCGCGCCGCAGAAGTTCGACCAGCCCGCCGGGGAAAAACATCACCACGACAATGACCAGCCCCGCGAAAAACAATTCCTGATAATCGGCAACCGGCCGCAGGAATTCCGGCAGGACGCGAAGTCCTCCCCCGCCCAGCAGCCCGCCCCAGACCGAGTACATCCCGCCGACAATCGGATAGGCGAGCATGGAGATCGACGGCAGCACGCCGAAGCTATCGGGGTCGAGAATGCGAATTCTCGGCGCCGCCAACGCGCCCGCGAAGGCGATCGCGGCGGAACTGACCACAAAAGCCGCCGTGAGATAACCGGGAACGCTGACCCCGAAAGTCTCCGCCGCAACCTCGTTGCCGGCGGCGGCTTGCAGGTTTTTGCCGAATGGCCCGCGCACCAGAATCGTCATCAGGAGAACGATCAGCGCGGAAAGAACCCCGATGACGATCAGGAAATCGCTGTCTGACGCGATGCGCCAGCCCATGATGCTGGGTGGGGGAACCCGAATGCCTTCGGCTCCACCGGTAAGCCATTTGGCCTCGCGGATCAGGATGATGCACACGCTCTGAAACACGAGTGTGACCATCGCGAGATTATGGCCACGGAATCTCGTCCCCGGCAGCGCGATCAGCCATCCTGCCGCCGCACCGGCCAGGATCGCGAGCAACAATGCCGCAGCGTACGGGACGCCGAGATGCACCATCGATAGCGTTGCCGCATAGGCGCCGATCGCCATCACGGATCCGGAAGCAAGCGTAATGCACCGGCCAAGCCCGACGAGCACGACGAGAGCAACGCCGATCACCATGGATATGATGGTGATGGCCAATACATATTTTGGATAACTGTCGAGGGCCAGTCCGGCGACGAGACAGATAAGAATGAATACTGTCGGGCCAAGGCCCGCGAAACCGAAGCGTTTATCAGACACGTCGCGCGACCCGTTCGGGAAACAGGCCTTCGGGCCGCCACATCAGAACGAAGAAAAGCAGGATAAAACTCACGCAGTTCTTCATCGCGCTGGAGACATAAGCGGCCGCCAAACTCTCGACGACGCCAAGCAGAAGCCCTCCAAGGATCGCACCTCGCAGGCTATCGAACCCGCCGATGACGCCGGCGACGAAACCGGCGGTGATGACCGCAATCGAGAGCTCGACCGAGACGCCGGTGATCGGGGCGACGAAGACACCGGTTAACCCGGCCAAAGCACCGCCAAGAAACCAGGCAAACATGTACACGCGATCAACCGAGTAGCCGCACAGCTGCGCGCCACGCACGTTGGACGCCATCGCTCGCATGCCGCGTCCGATCTTGCCGTGATGGAACAGCATGACGCAGGCCAGCGCGGTCACCAAGGCGCCCGCTATCACCCATAAGGTTTCCTTGGTGACAAATACCCGGCTGACGACGAATGGCGCACCCACGAACATTCCCGGCACGGCCAACAATTCGGTATTATAAATCAGCCGGAAGGCCTCCCCCAAAGCAATGCCCAGGAAAACCGTCGCGATCACGACGGTGAACATATCCGCGCGTCGAAGCGGACGCAGAATTAGAAATTCGATCAGCGCGGCTATTATCCCGATCAAGATCGGGACCAGCAGGTAAGCCAACCAATATGGCCCCTGCCAATGCACCACGATCAGAAAGCTGCCAAACGCCCCCAGCATGGCGAATGCGCCATGGGCGAAATTGACGGTCTTGGTGGCCTTATGGATGACCACCAGTCCAAGCGCCGCGAGAGCGTAGATTGCGCCGAACTTAATTCCCGCAATCAGAATATTTCCCAGCTCCGCCAGCATTGCCGGAACTTACGGCTTTTCAAGGACGCGGTAGACTTCCCACACACCGTTTTTCACGATCGCCGCGCCAAGACGGTAATTTCCCTGGTGGTCGGCCGGTGTGAAGCTTTCCGGAAAAGTAATGTCCAGTCCGCCGAGTTGGGTCGGCCCCGCATTTTTAAGATTGGACCAGGCATCCAGCAGCTTCGCCCGCGTCAACTGGCAGCCGGTCGATTTCGCCGCTAGCGCCACGACATAAGCTGAGCCATAGCCAATGATGTCATAATTATTCGGGCGTCCTTGCGGCATCGAGCCGAGAAGAGTCTTCAGGCGCGATTCGAATTCACGCACGGCCTCAGTCTGACCGGGGAAGGCCGGCGTGTTGAAGTAGCCGCGAATTCCGTTGGCATCTCCGATGATCGGGATGATGGCGCGGCTGACGGCCGAACCGTCGAGCACCCAGCGGATTTGCGACATGCCTAGTTCTCGCGACTGCTTGATGGCAAAACCGGCCTCGGAGAAGCTGCCAAGAAACAGGACGGCGTCAACTTGCTGACGCGAAAAAGATACAAGCTGTGAGGTATAATCGCGCGCGGTCTGGTCGAATTGCTCAACAATGTAATTTATATTCTTTACCTTGAGCGCTTCCTCGACAGCTTTCAGAGTGGCCTGCGGAAATGCGTAAGTGCCCGCGAGCACGCCGAATTTTTTGGGCGCATTTCCGCCATCGTAGAACATGCTGATAAGGCCGAGACTGGCCACCTCCACCGGCACGATTGCGCCGTGATAGACGTTCTTCGAAAACGGTTTGCGAATAATCGGCGTCGAGCCATAGAGGTTGTAAGTCGGAACGCCAACCTCGCGTACATAATCGGCCGCAGCGGCAGCGCCGGTACTCCCGGATGCCAGAATGAGTACGAATATTTTGTCTTGCTCCACCAATTTTTTGACTGCGGCAATGCTCTCGGCGGGCGAGGAAGCATGCTCATACTGCAGACGAATCTTGCGGCCGCACACCCCTCCCCGCTCGTTGATTTCGTTGAAGGCCAGGGTCAAGCCGTCCCGGCCCGGCGTTCCGATAAACGCCAAGGGACCTGTCAGGGCGCCGATCGCGCCGACGGTGATTTCCGTTGCGGAGATTCCCGGCTCCTGCGCGCGCGCCAATGGCGAGTTCATCACGAAGCCGAATCCGACCAGAGCGCTGAACGTAAAAGTCATCAGGTGATGAAAGGATGGGTGTCGCATGATCTACTCCGGGGTTGGCCGTGACGGCAGGCGCATAACTACGGTTGGCAATAACTGTGACGACAGGTCGATGAACGTATCAGAAACGACAGCGCATTGGCCGGCATTTCTTCATGGCATGATCGTACGAGTTTCGAGTTTTGTCGTCCAGCGGCGTCACAAGCCGCAGCGCCTGCCTGACGATGCTCCGAACCCTGGTCCGGTTCTCCTGGCCAGCGAAGTGACTGGCGGATTGGCAATATTCCCCGTTTATTGCCTGCGATATTTCCGTGACCGAGCGTAGCGCGCTGACGGATAAGCCATCCACCGGCGCCGGCATTCGCTGTCGTGCAAATATTTGCCTGTCGCGCACTCAAATTTCAAAACCTGGCGACGACTAATTTTTATCCATGAGTGCGGGCATTCAGAGTCCTCTGCAAGCAACAGTATATGTCCGGAACCAGTCATACGAGCGGCCCGGCCGCTGGCCCCATCATGCGCCGGGCCTAAACTTACGCAGCAATTGCCTGAACCACTGCTTGATTACGGCAGCAAAAAGACTGCCGGCGTCCAGGGGAGCGCTGATGTCGGTCTTTTCCCGCGGTTTGCCCCCATGCAGACGGCTGTTCAAATTCGCCGAAAACTCTTCGACCAGGCGCCGGCCGAGATCCTGGGCCAGACCGGAGCGCGAGAATTGCGCGAGCGGCCCTTGCAGCTGGTATTCGACTGCAATCGACACAAGCGATCCTGCTCCGGACGGATTTGGCTCAACCTTGTAGGTTGCGTTTGCCTTGGTTCGCGACCCAGATCCCTTGTCGCTACCGGCGCCCTGAATGCGGCCGCTGCGGCTGGCATCGTCGATCTCCACATTGGCCGATCCGGCGAAGGCCGCTCGCATGGGGCCAAGCTTTACCGTCATGCGGCCTTTAATGTGGCGATCGTTGTGTTCGGTGAGCTCCGCGCCCGGCAGACAGCTAGCGACGAGAGGAAAGTCCGAAAGAATTTTCCAGACCGCCGCGGGACTGTCCACGATCACAAAGCTTTCTGCAAAGCGCGTCCAGCCCGCGCCGATACGATTGGCGCCGGATACAGAAACCGGAATGTTTTTCAGGATTGTAGGGGCCTGCGCCGAAGCCGTCTGTGGCGCCGGTTGCTCCCGCCGGGCTACCTGAGGTCGCCCGGAAGCACGCGGCGTCGCAACGGTTTCTCGCGCCGGCTTCGAAGTCGGCGCGCCTTGCTGCTGATGCCGAGCCTGAATGACGTTCTGCACCGCCTTGACGATGCCGATATATCCAGTGCACCGGCACAGATTGCCGGCGAGCTCTCGGCGAATGCGCGGCTCGTCCGCGTAGGGGATCCGCAGCACGATGTCGCGGGCCGCGATCAGCATTCCTGGCGTGCAGAAGCCGCATTGCAGGGCATGCTCGCGCCGAAAGGCCTGGCGCAAATCCTCCATGACCGCATCGTCTTCGAAGCCCTCGATCGGCCGCACGTCCCGCCCCTCGCAGGCTACGGCAAGGACAATGCAAGAGCGAACCGGAATGCCGTCGACCAAGACGGTACAGGCCCCGCAGACTCCGTGTTCGCATCCGAGATGAGTTCCGGTCAGGCGCAAACGCTCACGCAGCAAATCGGCAAGGCTTGTGCGCGGCGCAACCTCAACCTGCGTACGCCGGCCGTTGACTGTCAAACATACCGAAGTCATTTGCTGAATGCTTTTTGAATGGCACGTTGCACAGTCGCCGCATGCATGCGGACGGCGACGGAATCAAAATCCGGAATGGCCGTCGCTATTGCGGCGGACAGGCTATCCTCGGTTGCAGCACCGGGGCCATGCGCCGCCACTGCCTTGGCGACCTCCGCTAACGGCTTTGGCGCGCCAGCCAGTGCGCCAATAAAAATACGCGACCGGCCGGCATCCGGATCGACGACCACCGCCGCGCTGGCCTCGGGAAAATCTCCCGCCTTGCGGCAGAACTTGAAATAACCGCAGCGGGCCGACGGCGATGGCTTCGGCACATCGACGAATTCAATGATCTCGTCCTGCCGTAATTCGGTCGTAAACGCGGCGCGCAGAAAATTGTCGGCCGCGATCTGCCGCACCCGGCTTTTGTGGCCGCGAACGTGGATCACCGCATCGAGCGCCGAGAACACGAGCGGCCAATCGGCGGCGGGGTCGGCATGAGCGAGCGAACCGCCCACGGTTCCCCGGTTGCGCACGGACCGATAGGCAATGTCGGAAGCGACCTCGACAATCATCATGGACGTGCCAAGCGCCTCGCCCGCATCTTCCAGCTGCGCGTGCGTGATCGCCGATCCAATTTGCCAGGACTTGCCGGTGTCCTCGAAACGCTTCAGCTCGTCCAGCTGCGATATGTCGATCAAAAGTTCTGGACGGGCCAGCCGCAAATTCAACATCGGGCCGAGAGATTGCCCCCCTGCAAGCAATCTTGCGCCTTCGATTTTGGAAAGGATGCCGGTGGCCTCGGCCAGGTCTTGCGGTCGCACGTAGTCGAACACCGCCGGTTTCACAGGGTAACGTTCCTTTCACGGCGAGATTTGGCGGTACCGATCGCCGCAAGCACGCGGCGTGGCGTCAACGGCGTCTCATTGCGCTCGGCGCCGAGCGATCGTCAATGTGTCATTCGCAGCGTTGCAGATGGCGGCACGATCAGTCTCCACTCGATGATCCAAGTTGCATGTTAGTTTAGCGTGGACCATTGTACCAGCGTATGCGTGGACGGCGAGCATGCCGGTGGGATCGTTGAAATACTCGGGTGGGCTTAATTTTGTTTTCTGCGCGTGTCGTATCCAACTCAAACGCATTGCTGCACGCCGGTTCGCCCTGGGCAAACTCAAACAGTCTAGACCCACCCTTCCGAGGTCATCAACGGCTTCCAGAAGCGCTTGTGCGGTTCGATTGCCTCCGCCACCAACGCGGGACCAATAATCTCGATATTGTGCGGCGACTTTTTTAACACCTCACGGCACGACATCAGGAGGCCGGCTGCCTGGCGATTATCGCGCCGAAGCGGACGCATCGTCTCCTCATCGATCCCGAACACAAGACGCCGCACGTTGGACCAATAAATTGCCCCGGAACACATGGGGCACGGATCGCCGCTCGCGTAGAGCGTGCACTTTTCAAGCTGATCCCAAGACAGCAGCTTTCCGGCGGCCCGCAATACATTCATCTCCGCATGTGCCGTCCAATCACGATCGCCTTGCTGAGTTGAATAGCCCTCGGCGATTATTGCACCGCGACCGTCAACCACAACGGCTCCGAATGGCCGGTTTCCGCTATCGACGGCCGTTTGGGCGAGAGCAATGGCTCGACGGAGATAAACTTCATCGTCCGTAGTCAAATCGTTCATGCGTCAAAATCCTCCTTCGATAAGTTGATGTTCTGGTGTCGCAGGGTCAGAGCGTTACCGATGCGTTTGAAATGATCGCTCAACTATCGGACATCGCGGCGCGCGCAATTAACGAACGAACTTTCGCGTCGCGATTGATCATGCCACGCACGGCTTCCTACTCAGTGAGTTTGCGCCCGCGTGGGGCGGCCTAGGAAGGGCCCCCCGGCCGCTTTTTGGCGCTGGCCCTCTACCCCCGTTTTCCCTTAGTTGGCGCCATGCTGGAATAAGGTGCGCTTGCGGGAGGCCGCAGATTATTCTTTGATTTTATGGGGTTAGCTGGTGGGCGCAGCAGGGCTCGAACCTGCGACCCGCTGATTAAGAGTCAGCAGGTCTTTGAATCCGATCAGCCACTTAGCAAAAAGAAAACTGTCAAACCGGCCGCCAGCGGTCAATGGCTTAGCTCGAATTTGTCAAACCTGCCGCGCTCACATCGTGCGCGCAAAGCGACGGCTCGCTACCGTATAGCAATCGCAATCCTGGCGGCGTGCGTGATCGTTTGCGGCACCGCAGGGTGTCGTAGCGCCGATCTGTTTTTAGAGCCCCTGCCGGTTCGGCGGTGGACAGTACCGCAAACGATAACGCCGACCGAGCAAAGGCAGGCGCGCCCTGCCGCAGTGGTCAACACAGGTGAGCCAAAACGGACGCAACCTCCACCGCCTATACCGCCTTCTCCACCAGATAGGGAAGAGCTGCCCCGGCCGCCCCAAGACGCCGGTATAGGCCACAAGCCACCTTTACCGGCTACGCAGCCGACGGCTTGGACAAATACCTCCTTGAGCGGATTCCAGGTCGGAACCGGCTACCTGGCGCCGATGGCTTGGTTGGCCGTGCTGGCTCTGCTCGCACTGCTGATCCTACTCAAGCTCCGCAGCATCCTGCGCTTCATCGATCGCCTGTTCGAACGCCCGCTTTACGGGTCGCCCAGCGACGCGCTCGCGGACGACTTGCAAGCTGAAGCCATCGGCGCCGATCTCGTTCTCGATATACGCGATCTTGTGAAATCCGAATTGTCCGCGGCGGATTTTCGCAAGCAAACCGAACTCCTGCGCGCGCTCAAAGACACGCTCGACGCGGAAGCCGAATCCGCGCGAGCGATCATCCGCCGTGAGCGCGCGCGGGCCCAACAGCAGCAACCTGGAAAGGACATGCTATGACCATAAAATCACTGAGTATCGTGCCGTCCCGCGAATTGGCTGCCGCCGCCGGCCGCAGCGAGATCGCCGTTTCCACCCCGGCGAATATGCCGTTGGTCCGGATCGGCGGCCCGATCAACGCAGCACTGACGCGCTGGCAGGCCGAACGTGAAGCCAAAACCTACCGGGCGCTGGCGGAATCGACTCGCGCCCAAACCGAATTCGTCAATACGCGGGCCGACCTGGGCCGAAGTTTTCTGGCAACGGCGCGTGTTATCTCCGAGCTACGCGAACTCCCGGTTATTCTGGAACACGACGCGCAAGTGCGGCAGGCGATGCGGGAACGCGAGCTGGCCGGGGCTCAGCGTGAAGCCGTGGAAGCGCGTTACGGGCTTGATGCGACGCGCGATGAAATCGCCGAGCTGCGCGCCAAGCAGCGCAAGAAAGTCGTCGCTAAGGAGCAAGTGGCGCTCAATGCGCTGGTCAAGGCCAAGGTCGAGCTGGAAGCTCTTGGCCGTGACACCGCCGCCATTGACACCGCCATGGCCGGCATCGGCGAGAAGCAAGGGTAGAGCCGGATGAACCCAGAGGGTTCACGCAATCTCATTCTGCCCGAAACTATCCGCGCGGAATTGCCGGAGCGCTTTCCATTGCTTAAAGCTCCTCCGGCTCCGCTTCCTTGCGATCCGCGGTTAGTTGTCTTTGGATTGTCGGAGCATGGAATCCCTGTGACCATGCCCGAGACACCACGCTTTGAACATACCCACGTCATTGGCACCACCGGCGGCGGTAAGACCAACTTTCTTGAGCACTTGATCCGCCAGGACATCAAGAAAGGGGATGGAGTTTGCGTCATCGATCCGCATGGCAATCATCCCGATAGCCTGTACCGCTCGTTGATTACTTGGTTGGATTCCACCGGCTATTTGAACAAGCGCCACGTCCACCTGATCGACCCCAATCTTACGAGCTACACGAGCGGGTTTAATCCACTGGCCCTGCCCGCAGAAGAAACCAGCGTCGCGGTGGTCGCAGGCGTTGCGCTCGAAGCCATCGAGCGGGTGTGGGGCGATGAGGATACCCACGCCAAGCCCACGATCCGGCGGCTGCTGAAGGCGACCTTTGCCGCGCTTGCCGAGTTGCGGCTGACGCTTTCTGAGGCCGAACTGCTATTCGATCAAAGCGATGAGCGCGGCGTCCGAGCGCTTGCCTTGTCGAAACTGCATGATCGTTACGCCCGCGCCGTGCTCACCGATCTCGATAGGTTGGCGCGCACCGACCGCATGGGCCTGCGGTTTCGGGACGAAGTCGTCGGTCCGCTCAACCGTCTGGCAGAGTTCCTGAGCGCGCCCGCGATCCGCCGCATCGTCGGGCAGCGCGAACATGTGCTTGATCTGCGTGCCTGTCTCGACGACGGCCATATTCTTCTGGTCAATCTGTCTGGCGGCAATGCCGTGCATGACGCCGATACCGAGCTGCTGGGACGGCTGCTGACGCGGTTTTTATTCTTCCACGCCAAGCGCCGCACCACGCGTCGGCCGTTCTGGTTTTATCTCGACGAATGTCAGCGTTACCTGTCCGGGGATATCCCGAGCCTGCTGGCCGAAAGTCGCAAGTTTCGAGTATCAGTTCTGCTCAGCCATCAATGGCAATCGCAATTAGAAAAAGCCGACGAGGAAACGCTCGCGGCGGTTCATAATGCGACCAATCTCAAGGTGGCGTTTCGGATTAAACATCCGCAAGAAGCGAAAGAAATTGCCGAGGCGGTAATGCCGCTGGAACTCGAAAATCCGGTCAAAACTCTCATCAAACCGACCGTTGTCGGGCACCGCCGAACAATCTTCAAAAGTACAGCGCGAGCCGAGAGCGAAACCTACAGTTTCGCCATTGCACATTCGGTTTCGGAATCGAGCGCCGAAGGATATAGCCGCAGCAGCGCAGATAGCGTGGCGGATAGTTTCGGCAGTGCCGAAATGGTGGGGGATGGGAGCGCAAGCTTCTCCGGGGCCGCCGACGCCACCATGGCAGGCTCCAGCATTACCATGACGCCAGACATGGGCTGGACGAAGCCGGGCGTGCCAATCGCGACAGCGGCAGCCAACAGCACGTCAGCCGCCACCAGTAGCGGCGCCGTCATTTCGTCAATGCGCACCGGCGGCAGCTC
>CAMAWF010000054.1 GCA_945861895.1 Rhizobium sp. Q54
TGCCACCCTCTCCCCGCACGCGGGGAGAGGAAAGAGAGTCGCCGCGCGGAATTGTCTGTGATCTTGAACGAACCTCAAATCACGCCCAAGCTCATCTCCGAGCACGGCCTCAAGCCGGACGAGTATCAGCGCGTGCTCGACCTCATCGGGCGCGAGCCGAGCCTGACCGAGCTGGGGATTTTCTCGGCGATGTGGAACGAGCACTGCTCGTACAAGTCCTCCAAGGTGCACCTGCGCACGCTTCCCACGACGGGCAAATGCGTCATCCAGGGGCCGGGCGAAAACGCCGGCGTCATCGATATTGGTGACGGCTTGGCTTGCGTGTTCAAGATGGAGAGCCACAACCATCCGAGCTACATCGAGCCCTATCAGGGCGCGGCGACCGGCGTCGGCGGCATTTTGCGCGACGTGTTCACCATGGGCGCGCGGCCGATCGCGTGCCTGAATGCGCTGTCTTTCGGCGATCCCAAGCACCCCAAAACGCGGCATCTGGTGTCCGGCGTGGTGGCCGGCATCGGCGGCTACGGCAATTCCTTCGGCGTGCCTACGGTCGGCGGACAGGTGCGCTTCCACACTCGCTATGACGGCAACAATCTGGTCAACGCGATGGCGGTGGGCTTGGCCGAAACCGATAAGATTTTCTACGCGGCGGCGTCCGGCGTCGGCATGCCGATCGTCTATCTCGGCTCGAAAACCGGCCGCGACGGCATCCACGGCGCCAGCATGGCCTCGGCCGAGTTCGGCGAGGACTCGGAAGAAAAACGCCCGACCGTGCAGGTCGGCGATCCGTTTTCCGAAAAGCTGTTGCTGGAAGCTTGCCTCGAAATCATGGCGAAGGACTGCGTCATCGCCATTCAGGACATGGGCGCGGCGGGCTTGACCTGTTCGGCGGTGGAAATGGGCGCCAAGGGCGACCTCGGCGTCACGCTCGATCTTGACGCGGTGCCGTGCCGCGAGGTCGGCATGAGCGCCTACGAGATGATGCTCTCGGAGAGCCAGGAGCGCATGCTGATGGTGCTCAAGCCGGAAAAGGAAAAAGAAGCCGAAGCGATCTTTCGCAAATGGGGGCTGGATTTCGCCGTGGTCGGGCATACCACGCCGGACCTGCGCTTCGTCGTGCGCCACCGCGGCGAGACGATGGCAAATTTGCCGATCAAGGAGCTTGGCGACCGGGCGCCGGAATACAAACGCCCCTTCGTCGTGCCGGCGAAGCTGCCGGTCATCGACGCCGCGAAAGTAAAGCCGCCGTTGCCGCTCGCCGATGCGCTGGAAAAGTTGATCGCTTCGCCGGAGCTTTGCTCCAAACGCTGGGTGTGGGAGCAATACGACCACATCATTCTCGGCAACACCGTGCAGCGGCCGGGCGGCGACGCCGCCGTGGTGCGCGTGCTCGATGGGCCGAAGGCGCTGGCGCTCGCCACCGATGTCACGCCGCGTTATTGCGAAGCCGATCCTTATCAGGGTGGTAAGCAGGCGGTGGCCGAATGCTGGCGCAATCTCACGGCGGTGGGCGCCAAACCGCTTGCCGTCACCGACAATCTTAATTTTGGCAATCCGGAACGGCCGGAGATCATGGGGCAATTCGTCGGCTGCGTGCGCGGCATCGCGGAGGCCTGCAAGGCGCTGGATTTCCCGGTCGTGTCGGGCAACGTCTCGCTCTACAACGAAACCAACGGCCGCGCGATCTTGCCGACGCCTTCGATTGGCGGCGTCGGCCTGCTCGATGATTTCACCAAATCCGCCACGCTTGCCTTCAAGCGCGCGGGCGAGGCCGTTTTGCTGGTGGGCGAAACGCAAGGCTGGCTCGGCCAGTCGCTTTATTTGCGCGACATTTGCGGACGCGAGGAGGGCGCCCCGCCGCCGGTCGATCTGATCGAGGAGCGCGAGAACGGCGATTTCGTCCGCGCGCTGATCCTGGAGGGAATCGCGACCGCGGCGCATGACCTTTCCGACGGCGGGCTTATCGTGGCGCTGGCCGAAATGGCGATGGCGTCCGGCATCGGTGCGACGCTGGCGGCAGCGCCCGTGGACACTGCGCCGCATGCCTTCTGGTTCGGCGAGGATCAGGCGAGGTACGTTGTCACCGTTGCGGCGGCGCAGGTTGCGGCGGTCGTAGCGCGCGCGGACGCAGGTTGCGTGCCGGTCATGCAGATCGGGACCACCGGCGGCGACGCATTGACGCTTGCGGGCGAGCGCCCCATGCTTGTCGCAAATATACGCGAACGCTTCGAGGCTTGGCTTCCCGCTTTTATGGCGGGGGCGGCGGCTTAAATCGGAATCGGGAGAGATGCCGTCATGGCGATGGACGCGGGCGAGATCGAGCGGCTGATCAAGGCCGGCATCCCGGACGCCGAAGTGACGATCCGGGACCTTGCCGGCGACGGCGACCATTACGCCGCCACGGTGATTTCCGCCTCGTTTCGCGGCAAGTCGCGCGTGCAGCAGCACCAGCTGGTCTATGCCGCGCTCAAGGGCCAGATGGGCGGCGCCTTGCACGCGCTCGCCTTGCAGACCGCCGCGCCGGAGGCTTGAGCCTGTCACATACGCCGTCAGGAAATGGCGTCAAGACACTCACGCCTGCGGGCGCCATCGAACCCACCGGTCCGTGGGCGCTCGGCGCGCGCGCCGGCGATTTCGTCTTCATCGCCGGCATGCGCGGCATCGATCCGAAAACCGACAAGCTTGTGGCGGGGGAGGAGGCGCGCATCCGGCAGGCCTTCCTCAACATGAAATTGATCGCGCAGGCGGAGGGCGCCGGCCTGCGCGATTGCGTGCGGCTTGTGGTTTACGTCACCGACATGGCCCGGCTACGCCCGCTCGTGAACAAAGTGCAGGAGGATATGTGGGGCAAGCCGCCTTATCCGCCGCGCACCATCCTTGAGGTCAAAGGCCTCAATCAGGACGATATCATGGAGGTGGACGGCACCTTTTACTCTCCCGCGAAAAAATAGGCGGGCAGGCCGCGGCGCCTCTTGGGGCGGCGGCGAGGTTACGCTACATATGGGACAAATCGGAGCCGCGGAGCCCGCCTGACGGCGCTCCGCCCGTTGGACGAGGGATTTATGGGCATCGAGCAATTTATCGACAATGAACTGAAGTCGAATGACGTCGTGCTGTTCATGAAAGGTACGCCGCAGTTTCCGCAATGCGGATTCTCCGGCCAGGTCGTGCAGATCCTCGACCATCTGGGCGTGCCCTATAAGGGGCTTAACGTGCTGGAGTCCAACGATCTGCGCGACGGCATCAAGGCCTATTCCAACTGGCCGACCGTCCCGCAGCTCTACGTCAAGGGTGAGTTCGTCGGCGGTTGCGACATCGTGCGCGAGATGTTCCAGGCGGGCGAATTGCAGCAAACGCTCAAGGACAAAGGCGTCGCGGTCAAGCAGACGGCCTGAACCCGGCGGCTTTCACGTCTCCGCTGATTAAGGGTTCGCCCCTATGTATCGCGCATTGGTCGTCGCCGGCGTGACGGTCGATGTGCTGATTTCGCTGTTGCTGCTGGCGGTGTTCGGCTGGGTCATTGCCAGCTGGTCCGACACCCGCGTCGCAGGGACCGGGATGATCGTCACCACCGCGTGGCTGATTGCCTTCAGCATGTCGGCCGGCTCACCGCTGCTGGCTTATGGGCTGCACAAGCGCAAAGCCGGCCGCGTGCTGCTGGTGCTCTGGCTGCCGGCCTTCGTGCTGGTCACGATCTGCCTGGTCGGCCTGATGCTGCCGCCGCGCTAACCGGTTACGTTACAGGCACGAAACGGTAGCCGCCGTCCTTGCGTTCGACCTGACCGACGCCGGGATAGGGCAAATGGAAACCGATCAATTTTGAACGGCCGGCCGCCAGCCGGTCGAGCAACTGCCGCCGGGTGGCGATCGCGCGCTCCGGCTCATGGTCGCCGGGTGTTTTCCACTCCGGATGCTGGAATGCGATGAGCGGATGGGTGAGGGCGTCGCCGACGACGATCAGGCCTTCGCCGCCGGCTACTTCCAGCGCGACATGACCCTGCGTGTGCCCGGCGGTGGCCAGCACGCGAATACCAGCGACGATGTCGTCGCCCGGCTTGAGCATCGACACTTTGTCCTTGATGCGGGCGAGGTTGCGCCTTGCGCCGGTGACAAATCCCGCCCGTTCGGCCGGCAGCCCCCGGATCGCATCCGCGCCGTTCCAGAAATCCCATTCCGCCGCCGGGAAATAATAGGCAGCATTCGGCAGCATGAGATCGTCGAGTTCGTCGATCGCGCCCCACAAATGGTCGGGGTGGCCGTGGGTGAAGACCACTTTGGTGATTTTGGTCTTGTCGATCCCGGCGGCTTGCAGATTGTCCCACAGCTTGCCTGCGGTCGGCATGAAACGGTCGCCGGAGCCCATATCCACCAGGATGAGATCGCTGGGGGTGCGGATCAGGGTGACGTTGGTAGGCGACTGGTATTGCTCGCCGCTTTGCCCGGCGGCCTTGAGCATTGCCTCGCGTTCGGCCTTCGGGGCGTCAGGGGCGAGGAAGCTCGTCGGCAGCGCGAGATGCCCGTCGCTGACCACCATAAGCTCGAAGCCGCCCTGGCTGAACCGGTAGGGCGCGGTTGCCGCCCGCAACGGCGCCGGCAGCGCGCAGGCCGCAAGCCCACCGGCGGCTATGGCCAGCATGGAGCGGCGGTCTATCGGGATGCTGGGGTCGAACACAGTGCTGAAAGTTTAGCGGAATTTTGCGAAAACCGCACCCTTGCGCAGACGCAACGCGCCTTCGCCTGTCAGACGGTGAGGATTGACGAAGCGCCGCTTATCGCAGCCGTTTCATGATTATAAAGATCAGCCCGAGAATGATCGCAAATCCGATAAGGCTCGGCGTCGGCACCGCATTGCCGAATTTTGTGACGTTATCGGCGACCGAAAGAACAAACACCCCGGAATTCTGACCCAGGATCAAGAAAATCAGCATCGCCGCAAGGACGGTCACGAACGCGAGTTCGACGAACGCCCAGAGATATGCCTTGGCTTGGTCGATGAACTTCATCATGGCCGTCACCTGCAATGGCTAGTTCGGCTCAAACTTGAAAATTGGGTGGGTAAGGTCTCCCCACCCAATATTGCCACATTGCCACCGCGCTTCAACGCGGTGGCCTTGATGCATCAAATCGCCGTTGGAGTAGTGGTCAACCCAACGTACGTTTTGAGAACAACATGAGGATAATGCCGAGCGAGATCAGCCCGACCAAGCCGTTAGCTCCGAGTTCCTTGACCATGGCCATGATATTGCCGACCACGCCGCCGAAGAACGGAAGATTGCTACCTACAAGCAGCGCACAGGCGATGGCCAATGCAAGCAGCATCAGCGCAACTTCTGTCAACGCCCCTACCCAGCCCTTTAAGCCCTTAATCGCGTCCATGAGCGATTCTCCCTGAATCAGGTCATCTGCTAGGATAAATTACTAAATCTGGGTCTTGATGGCAAGTCGGCTACTATATTAGGTATTGTTTTTGTTGAAGAATTTATCGCGGCCTGTTTATAACGGGGGCATCCGGCCTTCCCCGATTGCAAAAATCCCCGCCTTGGGGGCGGGGATTCGACTTTTGTAGGGAGCGGCAGGACGCCGCGCACCCCGGTCAGCGCGAATAATACTCGACCACCAGGTGCGGCTCCATCTGAACCGCATAGGGTACGTCGGTGAGGACCGGTATCCGGCTCATCTTTGCCGTGAGTTTGCTGTGATCGACGTCGATGTAGTCCGGAACGTCGCGCTCGGCCAGCGCAACCGCCTCCACCACGAGCGGAAGCTCGCGGGATTTCTCCTTCACCTCGACTACGTCGCCTACTTTGACGCGGTAGCTTGAGATGTTGACCCGCTTGCCGTTCACCCTGATGTGGCCGTGGTTGATGAATTGGCGGGCAGCGAACACCGTGGGCACGAATTTGGCGCGGAAAATCAAGGCGTCGAGGCGGCGCTCCAGCAAACCGATCATGTGGGCGCCGCTGTCGCCCTTCATGCGGATGGCTTCGTCGTAGATGCCGCGGAACTGGCGCTCGGAAATGTTGCCGTAATAGCCGCGCAGCTTCTGCTTGGCCTTGAGCTGCACGCCGTAGTCGGAAAGCTTGCTCTTGCGGCGCTGGCCGTGCTGGCCGGGGCCGTATTCGCGCTTGTTGACGGGGCTCTTCGGGCGGCCCCAGATGTTTTGGCCCATGCGGCGGTCGAGTTTGTATTTCGCCTCGTGGCGCTTGGTCATCGCGTCCTCATGGTTGGTCGATATTCGAGGAACCGCGCCCTCCTTTGCCCCGGGACTTGCCGGAGCCGACAGGCCGTGACCGAAGCGCCGGTCATAACCGCGGGTGCGAAACGCCTTGCAGGCTCGAAAACCCGCATGGCGCGCGGGTTTTAGGGCCTAATCGGGCCGCCTGTCAATTCGCCCGGCTACTGCCCTCGCCGAACCCGTAGCCGGCCAGCGCCGCCTTGAGGGCAGGCGAGGGGGCGCGGCCGGAGGTGAAGACGATTTGGGCCGGTTCGCTCTGGTGCGGCGATGCCGGGGGCCCGGCCAGTTCGGCCACCCGGCGGGCGATGGCCGGCGCCGGGTCGATCCAGTCCACCGGCCAGGGCGCAAGCTTTCGCAGCCGCTCGATCAGCAGGGGATAGTGGGTGCAGGCCAGCACCACTGTGTCGGTGCACTTGCCGCCTTGATCGACAAAGCAAGGCGCGATCTCGCCGGCGATCGCCGCATCGGCCGCCGGTTCGCCGTGCAGTTCGGCTTCGGCAAATGTGGCGAGCCGCGCCGAGCCGATCAGCGCCACCTCGCAGCCTTGCGCGAATTCGCGGATCAGGCTCTTGGTGTATTCGCGCGCGACGGTGGCCTGCGTGCCCAGCACCGCGACGCGCTTGCTGCGCGAGGCCGCGCAGGCTGGCTTGATCGCCGGCACGGTGCCGACGAACGGCACGGTAAAACGCGCCCGCAATTGCGCCAGCGCCAGCGTCGAGGCGGTATTGCAGGCAACCACCACCAAGTCGGGCTTATGCTCCGCGATCGCTTGCCCGACGACGGCGAGCACGCGCTCGATCAGCGCCGCCTCCGCGATGCCGCCATAGGGAAAGGCCGCGTCGTCCGCCACATAGATATAGCGCGCGTCGGGCCGCGCCTTGACGACCTCGCGAAACACCGTGAGCCCGCCGAGCCCGGAATCGAACAGCAGAATGGTCGGCGGCGCTTTGGAAGGCATGACGCCGGTCAGGCCCCAAACACCCGCTTGAACACCGCATCGACGTGCTTGAAGTGATAGCCGAGGTCGAAATTCGCCGCGAGCTCCGCCTCGCTCAATTTTGCCCGCACGTCCTTGTCGGCCTTCAGCAAAGTGAGGAAATCGCCGCCGCCCGCCCACACTTTCATCGCGCTCGCCTGCACCAGCCGGTAGGCGTCCTCGCGCGCGACGCCCTTTTGCGTGAGCGCGATCATCACGCGCTGCGAGTGAATGAGCCCGCCCAGGCGGTCGAGATTTTTCTGCATGTTTTCGGGATAGACCACGAGCTTGTCGATCAGGTCGGTGAGCCGCGCCAGCGCGAAGTCGAGGGTCACGGTTGAGTCCGGGCCGATCATGCGCTCAACCGAGGAATGCGAAATATCGCGCTCGTGCCAGAGCGCGACATTCTCCATCGCCGGTGCCGCATAGGCGCGCACCATGCGCGCCAATCCCGTGAGGTTTTCCGACAGCACCGGGTTGCGCTTGTGCGGCATGGCGGAGGAGCCCTTCTGTCCGGGGGAGAAATACTCCTCGGCCTCCAGCACCTCGGTGCGTTGCAGATGGCGAACCTCTGTGGCGAGCCGCTCGATCGACGAGGCGACGACGCCCAAGGTGGCGAAATACATGGCGTGGCGGTCGCGCGGGATCACCTGCGTCGACACCGGCTCGACGGCAAGCCCCATGGCCTTTGCCACATGCGCTTCCACCTGCGGCGGCACCTGCGCGAAGGTGCCGACCGCGCCGGAAATAGCGCAGGTGGCGACATCCTGGCGGGCGGCGGTGAGGCGCAGCTTGGCACGCGCGAATTCCGCATAGGCATAAGCGAGCTTGAGGCCGAATGTCGTCGGTTCGGCATGGATGCCGTGCGAGCGACCGATGGTCGGCGTCATCTTGTATTCGAGCGCGCGGCGCTTGAGCGCGGCGAGCAGCGCGTCGATATCGGCGAGCAGAATGTCAGCGGCGCGCGTAAGCTGCACATTAAAGCAAGTGTCGAGCACATCGGACGACGTCATGCCGGAATGCATGAAGCGCGCTTCCGGCCCGACAATTTCGGCGACGTGGGTGAGGAAGGCGATGACGTCGTGCTTGACCTCCGCCTCGATGGCGTCGATGCGCGCCACGTCGAATTTGGCGGCCTTGCCCTTTTCCCAGATTTTCTTGGCGGCCTCCTTCGGGATGATGCCAAGCTCGGCCATGGCGTCGGCGGCGTGCGCCTCGATCTCGAACCAGATGCGAAAGCGCGTCTCCGGCGACCAGATCGCGGCTATCTCGGGACGGGAATAGCGAGGAATAGTCATGCCGCTTCCCCGCGCGCCAGCGCTGCCGCCCGGCGGATCGCAGCGATGTTGGCCTTGTAGTTGCCGCCCTTGAAAATGGCCGAGCCGGCGACCAGCACGTTGGCCCCGGCCGCAACCACGCGCGCGGCGTTCTCCGCCGTGATGCCGCCGTCCACCTCGATGTCGATCGGACGCGCGCCGGCCATGGCGCGCAGGTTGCGGATTTTATCGACCGATGCCGGGATGAACGATTGGCCGCCGAAGCCGGGATTGACCGACATCACCAGGATCAGATCGACCATATCGATGACGTGTTCGACGCTCGACTCCGGCGTTGCCGGGTTCATCGTCACGCCGGCTTTTTTGCCGAGCGCGCGGATCGCCTGCAACGAGCGATGCACGTGCGGACCCGACTCCACATGCACGGTGATGATGTCGGAGCCGGCCTTGGCGAAGGCTTCGAGATAGGGATCGCACGGCGCGATCATCAGATGCACGTCGAGGGTCTTTTTGGTCACCGGGCGAAGCGCCTTCACCACGTCGGGTCCGATGCTGATGTTTGGCACGAAGTGTCCGTCCATGACATCGACGTGGATCCAGTCGGCGCCTGCGGCTTCGACGGCGCGGACCTCATCGCCGAGCTTGGCGAAATCGGACGCGAGAATCGACGGCGCGATGACCAGCGGGCGGGGCATTCTGGCCTCTTTGGCGGTCTCCTTGCGCCGTTCGGGTAACACGGCGGGCGGGCAGGGGCAACGAGGCACGCCAGGTTATCGAACGGGTTATCGGATTTTGGCGGCGAACCGCTCGGCCAAAGTTTTCCGGACCAGCGGTGACGAGACCGGGCGATCCATATATGAAAAGTTGCCCGCACCCCGTATGCGGGGAGCGGCAGGCAAGGAGACTTTCATGGCGCGCACCGATGCGATCGTATTGGGCGCCGGTATCGTCGGCGTTTCGGTCGCGCTGCATCTGGTCAAGCGCGGGCTTGCCGTCGCGCTGGTCGACCGCGGTGGCGCCGGCGAGGAGACCTCCTACGGCAATGCCGGGATCATCGAAGGCAATACGATTTTCCCGGCGGCGTTTCCCACCGATCTCGCCGCGCTGATGCGCATCGCGCTCAAGCGCGCACCGGAGGCGAATTATCACCTGTCGTTTCTGCCGCAGGTCGTGCCCTGGCTGATGGCTTTTCGCCGTGCGTCGAGGCCGCAGCGCCTGATCGAGACGGCGCATGCGATGCGGCCGTTGTTCGCCCGCGCGGTTGGCGAGCACGAAACGCTGATGCAGGAGACGGGGGCGAGCCGCTATCTGCGCAAGAACGGCTGGCTCAAGCTCTACCGCAGCGCCGGCAGCTTCGCGGCGCTCAAGCCGGAGTTCGAGTTTGCGGCGCAACTCGGCATCCCGCTCGAAGCGCTCGATGTCGACGGCGCTTGCGCGCTGGAGCCTTCGCTCGCGCCGGTGTTTCGCCATGCGGTGTTCTGGCCGCAGGCCGCGAGCCTGAGCGATCCGCTGGCGGTGACGCGCGCCTATGCCGCGCGCTTTGCGGCGCTCGGCGGCGTCACGCTCAAGGGCGACGCGCGCTCGCTGCATCGCGCCGGGCAATATTGGCGCGTGGAGACCGATGCCGGCGCGCTCGATGCCGAAGCCGCGGTGGTCGCGCTCGGGCCGTGGACGCCGGATGTGCTCGGCCCGCTCGGCATTCGTCTGCCGCTCGGGATCAAGCGCGGGTATCACCGCCATTACACCGCGCAAGGCAATGCTGCGTTGTCGCGTCCGGTGCTCGACAACGACGCCGGCTATCTGATCACGCCGATGGCGCAAGGCATAAGGCTCACCACCGGGATCGAGCTCGCCGCGCGCGATGCAGCGCCGACGCCGGTGCAATTCGACCGGCTGATGCCGAAGCTGCGGGAGCTGTTCCCGCTTGGGGCACGGGTGGATGAAAAAACCTGGCTCGGCAGCCGGCCGTGCTTCCCGGATTCGCGGCCCGTGATCGGCCGCGCGCCGGGAGAGGCCGGTTTGTGGCTGGCTTTCGGCCACGCCCATTGGGGACTGACGCTCGGCCCCGCGACCGGGCGGCTCATATCCGAGATGATGACGGGGGCAACGCCGTTCTGCGATCCGGCGCCCTATGGCGCGGAGCGGTTTTAACTGAACTTGTCGCGCCAGCTCGGCAAGGCGCCGGGGAACGGAAGAGCGCTGGCTTCATACACCGCGCGTGCGATGGCGCGGGCGAGCACATTGGCGGCGATGGCGCCGAGTTCGGCAAGGCCGAGGACCGGATCGGAGAGCCGTTTCGTTCCGGTCGCGGCGGCAAATACCACATCGCCGTCGAGCGGGGTGTGCACCGGATAGATCGCGCGTGCGAGCCCGGTCTGCGCCATCACCGCCAGGCGGTTGGCCTGCGCCTTGGTGAGTGCCGCATCGGTGGCGACGACCGCAAGCGTCGTATTCTCGCGCACGCCGCCTTTGGTGCGCGGCGTCAGCGACTTTGGCGGAAACTTCGCGGGCAGGCCGCGCCCGCCGAATTCTCCGTCCTGCTCGAACGGCGCCGCCCAGAAATGCGGACCGCCACCGACGACCACGGAACCCGCGGCATTGACCGCCGCGAGCGCGCCGACGATCGCGCCGTTGGGCGTCACCGCTGAGGCCGACCCGATCCCGCCCTTGAGATCCACCGTGGTGGCGCCAAGCCCTGCGCCGCTGCTGCCAAGCGCGAATTCGAGCGCGGCCGTGCGCGCCGCGTCGTAGCCGAGTTCGCGATAGGGCGGATAGCGGGTCCAGTTCTTGTCGCCTGCGCCGAGCAGGTCGAACAGGATCGCACCCGGCACGATCGGCACGCGCGCCTCGCGCACCTGGAAGCCGCGGCCCTGCTCGCGCAAATAAGCCTGCACGCCGGAGGCGGCATCGAGCCCGAACGCCGAGCCGCCGGCAAGCGCGATGGCGTCGATGCCCTCGACCGTTTGCGCCGGATCGAGCAAAGCGGTTTCGCGCGTGCCCGGCCCGCCGCCGCGCACATCGACGCTGGCGACCGCGGGCGCATCGAACACAACCACGGTGACGCCGGAGCCGAGCTTGGCATCGCCGGCATTGCCGACCCGTACGCCCGCCACGTCGGTGATCAGATTGCGCATAAATCCTCCAACCCGAAGCCTATCACGGCCGATCACTTCCCGGCGACGTGGCGCATTGCCGGCTTGCATCGGTGCGCCAGCCGTCGCATCTAGGCGTCATGACCGCCGACATCACCATTCTTGCCGCCCTGCTGGCGGGCGTCGTCAGTTTCCTCTCTCCCTGCGTGCTTCCGCTGGTGCCGCCCTATCTGGTCTATCTGGCCGGAACCTCGCTCGAACGGCTGGCCGACGCCGAGCCGGAACCGCGCGTCAAGCGCGAGACCGTCGCCGCGGCGATTTTATTCGTGCTTGGATTCTCCACCGTGTTCGTGGCGCTCGGCGCCAGCGCCAGCGCGGTGGGCGAACTGGTGCGCGAATATTCCGCCACGCTGTCCACGCTCGCCGGCATCGTCATCATCGCGATGGGCCTGCATTTTCTTGGGCTCACGCGCATTGCCTTCCTGATGCGCGAGAAGCGCGTGGCGATGGCGAAGCCGGTCGGCCTGTGGGGCGCCTATGTGATGGGGCTTGCCTTTGCATTTGGCTGGACGCCCTGCATCGGTCCGATCCTGGCGGCGATTTTGGCAGTGGCGGCGTCCGAGACGACGGTGGCCGAAGGCGCCGGCCTGCTGGCGGTCTATTCGCTCGGCCTCGGCATTCCGTTCATCGTCGCCGCGTTTGCGATCGAACCGTTCGCGGCGTTCCTGGCGCGCTTTCGCAAACACCTGGCGCGCGTGGAGCAGGGTATGGGCGCGCTGCTGGTGCTCACCGGCATCGCCTTTCTCACCGGCACGATTACGACCGCGAGCTACTGGCTGCTGGAAACTTTCCCGCTGCTGGGAAAAATCGGCTGAGCAAACAAACAGCCCGCCCCGGCGACCGGAGCGGGCTGCTGTTGCGTAAAGACGCGGTTCAGCTGCCGGGCTTCGTCGGCAGTTCGGCGTAATTGCCGCTCCTGTCCCATTTGTACACGACGTAATCGAGGATCGTGATGTCGCCCTTCGGGGTGTACGAGACCTTGCCGAGCACGGTGTTCCAGCTCCCGCCCTTGATCGCGGCGGCGACTTTCTTGCCGTCGGTCGTGCCGGCCTTGGCCACGGCCTGCGTCCAGATCTGGAACGCGGCGTAGGTGTAGAGCGTGTAGCCTTCCGGATCGATGTTCTTGGCCTTGAACTTCGCAACGATCGCAGCGGCGGTCGCCTTCTTGCGCGGATCGGGCCCGAAGGTGAACAGCACGCCCTCGGCCGCCGGGCCGGTGATGGAGGCGAACTCCTTGTCGGCGAGCGCGTCGCCGGCCATCAGGGTGGTCTTGAGGCCCTGATCGCGCATTTGCCTTAAGATCAGACCGGACTCCTGATGATAGCCGCCGACATAAACCAGATCGATGTTGTTGAGCTTGAGCTTGGAGACGAGCGCGGTGAAATCCTTGTCGCCCTTGTTGTAGGCTTCGTAGAGCTTCTCCTTCACCCCCGCCTTGTTGAGCGCCTTCTTGGTCTCGTCGGCTAGTCCTTTGCCGTAGGTCGTCTTGTCGTGAATGACGGCGATGTTCTTGCCCTTGAAGTTGCGGGCGACGTAGGCGCCGGCCACCGCGCCCTGCTGGTCGTCGCGGCCGCAGACGCGGAAGGTGTTCCAGAGTCCGCGCTCGGTGAATGTCGGATTGGTCGAAGCCGGCGTGATTTGCAGCACGCCGCTTTCCGCATAGGCCTCAGAGGCCGGAATCGAGGACGACGAACAATAATGCCCAACGACGACGGGCAGCTTCATGCCGGCGAATTTCTCGCCGACCGAGCGCGCCTGCTTCGGATCGCAGGCGTCGTCGCCGACTTCAAGTTTGAGCTTCTTACCGAGCACGCCGCCCGCGGCGTTGATGTCGGCGACTGCTTGTTCGGCGCCGTTCCGGAGTTGACGCCCGAAGGTCGCCTCGCCGCCCGTCATCGGGCCGGCGACGCCGACGCTGATGTCCTGCGCGGACGCCGTTCCGAAAAATGCAAGACCCGCACCGAGTGCAAGCCCAGCCAGCCACATCTTTTTCATGTCGTTCTCCTCAGGTTGCGGGCCGCCGACCCCATGGTCGCCCCGGTCGGGAAATCCGTCCAGGCGGCATTTTGTCTGGTTTTTGCCCGCAGGTCACCGGGTAATCGGGCCATGTTTAGGGGCAATTTCTTCGCCTGAAGGGCGGGCGCGCCAGGTCAGCGGGCCGGTGCGCTCATAAAGCCAATAATACTGCGTCGCCATCTGGGCGGCGCGGGTCATCCGCCATGCCAGCGCGCCGAGCGCCAAGAGATAGATCGTATCGGCGGCGTATGAGGCGGGCGCCAGAAGCGTGCCCTCGAACAGCGCAAAATGCACGAAGCGGACGGCCGCCCCGAGCAGCCCCATATAGAGCCCCATATGCCAGAACGGCCGCCAAGTGAGCGCAATCGCGCGTCCGGTGAGCCAGGCCGCGCCGCCCCCGATCAGGCCGGTGACGAAGATGATCTGGATGAGGGTTTCTTCGGCATAAAGCTCGTTGAGCATCAGCGCCGCCCGCCTTCGAGATAGGCTGCGCGCACTTCCGGTCGTTCCAGCAATTCGCGCCCGCTGCCCGCAAGCGTGATCTCGCCGTTGACGATGACATAGCCGCGGTGCGCGAGCTTGAGCGCATGGAAGGCGTTCTGCTCGACCAGGAAGACGGTGAGCCGGTCGCGCTCGTTGAGTTCGCGGATGGCGCGGAAAATCTGCTTCGCCAGCATCGGCGCGAGACCAAGGGAAGGTTCGTCGAGCAGCAATAGGCGAGGGCGGCCCATCAGCGCGCGCGCGATCGCCAGCATCTGCTGCTCGCCGCCGGAGAGCGTGCCGCCGCGTTGATGCATTCTCTTTTCGAGCAACGGAAACAGCTTGCCCACGCGCGCCAGGTCGTCCGTGAAATTATCGGCGCCGGCGACGGTCGCGCCCATTTGCAGATTTTCCAGCACGCTCATGCGCGAGAAAATGCGGCGGCCTTCCGGCGATTGCGCGATCCGCAGCTTGGCGATCTCATGCGTGGGCATGTGCGTGATGTCGCGCCCATCGAAGACAATGGAGCCTTCGCGCGCGCGCGGATTGCCGAATGTTGTCATCATCAGCGTCGATTTGCCGGCGCCGTTGGCGCCGATCAAGGTGACGATTTCGCCCTCGTTGACGTCGAGATCGACACCCTTGAGCGCCATGATGTTGCCGTAGAAGGTCTTGACCCCGCGCACGGTGAGAAGCGGTGCGGTCATAGCCCAACCTCCGCCTCAACTTTTTCCACCTCGTCGTCCTCGACCCCGAGATAGGCCGCGATCACCTTCGGGTCGTTGCGGATCGCCTCCGGCGAACCGTCGGCGATCTTGACGCCATAATCGAGCACCACGATGTGATCGGATATTTCCATCACCACCGACATGTCGTGCTCGATCAACAGGATCGAAGTGGCTTGCTGGTTGCGGATGAATTTCAAAAGCCCATTGAGTTCCGCGCTTTCGCGCGCATTCAGCCCGGCCGCCGGCTCATCGAGGCAAAGCAGCACCGGCTCGGTGCACATGGCGCGCGCGATCTCCAGACGGCGCTGCTCGCCATAGGCGAGGCTGCCGGCGGCGTCGTCGGTGCGCGCGATCAGGCCGGTGCGATCGAGCCAGTAGCGCGCCTTGTCGACCGCCGTTCGTTCCGCCGCCGTGTAGGATTTCAGGCCGAGCAGGCCCGCGAAGGTGAAGACGGACGCATCCATCAATGTGTTGTGCTGCGCCACCACCAGATTTTCCAACACCGTCATGCCGGGGAACAGCCGGATGTTCTGGAACGTGCGTGTGACGCGCGCGATCTGCGCGATGCGGAAATCGAGCAGGCGCTCCAGCAGAAATACAGCGCCGTCGGGATGCACGAGCCGCATCATGCCGGCGCTTGGCTTATAGAATCCGGTGATGCAGTTGAACACCGTGGTCTTGCCAGCGCCATTCGGGCCTATCAATGCAGTGATGCGGCCGCGCTCGGCGGTGAAGCTCAACTCGTCGACGGCGACAAGCCCGCCAAAGCGCATCGCCAGGCGTTCGACCGACAGGATCGGGCCGGTAGCGGTCACTTGAGCCCCTGCTTGACCGGCGATACCGCGGGTTTGTGCGTGGCGAGATACAGCGACGGCTCGCGCGTGGCGACGAGGCCGCGCGGCCGCCAGATCATGATCGTGACCATGGCGAAGCCGAACACCAGCATGCGGTAGTGCTCGAACTCGCGGTACAATTCGAACCCGCCGAGCATGGCGAGCGCGGCGACCGCGACGCCGATTTGCGAACCCATGCCGCCGAGTACGACGATGGCCAGCACCAGCGCGGATTCTCCGAAGGCGAAGGACTCCGGGCTGATGAAGCCCTGACGCGTCGCGAAGAACGCGCCGGCGAAGCCGCCGAACATGGCGCCCATGGCAAACGCCGTAAGCTTGGTGTTGGTGGTGTTGATGCCGAGCGAGCGGCAGGCAATCTCGTCTTCGCGCATGGCTTCCCAGGCGCGACCGACCGGCAGCCGGCGCATGCGCTTCGCCACCCAGTTGGTGACCAGCGCAAGCGCGAGGATCAGATAAAACAGAAAGACGATGCGATGGGTGGGCGAGAATTCGAGCCCGAACGTCGCCGCGAAGCCGCCCTCCTCGTCGTTGAACGGCAGGCCGAAAAATGACGGCCGCGGGATGCTGGCAATTCCATTCGGGCCGCCGGTGAAGCTCTGCCAGTTGAGCAGCACCAGACGGATGATCTCGCCAAACGCCAGCGTGACGATGGCAAGGTAATCGCCGCGCAGCCGCAGCACCGGAAATCCAAGCAGCACGCCCCAGAACGCGGCGAGGATGCCGGCGAGCGGAAGGCAGATCCAGAACGACAGCCCGAAGTTCTGCGCCAGCAGCGCGTAGGAATAGGCGCCGACGGCGTAAAACGCGACGTAGCCGAGATCGAGCAGGCCGGCGAGGCCGACCACGATATTGAGCCCCCAGCCGAGCATCACATAAGTGAGCACCAGGATGCCGAGGTCGAGCAGATAGCGGTTGTGATAGAACAGCACCGGCACCAGCAGCGCGAAGACAAGCAGCGCCGGGCCGGCGAGGCGGCCGGCATGCTGGGCGATGCGCATGAGCCAGGGCGGCAGCCCACGGCCGAGCCCGATCGGCTCACGGCCGAAAATGAGCGCGCGCGCAAGCGATCCCGCGAACACCGCGCCGACCAGCATCGCCAGTTGCGGAAGTCGCGTGGTCACCACCAGCGCGCCGGTCGGGCCCTGGTCGGTGTGCAAACCGATGAGAAAAACAAACAGCCCGAAGGCGATCAGCGCTGAAAATATTGCATCCTTCAGCGCGGCGGCGAGGGGAAGGGAAATTCTTCGATTTGTGCCGCTGGCTTGGATGTTCATCTACCTCGCCTCGTGCGCAGGTGCATTCCCTCCCCCCTTGCGGGGGAGGGTTAGGGAGGGGGGTGAGGCAGCGATCAAAGTTTGTGATATCCGCTCGACGACACCATCCAAATTGGAGAGAACATCGTTGTTCCAAAACCGCAAAACTACAAATCTCTGAGATTGCAGCCACGCGTCACGAATCTTGTCCCGATGGCTATCGGCATGCTGTCCGCCATCAATTTCGATAATGAGGCGCGCATCGAGGCAAACGAAATCCACGACATAGGCCCCAATGGGAAATTGGCGCCGAAAGGATGCGCCCCTCAATCGATGTGCCCGCAAACGAAACCAGATTCGCTTTTCGGCTTCGGTCATGCTGCTGCGAAGGGAGCGCGCGCGCGATCGCTTACGAACAGAAACGACGCGATGGGGCATCGGTTACCCCCCTCCCGGCGCGCTGCGCGCGCCGACCTCCCCCGCAAGGGGGGAGGTGAAGCGTCCGTGTTGCACCGTTCCCGGCACTCTCAAACCTTTTCCACCTCCGGCCGGCCGAGGATGCCGGTCGGCAGGAAGATCAGCACCACGATCAGGACGGAGAAGGCGGCGACGTCCTTGTATTCGATCGAAAAGTAGGCGGACCAGAAGGTCTCGATCAGGCCGATCAGCAGCCCACCGAGCATGGCGCCGGGCAGCGAGCCGATGCCGCCGAGCACGGCCGCGGTGAACGCCTTCACGCCGGCAACGAAGCCGATGTAGAAATCGACGACGCCGTAGTAAAGCAAATACATAATGCCGGCGACGGAAGCGAGCGCCGCCCCGATCACGAACGTCAGCGAAATGGTCCGGTCGATATCGACGCCGAGCAGCGAGGCCATCTTCAAGTCCTGCTCGCAGGCGCGCATGTCGCGGCCAAGCCGTGTTTTCGCCACCAGCCAGGAGAAGGCCAGCATCAGCGTTAGCGTGGTGAGGATGACGATGATCTGTACGTTGGAGAGCTGGACCGGGAAACTCTCGCTTGCGATCAGCGTGTGGCCGCCTTCGATCAGCGGCGGCAGCGGCTTGACGCGCGCGCCCTGCGCGATCTGCACGTAATTTTGCAAAATGATCGACATGCCGATGGCGGAAATCAACGGCGCCAGCCGGTAGGAATGCCGCAACGGCCGGTAGGCGAAGCGCTCGACCGTCCAGCCATAGAGCGCGGTAAGCGCCATTGCGATCAGCAGCACCAGGAACAGCGCAATCGGGATCGCGGTGACGCCGATCGCGACCAGCGCAAGAAAGGCGATCAGCGCGATGAACCCGCCGACCATGAAAATGTCGCCGTGAGCGAAGTTGATCATCCCGATGATGCCGTAGACCATCGTGTAGCCGATGGCGATCAGCCCGTAGATCGAGCCGAGCGTGACGCCGTTGATCAACTGCTGGACGAAATATTCCATGCGTCGCGGTGCGCCCCGATGGGCCGCCTAGCCGGCGGCGTTCTTGAATTCTGAGCTGGGCAACCTAAGTCTTAGCAGAACTCAAGTCTTAACAGGGCGCTCTGGGAGCGGCAACGCCGTAGCCGCCGCGCCTTGTGTAACTAACCGCAGGAAGCTGGATTTACCGATGCAGCCCACGCTCGAAATTGCCGTCCGGCTTGCTTGCTTCGCCGCGGTTTTTGCGTCGATGGCGGCATGGGAATTTTTTGCGCCGCGGCGCGGGCTTCTGGTCGGCCGCAAGCCGCGCTGGCCGAACAATCTCGGCATTCTGCTGTTGGATGCGCTGGCTGTCCGCCTGCTGGTGCCGACGGCGGCGGCCGGTTTTGCCCTGATCGCGGCGCAACGCGGCTGGGGTTTGTTTCCGCTGTTGGGTTTGCCGTTCTGGGCGGAAGCGGTGATTGGTTTTGTCGTCCTCGACTTTGTTATCTATGCGCAGCACTTTGTCTTTCACCACGTCGGAATGTTATGGCGGCTGCACCGCATGCACCACGCCGATCTCGACATCGACGTGACCACCGGCGTGCGCTTTCATCCGCTGGAAATTCTGCTCTCGATGGCGATCAAGATCGCGGTGGTGGTCGCCTTCGGCATCCCCGCGCTGTCGGTTGTTATTTTCGAGATCGTGCTCAATGCCACTTCGCTTTTCAACCACAGCAATGTGGCGCTGCCGCCCGCGATCGAGCGCCTGGCGCGCTGGATCGTGGTGACGCCGCAGATGCATCAGACCCACCACTCCATCGTGCGGGCGGAGACCGACAGCAATTTCGGTTTCAATCTGCCGTGGTGGGATCGCCTGTTCGGCACCTATCGCGCTCAACCGGCGGCCGGCGAGGCAGGCGTCGTCATCGGGCTGCCCATTTTTCGCGATCCGGCGGAATTGCGCCTCGACCGGCTGCTCACGCAACCGTTCCGCGACGATCGCGCCGGCGCGGCCGCCAGTGCGCCGTCAGTGCAAGCCGCCGGGCAGCCAGAGCGGCAGCAGACAATCCCGGATGAGGGCGGCCGGCAGGGCGGCATCGACCGCTAAAGCATGTTTCGTTGCGGCGGCAGGGCGCGTTCCCCTCCGCCCGCCGCTCGCATATGCTTGCGCGCACGGCGCCGGCACAAGGCACATGAGCGTATGGCAACATCCGCCCTCCCGCTGTTTCACCTCTATGGCGATCCGCCGGACGATTCCGCGTTCGACTTCATCCATATCGAGACCATCGCCTCGCGCTCGTCGATCCACGACTGGACCATTCGCGCGCATCGCCACCGCAATCTGTTCCAGATTCTGATGATCGAACGCGGCGGCGGCGAGATGATCTACGAGGCGGCGACGGTGGCCTTTGCGGCGCCGGCGGCGATCCTGGTGCCGGCGACGGCCGTGCACGGTTTCCGTTTTCGCCCGGATGTGACCGATGGCTGGGTGGTCAGTTTCACCGAGGATGTGGCGGCGGCTCTCGGCGAGCGCTCGGGCGAGGCGCTGGCGCGGCTCAAGGCGGTTGCCGCCGAGCCGGTGGTGCCGCTCGCCAGCGCGGCGGAGAGTGCGCGGCTCTCGGCACTATGCACGGAACTTAACGAAGAAGGGTTTTTGGCGCGGGAAGGTTTTCGCCTCGCCATGCGCGGGCTGCTCGCGCTTATCGCCATCGAAATGGTGCGGCTGGCGGCGAGCCGCGCGCGCAGCGGCGAGGTGACGCTTGCCGTTGCCGATGCCCGCGTCGAGGCGCTGCGCCGGCTGGTGGAGGAGCATTTCCGCAAGCAGCGGCAGATCGGGTTTTATGCCGAGAAGCTGGCGATGACGCCGGACCGGCTCAACGATCACGTCAAGCGCGCGACCGGGGTGACCGCCGGCCATCTCATTCGCCAGCGCGTGCTCACCGAGGCCAAGCGCCAACTGGTGTTCACCAATCAGCCGATCCACGAGATCGCCTACGATCTGGCGTTCTCCGATCCATCGCATTTCGCGCGCTTCTTCCGCAAGCAGACCGGCACTACGCCGCAGGCGTTCCGCGAGGGCCGCGGTGGTTAACGCTGAATGTGCGCCCGCCCGCGCACATGGTGAAGAGCGCGCGTGCTTACGAAGTAAGGTAAAGTTTCGGTATGCTTTGAAATTAATATTTGAGTCGAATACGTGGTTGGACCTCCACGGAGGTCCACATGCGCTTTCCCGTCGCAGTCGCGGCTACCATCTTCTCCATCGCGCTCTATTTCACTTTGTTCTGGGGCTTCGATGCGCTGCGCATTCTGACCTCGCCGGTCTATGGGCTGGAGGACTCCTGGCGCTCGCAGATCGTCTATTGGATCGGCCGCAGCTTCAACCTGGGCCCAAGCGGGTTGCTGCATCTCGCCGCCGTGTTCGGCATCTTCAAGCTTGCGGTTGCCGGCGTTTGCGCCGTGCACATTGTCGACCGCGGCCGCGCCTTCGCCGGCGGCCGGCACGATCCCGAAATTCTCGAAATCGGTCTGTTGCTGGTCGTCATCGCCAGCATCGTCTCGGTGGCGCCGGCTTTGTGGGAGCATGACGCCGGTCTCATCCGCACCAATACGATGCATCTGGTGCTGGCCAGCATCGCGGCGGCCTTGAGCGCAATCGAGCGGCTTGAGAGCGCAGCGGATGAAAATAATATTCCGGCCGGCGACGAGACGGTTGAATCCGAAATAGGCGGACGGCTTGCCACAGCGATCGCCGAGTCGCAGCCGATGGTGGCGGGCAAGCCGCGCGCGAGCTGGTTCTCACCCTGGCGCTGATACGGCTGCGTGCTATTTGCCTTTGCCGACCTCGGCCAGCACTTCGGCCGCTTCCTTGAAGGCGTGATTGGCGGCCGGCACGCCGCAATAGATCGCCTGCTGCAAAATGATCTCCTTGATGTCGTCGGCGGAAAATCCGCCCTCGACCAGTGCCGCGCGCACGTGCAGGCGGAATTCATCCCACTTGTCGAGCGCGATCATGCTGCCGATCACCAGGATGCGCCGCGTGCGCTCGTCGTAGTGCGGGCGCATCCATAGTTCGGCCCAGGCGTAGCGGGTGATGAAGTCCTGGAACTCCTCGTTGAACGGCGTCTTCCTTGCGTTGGCGCGGTCGACCCATTCATTGCCGAGCACCTTGCGGCGCTTGGCCATGCCGCGTTCGCGGCGCTCCTTGTCGTCCATGACGATTCCCTACGCCCGCAGGAAGTTGAGCACCGTATCGGTGTAGACCTTCGGCTGTTCGACATTGGCGATGTGCGCGGCGTCGATCACGGCCATCTTCGCGCCGGGGATATTGTCGCGCAGATTTTCGCCCAGTTCGACCGTCGTCGCGGGGTCGTGGCGGCCGGCGATGACCAGCGTCGGCGACTTGATCTTCGGCAGCAATGCGCGGTGATCCATATCGCGCACCGCTTCGGCGCAGGCGATATAGCCCTCGAACGGCGTCGCCACGAACATCTCGGTCAAGCGTGCAATGGCCTTCGGATTGCCGTCGCGGAACGTCTTGGTGAACCAGCGCTCCATGGTGCCGCCGGCAATGGCGCGCAGATCGCCTTTCTCGCGCAGCATTTTCAGCCGGTCGTTCCACGGTCCCTTGTCGGCGTAATAGCTGGTGGTGTTGGAAAGTATCAGTTTCTCGAAGCGCTCGGGCGCGTTGGCGCCGAGCCATTGCCCAACCATGCCGCCCATCGAGAGCCCGCACCAATTCGCCTTCTTGATCTTGAGCGCGTCGAGTATGGCCAGCACATCGCGGCCGAGCTGCTCCATCGTATAGGGCCCCTTGGTCACGCCGGACTTGCCGTGGCCGCGGCGGTCATAGCGCAACAGGCGGAAATGCTTGAGGAAGGCGGGCGCCTGGTCGTCCCACATGTGCAAGTCGGTGCCGAGCGAGTTCGACAGCATCAATACGGGAGCGTCCTCGCGGCCCTCGATCTCGACATGGATCGGGCAGCCGTTGGCGTCGATCACCGGCATGGTTTTCTCCCTTTGAACGAGGCGATGAGCGGATCGGACTTGGTGCTGGCACAATCCTTAGCGCCCCGCGCTGCGCTCGCCAATCCCTCACCACGGCAGGCTTGCCGCGCGCGCCAAAATCGGGTCGATATCGCGCAATGTTCGATCTCACCCTCACATTCGACAACGGACCGGCGATGGACGCCACGCCGGGCGTGCTCGATGTGCTCAAGCGGCGCTCGATCCGGGCAACTTTTTTCCTCATCGGCGAGCGGCTGGCGGCTGCGGGCGCCCGCGCCATCGCGCAGCGGGCCAAGGACGAGGGGCACCGGATCGGCAATCATACCTGGAGCCATTCCGGCCCGTTCGGGCAGCGCAAGGAGGGCGACCTTGCCGAACGCGAGATCGGGCGCACGCAACAGGCGTTGGGCGACCTTGCCGACGAGCATCGCCTGTTCCGGCCGCAGGGTGGCGGCGGGCGGCTCGGCCAGCATCTGCTCAATGCCGGCACCGCCGATTTTCTCATCCGCGGGAAATTCACCTGCGTGTTGTGGAACGCCATTCCGCGCGACTGGAGCGATCCGGACGGTTGGGTGGAACGCGCGCTCGGCCAGTGCCGCACGCAAAAATGGACGCTGATGGTGCTGCACGATCTTCCCACCGGCGCGATGCGGCATCTCGATCGATTTCTTGATAAAGTGGGCGAGACTGGCGGGCGGCTGCGGCAGGACTTTCCACCCGATTGCGTGCCGATCGCCGACGGGATAGTCGTGCGTCCCATGGATGAATATGTAGCCGGCGGGAGTGACTGATATGGCAATGACGATGAGCGGCGAATATCAACTGGCCGCGCCGCGCGAAACGGTATGGCAAAAGCTCAACGACGCCGA
>CAMAWF010000055.1 GCA_945861895.1 Rhizobium sp. Q54
CTCACCCGGCGCGCTAAACGCACCGACCTCTCCCCGCCTGCGGGGAGAGGTAAAGAGAGTTCGGGGCACGGCTTGAAATTGTTTCATCTCACGCCGCCGTCTTCGGCTTGAAATTCGGGTGGATCACCGCGCCGTCGCGCGTGAGCGCCGTGCCCTTGACGATCTCGTCATCCCAATTGATCGCAAGCTTTTTTTCCTTCTTGTCGATCATGGTTTCGAGAAACGTGTAGAGGTTCTTGGCGTAGAGCGCGGAGGCGGACGCCGCCAGCCGGCCAGGCACATTCAGAAAGCCCACGATCTTGACGCCGCCGACGATGGCGACTTCGCCGGCCCTGGCGCCTTCCACATTGCCGCCGCGCTCGACCGCGAGATCGACAATCACCGAGCCGGGCCGCATCGACGCCACCATCTCCTTGCTCACCAGCCGCGGCGCCGGGCGGCCGGGGATGAGCGCGGTAGTGATGACGATATCCTGTTTCTTGATGTGCTCGGCGACCAGCGCCGCCTGCTTGGCCTGATACTCTTTCGACATTTCCTTGGCGTAGCCGGCGGCGGTCTCGGCCTGCTTGAATTCGTCGTCTTCGACCGCGATGAATTTCGCGCCCAGGCTTTGCACTTGTTCCTTGACCGCCGGACGCACATCGGTCGCGGTGACGATGCCGCCCAAGCGGCGCGCGGTGGCGATCGCCTGCAAGCCGGCGACGCCGACGCCCATGACAAAAATTCTCGCCGCCGGCACGGTGCCGGCAGCCGTCATCATCATCGGCAGCGCGCGGCCATACTCAGCCGAGGCGTCGATCACCGCGCGGTAGCCGGCGAGATTGGCCTGGCTGGAGAGCACGTCCATCGACTGCGCGCGGCTGATGCGCGGCATCAGTTCCATGGCAAACGCGATAATGCCCGCGTCCGCCATCTGCTTGAGCGCGGCGTCGTTGCCGAACGGGTCCATGATGGCGACGACCAGCGCGCCTTTCTTGTAGGCGGCAAGCTCGGCTTGCGCGGGGCGGCGAACTTTCAGCACCACGTCGGCATCCTTGCTGACGTTTTCCCCAACGATTGCGCCGGCGGCCTCGAATTCGGCGTCGGGAATGCCGGAGCCTAAGCCGGCGCCGCGCGCGACCGTCACCTCGGCGCCGAGCGCGCGAAATTTCTTGACGGTCTCGGGGGTGGCGGCGACCCGCGGCTCGGCCGGGTCGATCTCGCTGACAACCGCGATCTTCATGGCGCCTCCCAACGGCTCCAAAATTCCTCAGACGAGGAAATAGGCCATCAGGATCAGGGTGATGATGATGATGCTCAAACTCCACTTCACGAGCTTTACGAACATCTCATAGGTCGCTTCGTGTTCGGGGTAATCGTTACCCTCGGCGGTGGCATATTCGGTTTTGCCGTGGTCGGCCATTGCGGGTCTCCAAGCTGGCGAGCAGCCATTCGGTTAGCGCAATTGGCCGGTGAGGGCAACGGCCGCAAGAAATCGCACGGCCGCGCGGCGCGTTGATGGACGCCATCAAAATAAGTCGTTTGCCGGCGAGCCGCCTGCCTCCCTAGGATCGCGCTCCCAGTTTCCGGCGGGCCGATTCGCATGAAGCCGCGCGACATTCTGCTGGCGGTATTTGCCTCGGTGATCTGGGGCCTGGCTTTCGTCGCCACAAAATACGCCGTGGACAGTTTTTCGGCGGCGCAGCTCACCGCGCTGCGATTTCTGATCGCCTGCGTTCCGGCGTTTTTTCTGACGCGCCCGCGCATCCCCTGGCCGCTGCTGATCGCCACCGGGATGACGCTATTTTTGGGACAGTTTTTGCTGCTGTTTCTCGCCTTCCGGCACGGCATACCGCCCGGCCTCGCCTCGGCGATACAGCAAATGCAGGTGTTCTTCACGGTGTTGCTGGCGGCGATTTTTCTGCGCGAGATTCCGACCGCGGGGCAATCGGCCGGGATCGTCGTGGCGTTCTGCGGTCTCGTGTTGGTCGGCTTTTCAAGCGGAGCGGACTTTCCGCTGCTGGCGCTCGCCTTCGCTTTGGGCGGGGCCCTGTGCTGGGGCGTCGGAAACATACTGGTGAAACGCGCAGGCGACGTGCCGATGGTCCCGCTGATGGCTTGGCTCAGTCTTGTCCCGCCGCTGCCCGCTTTGGCGCTCTCGTATTGGCTCGACGCGGATGCATCGCTTTTCCATGCGGTGGCGAACGCGTCATGGACGAGCATCGCGGCGGTCATCTATCTCGGAACGATCTCGACGATGGTGGCCTATGCGATCTGGGGGCATCTGCTCACGCATTATCCGGCCGCGGTGGTGACGCCGTTTTCCCTGCTGGTGCCGTGTACCGGCATCGTCTCGTCGGCGCTGGCCTTCGGCGAGGTGTTTCCGCCGATCCGCTATGGCGGCATGGCGCTGATCTTGCTCGGGCTCGCCATTGTCGTGCTGCCGGTGGGCCGCGCGGCTCCCCCGGTCAAAGCCCCGCCTGCGTGAGCGCGTCTGCCTGCCGCGCGGCGACCTTGGCGACGGTAAAATCCTCAATCGCCTCGTTGAACAGCTTGTGGAAATTCAGCTCCGCCGCGAGATGCAGGAACACCGCACCGAGGCCGATGGCCGCGCGGTCCATGAACACGAATTCGCGCGGTACTCTGACCGGGCCTTTTTGCTTGAGCGCCTGGCTCACGCGGAATGCCTCGCGCCGGCCGTATTCCGAAGGCTTGATGCCATCGGCAATGGTGCGCACGCGATTGTCGAGCAGCGGGCCATAGATGAAGCGCGCCCATATGTTCAAAATCTCGATCAGCTCGCGGTTGAGCCGCTTGAAGCCCCAGGTCTCGTAGGCATGCACGACCAGTTCGTCGTCGCCGCGCTCAAGCCCGCGATAAAGATCGACCACGCCGCCGACGAATGTCGGCGGGAAAATACGGATGCAGCCGTAGTCGAGCAGATTGATGCCGGCGGGCTCTCCTCCATCGTCGTCGAATACCGTGTAATTGCCGAGATGCGGATCGCCGTGGATGACGCCGAAGCGGCTGAACGGGAACCACCAGGCCGTGAACATCGCGGTGGCGAGCGTGTTGCGATGCGCCAGCGTGTCGTCCTTGTGCTCAAGCAGTTTGCGCCCTTGCAGCCACTGCAATGTGAGCAGGCGGCCGGTGGATAATTCCAGCCGCACGCGCGGCACGCGGATCTGCTTTTCATGCGCCAGCATCGCGCGGTAAAGCGCGACATGCTTGGCCTCGCGATGGTAATCCAACTCCTCGCGCAAACGTGCGCCGATCTCCTCGCCGATTTCGGTGGTGTCGATCGCCGGGTCGAAACGCTTGCGGATGGCGAACAGCCATTCGAGCTGCTGCAAGTCCGCTTCCACCGCCGACTGCATGTCGGGATATTGCAGCTTGCAGGCCAGTTCCTCGCCGTCATGCGCGCGTGCGCGATGCACCTGCCCGAGCGAAGCGGCGGCGGCCGGATGATGCTCGAAGCTTGCGAACTTGTTCTGCCAGTCGGCGCCGAGTTCGGCGACCATGCGGCGCTTGACGAAGGCCCAGCCCATCGGCGGCGCCTGGCTCTGTAGTTTCGTAAGCTCGGCGGCATATTCCTGCGGCAGCGCGTCGGGAATGGTGGCGAGCAGTTGCGCCACCTTCATGATCGGGCCCTTGAGCCCGCCGAGTGCGGCGGCCAGCGCAATCGCGTTCTTGCCGCGGTCGAGCGTCACGCCGAAAAAGCGCGCACCGGCCATGCGCGCGGCAACGCCGCCGACATTGGTGCCGACGCGGGCGTAGCGCTTGGCGCGGGCGGAGAAGCGGTTTTTTTCGAGGTCGGTGGGCATGGTTACTCGCGTAATGCCCGGGAGATAATCACGTTACGGCTGGATGCCAGGCGCATCGAGCGGTCTGATGTGGTCCGCGATCCAACTTGCAAGCACGTCTTCCGTAATCTCTCCAGCTGCAAGACCAAGGATCATGGCCGTCGCAGCTTCCGGCGGCGCATCGAGATCGATACCATTAAGTCCGAGAAACACGATCATTGAGGCCAGCGAGGTCCGCTTGTTGCCGTCGATGAAAGGATGATTACGGCTAATGCCGAAGCCGTAGGCCGCCGCCAGTGCGGCAATCGCGGTCTCGCCGTAGGCAAATTTGTTGACTGGCCTGGCCAACGCAGATTCGAGCAACCCAAGATCGCGAATTCCGTCGGCGCCGCCGAACAGGGCCAGTTGCTCGGCATGGAAATCAAGAACGATATCGATGTCGAGCCATTCCGGCTCAGTCATTTCGCAAGCGCTTTATAGGTGTCGGCATATTTTCGAAACGACCGTCGCGCGATGTCCATCGCCTTTGAGTGTTTCGGATCGTATGGGCTCAATTTGATGCCGCGCTCGGTCTGCTCAACGACATAAAACTTGTCGCCTTCCTTGAGCTTCAGGCGCGCGAGCAATTCCTTCGGCAAGATGAGGCCGAGCGAATTGCCAATTTTTTTTATCTGAAGGAGGTAGCCCTCGATATTAAGTTGGCGAGGAGTTTCATTCATGGCCAGCTCCGCATCCATTATTCAAATTGAAAGCGAACGGGCTGTCATCGCGCCGATTCGACAGGGGACACCCGCATCGCCAACCTTCAAAGAAGAAATTTTTTATATTATAGCATTGTTATACAAAATGTACAACGATGCCATTGGAGCAGAAAGCATTTAAAAACAGATGGTTAGTGTCTATTATCAAGCGCCTCCAACTCGTCGATCAGCTTCGCCACCACCCCCAACCCCCCGTCCCAGAACTTAGGATCGCGCGCGTCGAGCCCGAACGGCTTGAGCAGTTCGGCGTGGTGCTTGGTGCCGCCGGCGGAGAGCATTTCCAGGTAGCGCTCGGCAAAGCCCGATGCGGATTTCTCGTAGACCGCATACAGCGAGTTCACCAGGCAATCGCCGAAGGCGTAGGCATAGACATAAAACGGCGAATGGATGAAGTGCGGAATATAAGTCCAGAAGGTCTCGTAGCCTTCCTTAAGCTCGATGGCGGGGCCCAGGCTTTCGCTCTGCACCGACATCCAGAGTTCGCACAGTTTGTCGGCGGTGAGTTCGCCGTTGCGGCGCTCGGTGTGAACCTTGCGCTCGAAGGTATAGAATGCAATCTGCCGCACCACCGTGTTGATCATGTCCTCGACCTTGGCCGCCAGCATCGCTTTGCGTGCTTTGCGGTCCTTGGTCGCGGCCAACAATTTCTTGAATGTCAGCATCTCGCCGAACACGCTCGCGGTCTCGGCAAGCGTCAGCGGCGTCGGCGCCATCAGCGGCCCGTTGGGCGCAGCCAGCACCTGATGCACGCCGTGGCCGAGTTCGTGCGCCAGCGTCATCACATCGCGCGTCTTGCCCTGATAGTTGAGCAGGACATAAGGATGCGCCGACGGCACGGTCGGATGCGAGAAGGCGCCGGGCTGCTTGCCAGGCCGCACCGGCGCGTCGATCCAGCGCTCGGTGAAGAAACGGTCCGCGATCGCGGCCATCTTCGGCGAGAACGCGCCATAGGCCGTGAGCACTGTCTCGCGCGCCTCGGTCCAGGCAATGGCGCGGCTTTCGACCTTCGGCAGCGGCGCATTGCGATCCCAGTGTGGCAGCGTCTTTTTGCCGAACCATTTCGCCTTCAGCGCATAATAGCGGTGCGAGAGTTGCGGATAGGCCGCGCGCACCGACGCCACCAGCGCGTCGACGACCTCGCGCTCGACCCGATTGGACAGGTGGCGCGCGTCGGCAACGTCCACAAAGCCGCGCCAGCGGTCGGAAATTTCCTTGGCCTTGGCGAGCGTATTGGTGATGTGCGTGAATTGCCGGATATTGGCCTTGAAGGTGACGGCCAGCGCTTGCGCGGCGAGCTTGCGCTTTTTCCCGTCGGCGTCCTGCAGCAGACTGAGCGTCGGCTCGATCGCCAGCGACTTGCCGTTCACATTGAAACGCAATCCGGCGATGGTTTCGTCATACAGCCGGTTCCAGGCCGAATAGGCGGTGATCGATTTTTCGTGAAACAATTGCTCGACGCGATCTTCAAGCTGGTACGGCTTTTCCTTGCGCACATCCTCGAACCACGGCCGGTAATACGCGAGCGCGGGATCGCGTAGTGCTGCCTCCAGCACCGCATCGTCGATGCGGTTGAGCTCGAGGGTAAAGAACAGCATGTGGGATGAAGCGGCGGTGATACGCTCCTGCACATCGCCGTAAAATTTCGCGCGCGCCGGGTCGCTGGTGTTGCCGGCGTAGATCAGCCCGGCATAGGAACCCAGACGGCCGAGCAGGTCCTCGATGCCTTCGTAGCGTTTCACCGCCGCAAGCAACGACCCGCCGCCGGTTCCGGCGGCAAGCTCGCCGAGCCGGCCTTTATAGGCTTTCTCGAAATCCACGCATTCCTCTTCACAGCGATCGAGATCGCGCTTGAGGTCGGGGCCCTCGATGCCCGAATAGAGATCGTCCAGATTCCATTCCGGCAGCGCGCCAAGTTTCGGCGCGGCCGATTTGGAAGCTCGTTTGGCAGGGGGACGGGTCGGCATGGACTGAAAATCCCGGTGGAGCGAGTTGCATCGCAATCGCCTGTGGCAAAGCGATGGCGGCAGTCACCTATTCCAACATATTGCGCGGCAGGCGGCGGTAATCAACGGCGCGCCGCACGCGCTGGAACCTGGTCATGCCAAATCCCGATCACGGCTGCCGGCCTCAACGCCACCGGCCTGCTCAACCCGCGAAAGCCGGGCTAGGTCAGTTGAGACGCGAGACTTAACAAGCCGTTAAGCTAAGTCGGCGACGATGCTCCAAATCGGCACAATTCGAGCCGCCAAGGAGTGCCCATGCCGCAACGCGTTCTCATCGTCGACGACGATCCGGTTCAGCGCCGCCTGGTCGAAAACATGGTGCAGCGTTTCGGCTACGAGACCGTCGTGGCCGACGGCGGCGACGCGGCGGCGGCAATCCTGTCAGAGCCGCAGGCCGCGCAAATCGATTGCGTCGTGCTCGATCTTGTCATGCCGGACCTCGACGGCCTCGGCGTGCTGGCGCGCATGCAGGAGGCGGGCCTCGCCATTCCGGTCATCGTGCAGACCGCCCATGGCGGCATCGACAATGTGGTCTCGGCCATGCGCGCGGGCGCCTGCGATTTCGTGGTCAAGCCGGTCGGCGCCGAGCGCCTGGAGGTGAGCTTGCGCAATGCGCTTGCCGCCAGAACGCTGGAAGGCGAATTGGCGCGCGTCAAGCGCAGCCGCGACGGCACTTTGACGTTTGCCGATGTGATCACGCGCGCGGCCGCGATGCATGCCGTGCTGCGCACCGCGGAAAAGGCCGCCGCCTCCGCGATCCCCGCCTTGATCGAAGGCGAGTCGGGCGTCGGCAAGGAATTGATCGCACGCGCCATCCACGGCAGCGGCGAGCGCCGCGCCAAGTCGTTCGTCGCGGTCAATTGCGGCGCGCTGCCGGAGAACCTGGTCGAGTCGATCCTGTTCGGCCACGAGAAGGGCGCCTTCACCGGCGCCACCGAGCGCCACAACGGAAAATTCGTCGAGGCCACCGGCGGCACGCTGTTCCTCGACGAAGTCGGCGAATTGCCGCTCGCGGCGCAGGTCAAGCTGCTGCGCGCCTTGCAGGAAGGCGAGGTGGAGGCGGTCGGCGCGCGTAAACCGGTGAAGGTCGACGTGCGCATTATTTCCGCCACCAATCGCAACCTGATCGACGACGTAAAAGCCGGGCGTTTTCGCGAGGATTTGTTCTACCGCCTGCACGTGTTCCCGATTGCGGTGCCGCCGCTGCGCCAGCGCAGCGAGGACATTCCTGATCTCGCCCGGCATTTCCTCGCCCGCTTCGCGGCCGAAGAAGGCAAGCGCATCCGCCGTGTAAATTCCGAGGCGCTGGCCCTGCTCGGCGGCTACCGTTGGCCGGGCAATGTGCGCCAGCTCGAGAACGCGATCTTCCGCGCAGTGGTGCTGGCCGAAGGCGAGGAGATCGGCGTCAACGAATTCCCGCAAATCGCATCGCAAGCGGCCGACCGCGCCGCCGGCCACGTAAACGCCGCCGCGGCGGCGCCGAAGGAGATCGGCGGCTGGCCTCCGGCGCTTGCCGGGTTAAGTCCCGAAGCCGGCGCGCCGTTAACCATAACCACAGCGTCCCTGCGGCTGATCGACCCGCATGACGAAGTTCGTCCGCTGGAAGAGATAGAAAGGGAAGTCATCCGCTTCGCCATTTCGCACTATCGCGGGCAGATGTCCGAGGTCGCCCGCCGGTTGCAGATCGGGCGCTCGACGCTCTACCGCAAGCTGGAAGGGCTTGGAATCGACGAAGACTGCGCCGCAATACGCGAGAGCGTCGCCGCCGAGTAACGCTAACGCCGCAGACCGGCCGCCGCGTGCGTTAGCTCTTTAACGAATATGACGCCGCGCTCCCTCGAATTTGATCGAAACTGCGCTTAGGTAGAGCGCATATTAAGACCATCGGTAACCGGCCAAGTTAAGGAGTTTTGTAATGCGTAGCGTCCGGGTTGCCCGCCTGTTGGCTGGGACAATTTTGGCAGGATATTTCGTCGCGATCGGCGTCAACGGCATTGCCGCTCCGCGCGATCCGGTTGAATCCGCCATCCCGGTGCCGGCGCCCGCCAACGTGCCACCGCCAACGCGGCACGATCTCGGGCCGATCATGCGCTCGCAACCGGCTGCGTCCAGCAACGCACAGGCCACGCCCGCGGAGACTTCGCCCGGGCTCGATGTCAAATCCACGATCGAGAAGCTGTTCGCCGCCAGCGACCAGCAGATCGGCGTGAAGCTGCGCGAACTCATCCCCAACAACCGGCTGGAGAAGCGTCTCGAGCGCGTTCCGGAACGCAAGGCGATCGAGGCCGCCTATGCCGCGCGCGGTTACGCGCCGCTGTGGATCAAGGACGGCATGCTCACCGCCCGCGCCAAGGCCGTTGTCGCGCGGCTGAAAGCGGCGGACGCCGACGGTCTTGACGCCATCGACTATCCGGCGCCCGATTTCGGCTCCTTCACCGGCGCCGAGGCGTTGGCCGAAGGCGATCTCAAGCTGACCATTTCGGCGCTCACTTTTGCGCGGCACATGCAGACCGGGCGCATCGCGCCGACCCGCGTCAATGTCGAGGTCGATCACGGCAATCACACGCCGGAGCCGGCGGATATCCTGAAAAGAATCAACGACGCGAATGACGTCAACGTTGCGTTCGACAGCTTCAATCCCGGCCATGACGGCTTCAAGGCGCTCAAGGCCAAACTGGCCGAATTGCGCGCCAGAGCCGGCGTCGATCCGGCGTCACGGATTCCCGACGGCCCAGTGCTCCGCCCCGGCATGAAGGATGCGCGCGTGCCGCAGCTGCGCGAAAAGCTCGGCATCTCCGGCAATCCTGCCGACACCACCTATGACGGCAAGCTCGCCAACAGCATCAAGAACGTGCAGCGGCGTCACGACATCTCGCCGAGCGGCTTGCTCGATGGCAAGACGCTCAACGCGCTCAACGGCCCGCGCACCAGTCAGCAGATCGACATCGTGCTCGCCAACATGGAGCGCTGGCGCTGGCTGCCGCGCGATCTCGGCAAGACCTATGTCATGGTCAACGTGCCGGACTTCACGCTCAAGGTGGTGCGCGACCACAACGTCGTGTGGCGCACTAAAATTGTCGCCGGCAAGCCGCAGACGCCGACGCCGCTCGCCAGCGAGCCGATGGACCACATTATCGTCAATCCTTCCTGGTACGTGCCGCAATCGATCATCCAGAACGAGCTGCTGCCGCTGTACGACAACGACCCGCGCGTGTTCGAGCGCATGGGGCTGGAGGTCAAGCGCGGACCGGACGGCAACATCAACGTGGTGCAGCCGCCCGGCGCCGCCAATGCGCTCGGCCACATCAAATTCGCCTTCCCCAACAAGTTCCAGGTCTATCTGCACGATACGCCGGAGAAGCGCCTGTTCGCGCATGACCGGCGCGCCTTCAGCCACGGCTGCATGCGGGTTGAGAATCCCACCAAGTTCGGCGAGGTGATCCTGTCGCTGGCGATGCCAGGGGCTACGCCGAGCGCACAGCAGATCGGCGCCATGTATGGCCGCGAAGAGCGCACCTACAAACTGGTCAACCGGCCGATGGTGCATCTGACCTACCAGACCGCCTTCGTCGATGACGCCGGCAAGCTCATTATCCGTGACGACCTCTATGGGTTCGACCACCGCATCCACAGCATTCTCAAGAGCGACGAGCGGCGCATCGCGGATGTCACCCCGCCCGCCGATCCCAAGCGCGATCTCGCCACGCTGAAGGCCAACCAGGAAATCCTGCGCCGGGTCGAGCGGCGCGAGGCGCTCAATCCGCTGGTGTTTTTCGAGCGATTGTTCCGCTAACACCAAGACACGAGCTGCGGCGAAGCAAGTTCCATTGCCATCTCCCGGCCGCGGGCGTGGCCAGATTTCGCCATACTCCTCATATAGTTAACGGAAATCGGCGCGGCGGCGGTAAGGTTGCATTAACGCCTCCCGACGAGACTGAAAGCTTGCGGATTTCCGTGGCACTCGGCCGCGGAATGGTATGCGGGGACTGCCATTTCAGCGGGAGTGCACGTGCTCGGTTGCGCGCGCGAATTTCCTGTCATCGAACGAGCTTTGCGTGCGGGCGGCCGCCTCGGCGTCGCCGCGCTGCTGCTGCTGCTCGGCAATGAGAGCCTGCAAAACGCCATCGCCGAGGGCGACACGCGCACGCTGTCATTCCATCACATCCATACCGGCGAAGACGTCACCGTCACATTCAAGCGCAACGGGCGCTATGACGACGCCGCGCTGAAAAAACTCGACTGGCTCATGCGCGATTGGCGGCGCGACGAATCCATCAAGATGGACCCGCATCTGTTCGACCTGCTGTGGGAAGCCTACCGCGCGGTCGAAGCCAAGGAGCCGATCCGGATCATTAGCGGATATCGCTCGCCGCAGACCAACGCCATGTTGCGCGCGCGCTCAAGCGGCGTTGCCCAGTTCAGCCAGCACACCCACGGCCAGGCGATGGATTTCTTTATCCCCGGCGTTCCGCTGGAAGAGCTGCGCAATATCGGTTTGCGGATGCAGCGCGGCGGCGTCGGCTTTTATCCGGCCTCGGGCTCTCCGTTCGTGCATCTCGATACCGGCAGCGTCCGGCACTGGCCACGCATGACGCACGACCAGCTGGTGAAACTGTTCCCGGACGGGCGCACGGTGCACACCTCCTCCGACGGCCAGCCGCTCGCGGGTTACGCGCTGGCGCTTGCCGACATCGAACGCCGGGGCGGAAGCGCTTCCCCGGCAGCGCTCGCCGCCGCGCGCATCGACGGCGTGAACGGCAACGAAGACGTTACCGCGTCGGTGGCCGCCAAACGCAGCGGCGGCAAGCGCAACGTATTCGCCAAGATGTTCGGCTTCGGCAAGGATGAGGACGAGGATGCGGACGCAGCGGTGGCGCCGCCGCCCAGCCCACGCACACCGGCCGTGACCGCGCGCGCCGCCGTTCCGCCGCCGGTACCAATCCGTACAGTCAAGGTCGAGCCCGCTCCGGCTCCCGCCGCAATCGCGGTGCCGCTGCCGCATGCGCGTCCGGCGCCCGTCGCAATCGCCGCAGCCCCGCTCCCGGCGCCACTCCCGCCGCCGAGGCCGGTTGCGGTGGCCTCGGTCAAGTCCGAAGACGTGATCGCCATGCGCGGCTACTGGAACGGCGCAGTCGAGGCCGGTCCGGCCTTGCCGCCGCCGGTCATGCGGCCGGCGCGGTTTGAAACCGCCTCCGCCGATCCGCTCACCACCGCAAGCGTCGGTTCGCAATCGGCGGAACGCACGGCGGCGAGCATGGCGTTTGCATATGCGACGCCCGCTTCCGGCGCGGCGAAGCGCGCAAGCCCGATGGGCTCGTCGCTGCCGCGCATGCCGGCGATGCCGCTGGTCGAACCGGTGCGCGCGGACACTACGATCGTGGTCAAACAGGCGATCGCGCCGCTCTCAGCGCCTGCGGAAATCCGCGCCGCCGCGGCTAACGGCACGCGCTTCGACGACCCGTGGATGCGCGCGACCATGATCACGCCCAGCGCGCACAGCTTCCTGACCGCCACGCGGCTCGGCGCGCACGACATGCGCCCGCTGCGCGATTTCATGCATAAGCCGCCGTCAAGCGTAGTGATGACGTTCTCCGCCGATCCGCATTACGGCATGGTGGCCGAGCGCTTCAGCGGCCGCGCCGTGGTGTTCCTGGCCACCGCAACATTCGGCAACCGCACCGCCGCGCTCGCGCCGCGCTAGTTAGTTCACCATCCCGAGCGCGTGCATGTAGGTTTCCAGCACCGCCTGCTGCTCGCGCCGCTCGTCGGTGTCCTGCTTGCGCAGGCTCACGATGGTGCGCAGCGCCTTGGTGTCGTAGCCGGTGCCCTTGGCTTCGGCATAGACGTCGCGGATGTCGTCGGTGGTCGCCTTCTTTTCTTCTTCGAGCCGCTCGATGCGCTCGACGAAAGCCTTGAGCTGGTCCTTGGCGAAACGGGTGGTGGCTGGTTCCTTGGCGACGGCGGCGGTGGCGGGCATCGAAGACTCTCCTCATGAAACACGGGAATAGGCGGACGTACCGCCGTGTCGCATGAAGGTTTCCGGAGCCGCGGCCCTCAGGTCAAGGCAAAGCGGCCGTCATCCACGCTGTTCACAGAGCGCGGTCGACAAAAACGGAAACCGGTTGCGCGCTAGTGTTTATGACTGGCTTTTTGGAACGCCGCCTGCTGGTCCTTGGAAGCTTCTTTTTGATGCTTCTGCTTCCATTCGTCGAACGGCATGCCGTAGACGACCTCGCGGCTCTCGTCCTTGCTCATCGGCAGGCCCTTGGCGTCGGCCGCGTCCTTCATCCAGTTGGACAGGCAATTGCGGCAGAAGCCGGCGAGATTCATCATATCGATGTTCTGCACGTCGGTGCGCGAGCGCAAATGCTCGACCAGGCGCCGGTAGACGGCGGCCTCCAGCTCGGTGCGGGTCTTGTCATCCATGGGCATGCTCCTTCGCGTTCCCCCAACATAATAACGCGCGGGCGCCGGCACCATAGGCACGAGAGCGTGCCGCAACCTCGCCCGCGTCAGAACGGATAAGGATGCGGCCCGGTCTGGATCGTGATCCAGCGCAATTCGGTGAACTCGTCGATCGCCGCCTTGCCGCCGAACCGGCCATATCCCGACGCCTTGGTGCCGCCGAACGGCATTTGCCCTTCGTCATGCACGGTCGGCGCGTTGATATGGCAGATGCCGGACTGGATGCGCTTGGCGACATCGAGCGCGCGGACGATGTCACGGCTAAAGACGGACGCCGAAAGACCATATTCCGTGTCGTTGGCGGTGCGCACCGCCTCCTCAACGCCCTTGACGCGAACGACCGTGGTCACCGGGCCGAAGGTCTCTTCCGAATAGATCCGCATCGCCGGCGTCACGCGGTCGACGATGGTCGCATTCATGATCGTGCCGTTGACTTCGCCGCCGGCGGCGACACGCGCGCCCTTGGCGACCGCCTCCTCGATCAATTCCTGCACGCGCGCCACGGCTTCCTTGCTCACCAGCGAGCCGAGCACGACATGTTCGCGCGGATTGCCGTGCGGCAGCGAGCGCGCCTTGGCGGCAAATTTCTCCACGAAGGTATTTGCGATCATCTCGTCGACAACGATGCGCTCGGTCGACATGCAGATCTGCCCCTGGTTGGCGAACGCACCGAACGCCGCGGCCTTCACCGCCTCGTCGATGTCGGCGTCGTCGAGCACGACCATCGGCGCCTTGCCGCCGAGTTCCAGCAGCACCGGCTTGAGATAGCGCGCCGCGATTTCCGCCACCACGCGGCCAATACGCGTCGAGCCGGTAAAGTTGATCCGCCGCACGGCGGGATGCGCGATCAGCGTCTCCACCAGCTTGGCGGCATCGGCCGGCGCATTGGTCAGCACATTGATGACACCCGGCGGCACGCCCGCCTCGCGCAGCACCGTGCCGATGAGGTGGTGCGTCGCCGGGCACATTTCGGATGCCTTGAGGATCACCGTATTGCCGCAGGCCAGCGGCATGGCGATGGCGCGCACGCCGAGGATGACCGGTGCGTTCCACGGCGCGATGCCGAGAACGACGCCGGCCGGCTGGCGTATCGCCATCGAAAAACTGTTCGGCTTGTCGGAGGGAATGACTTCGCCGGCGACCTGCGTGGTCATCGACGCCGCCTCGCGCATCAGGCTGGCCGCGAAATGCGCGTTGAAATGGCCCCAGGGGCCGATGGCGCCGACTTCCGCGGTCATGATCTGCGAAAATTCTTCGCCGCGCGCATCGAGCAAGTCGGCGGCCTTCAACAGCTTCATGCGCCGGTCGCTCGGCCCGAGCGCAGCCCATGCCGGGAAAGCCGCGGCGGCGGCATCGGCGGCGGCAATGGCATCGGCCACCGACGCTGCGGCGGCGCGGGTTGCGACTTCGCCGGTGACTGGATCCAGCCGGTCGAAGGTGCGTCCGTCCGCTGCGCCGACGCCGCGGTCGCCGATCATCAGATTGACGTGCTTCATAGCGCTCTCCTGTCGGGATTTAACGATTGTAGCAGACGCTGGTTGCGCCGTTGGGTTTACATATTGCCGCGGGGCTTGCGCCGGCGCGGATGGCGCGACTTGCGCCGGGGATAGGCGCGGTTGGGCGGCCGGCGCGGCGGACGATATCGCCGCCTGCCCCGCCCCGAGATAGGCGCGCTGCACCGCCGGATCGTCGCGCAGCGCCGCCGCCGTGCCGGAACCGACGATGCGGCCGGATTCGATCAGATACCCGCGGTCGGCGATCTTCAGGCTTTGCTTGGCGTTCTGCTCGACCAGCAGCACGCCGACGCCGGTTTCGCGGATGCGTCCGAGCGCCGAAAACAATTCGGTGCACATCAGCGGCGCAAGCCCGAGCGAGGGCTCGTCCAGCAACAGGATTTCCGGCGCCGTCATCAAGGCGCGGCCGATGGCGACCATCTGCTGCTCGCCGCCGCTCATGGTATGGGCATATTGCTTGAACCGCTCCTGCAGGCGCGGGAACAGTGCAAGCACATGGGCGAGCGTCTCCGCTTCGGAATCGCGTGCGCGCTTGGCATAGGCGCCGAGGTTAAGATTTTCGCGCACCGTCAATTCGCCGAATATGCCGCGGCCCTCCGGCACCAGCGCGACGCCCGCTTCCACGATCTCGCGCGGCGAAAGCCGGTCGAGGCTTTGGCCGTCGAGCTTGCGCGTCGTCGCGGGCGCGACCGGCAGCAGCCCGGCGATAGCCTTGAGCAGCGTGGTCTTGCCGGCGCCATTGGCGCCGAGGATGGCCACGATCTCGCCGCGCGCGACATTGAGCGCGACGTCGGTCAGCGCCGTGTGCTTGCCGTAGGCGACGGAGAGGTTGCTGATCTCAAGCATCGGCCTCTCCCAGATAGGCGCGCACCACCTCGCGGTCGGCAAGCGCGGTCGCGGGCGGCCCGTCGGCGATCTTCTTGCCGGCGTTCATCACGATGCAGCGCCCGCACAGCGAACGGATCGCGTCCATCACATGCTCGACCAGGATGATTGTCAGCCCGCCGTCTTGCAGCGAGCGGATGAGCGCGATGCCTTCCCCAAGCTCGGTCGGATTGAGGCCGGCGAGCCATTCGTCGAGTAGCAGCACTTCCGGCTCGAGCGCGAGCGCGCGCGCAAGCTCAAGCCGCTTCTGATCGATGTAAGTCAGCTGGCCGGCATGAAGCGCCGCCTTGTCGGTGAGGCCGACGCGCATCAGCAGCCCGCCCGCGGTACGCTCCGCGCTCGCCCCCCACAGCGGGCGCTCACGATGTGCGATGGCCGAAATGACGTTTTCGATCACGCTCATGGTCGGCAGCACCCGCACGAGCTGAAACGTGCGCGCCACGCCAAGCCGCGCGACCCGGTAGGGGTTGAGCCCGACGATCGGTTGTCCCTTGAACCGCACCTCACCCGAATCCGGCCGCAAGGCCCCGGAGATCAGATTGAGCACCGTCGTCTTGCCCGAGCCGTTGGGGCCGATCAGGCCGACGATTTCGCCGGGCTCGATTGTGAACGACAGGTCGTCGACCGCGACCAGGCCGCCGAAGGATTTGCGCAACTGCTCGACGGCGAGCAGCGAACGGCGCGCGGCCGGACGCAGAATGGCGATGGCCGGCGCTTGCGACCGCCGCGGCCAATGTTTCTGCAAAAAGCCGACAACGCCGTGCGGCAGCACATAGACGATCAGAATGAAAACGATGCCGAGAAGAATGCTGAAGTAGTTCGGGAAATATGCCGACAGCACGTCGAACAGTATGACCAGCGGGATGACGCCGAGCACCGGGCCGATCAGCGATCCGGCGCCGCCGAGCAGCGCCATGATCACCACCTGGAACGACAGCATCGGGCTAAACGCGATCGCCGGGTCGATATAGGTCCAGCGCGGCGCCATCACCGCGCCGGTCAGCGTCATAAAGAACGCGCTGATGGCAAACAGCGTCAACTTGGCCTTGGTGGTGTCGATGCCGGCATGGCGCGCCACGGTTTCGTCTTCGCCGATGACGCGCAATGCGAGACCGAGCCGCGAGCGGCCGATCAGCCAGCCGACCAGGAAGACCAGCACCACCAGTGCAAGCAGTTGCCAGTAGATTTCGTTGCGCGAGATCGCGACGAAAATGTAGCGGCCGACCGAGCCATGAATATTGACCTCGTACCAGGTCACCAGCTGGCGGATGAGTTCGGCAAGGCCAAAGGTAAAAATGACGAAATAGATACCGGACAGCCGCAGCGTCGAAAGGCCGACGACCAATGCGACACCGACGCCGATGATCCCGGCAGCGAGAAGAACCAGCGGCCACGGCAGCAGCTCACCGAAGACCGCGACGGTGTAGGCCCCGATGCCGAAGAAGGCCACTGTCGCAAGCGAGATGTAGCGGGTCGGCCCGGAAAACAGCGCCCAGGCGGTCGCCAGCACGGTGAAGTAGAGATAGCTGATGCCCAATGCGAGGTGATAGCCGCTGGCGATCAGCGGAAATCCCGCTATCAGCATCACGATCACAGCGCCCAGGACGAACCACGGGAGGTTACGCAGGTTCAACTCGTCGGCCTCCCGAACAGCCCGGTCGGCCGTACCAGGAGCACAACAAGAAACAACGCGAAGGTGACGGCGAGCGTCAGTCCCGGATCGACAAGCCGCGCAACGGCCGTTTCCGCAACGCCGAGCAGAAGGCCGGCGACCAGCGCGCCCATCATGTTGCCGACGCCGCCCATGATGACCACGATCAGCGCCTTCATGGTGAAAGCGACGCCCATCGCGGCATTAAAAGTGAGGAACATCGACACCAGCACGCCGCCGGCCGCAACCAATGCGCCGCCGAGTGCATAGGCAAAGGCCGCCGCCGCCCGTACATCGATGGCCGATAATTGCGCCGACACCGGATTGACCGCGACCGCGCGGATCGCGGTTCCCGTGCGCGTATGTTTGAGCGCGAGGTAAACCACCAGACCGATCACCAGCGCGAACACCAGCGCGAGCAGGCGGTTGGCGGCAACCGTGGTTCCGAACAGGGTGAGCGGGATCGAAAGATAAGAATAGCTGTAGTACTGCCCGCCGAAGACGACGAGCATCACGCCCTGAATCACGAACAGCAGGCCGAAGGTCGCCAGGATCGAGTCGACTTCGAGCATGTCGCGGTTCTTGGAACGGCGAACCAGCGGCATCAGCACGATCTGATAGATCGCCCAATTCGCAACGAAGGCGAGTGGAAGAATGACGATGAGCCCGAGGAGCGGGCTCACCGCCAGACTTGAAAACATCCAATAGGCGAAGAAAGCCGCGGCGACGAGAAACTCACCGTACGACAGGTTCATGATGCGCGCGACGCCGTACTGGAGCGTGAGCCCCATGGCGGTGAGCGCATACATTCCGCCGAGAATTAATCCCGACAGCACAATGTCGAAGGCAAGCGTCATGTTTCCCGTCGCCGCGGATCAAGTGACTATTTCCATGCCGGCTTAGGCACGATCGGTGCGCGCGCACCTTCTTTCGAGACCGGAGCGATGCCGTAGAAGTTAGCGCCCTGCCACTGGCCAACCGCCCAGGTATTCTTGTTCTGGCCATCCACCAGCTTCACCTTGCCGATGATGGTGTCGAAGCTGCCGGTGTTGATCTCCTTGATGATGGCCGGGCGGTCGATCTTGCCGACGCGCTCGATCGCCTGCTGCAATACCTGCAAGCTGGCGTAAGTGATCGGGCTCGCCCAACGGTCGGGTTCGCGCCCGATGATCGTCTTGTGGTGCTGGATGTAGTTCTTGATGCCCGGCAGGTCGGCGTTCGAGCCGCCGATGCCCATGACGCCCTCGGCACTATCCCCGAATTTGCCCTTGTAGATCGGGAACGCGGTGCCGACGCCGACGAAGAACACCTTGGGATTAAAGCCGAGCACCTTCGCGGTGTCGGTGATACCCAGAGTGTCGGGCGGATAGCTGAAGGCGATGAAGGTATCCGGGCTCGCCGCCATTGCGTCCTTGAGCACCGGCTGCATGTCCTGCGTGCCGAACGGATAGGACTTGTCATAGACGAGATTGAACCCGCCTTTCTTGAGCCCTTCGCGCGCGGCGGTCGACTGTTCGATGCCGAACTGGTCGGACACGCTCGCCATCGCAACCTTGTCGCCGATCTTGCCGTCCTTGCGCAGCTTGACCAGCGTCTCGACCAGGCCGTCCACCAGTTCGGAGGGCAGCCCAAGCCAGAACGTCAGTCCCGGCCAGCGCTTGCTCAGTTCGACCGCGCGATTTGAGTTGGCGGTGACCGCAAGCTGCGGATAGCCGAGACGGTCGAACACGGGCGCCGCGGCGAGATTGAGCCCGGTGCTCCAGGGCGGAAGGATGAAGTCGACCTTGTCTTGCGTCGCAAGGCGCTCAACCGCCTTGATCATCTCTTCGGAATTGCTGCGGTCATCGTATTCGATGACCTCGATTTTCACTTTCTTGCCGATCGACTTGAGCATGATGCCGCCGGCATCGTTCACGTCCTTCACCCACACCTGGTAGTTCGGCAGCGTGGTGACGCTGGCGCCGGCAGCGAACGGACCGGTCTTCGAGATCGACCAGCCGATCTTGATCGATTGGATATCCTGGGCCTGCGTCCCGGTGGACAATGCCCAGCTGATTGCGGCCGCCAGGACAATCGCCCCGAAGCCAGCAAAATATTTAACTCGCATCACAGTCGCCCTCCCTTGGTTAAACTCTGACCGGCTTGCCGCCGGCGCTTCGTTAATGACTGAGTTGCGCACGTCACGACCACAATCCATAGCAGAAAGGTCGAGCCGGTCACTCCCGTCAACTTGTTCTACTGGCTGAGGTTAATCGCTTTGCACCCCTCGGCCAGGGACGATTCGGCCATTCGGTTACCTCGTTTTGCCGCGGGCAAAAACTCTGCGGCCGTGGCGTCCGCAGCTGCGTTTGACCGTCGTCGAAAAGGTTAAGCTACTTCGTTTATCGCGCTTTCCGCGTGCATGAAGAGAAACGGCCACCCGAAAACCGCAGGTCGCCGGATGGGCCAATTTGATCGTTAAGAATTATAGGCCGCTTTTACCGGGTGGGCAGCTATTCTGAACGTATGAGCACTCCCCCGCGCGCTTTTCTCGCAGGTCTATTTCGCACCGCAACAGCGGCGGCGCATCCGGTGTCCTGCCTGCCGGTACATCTGCCGAAGCCTCCCGCCGGCCGGCTTATCATGCTCGCTGCCGGCAAAGCGGCCGGGTCGATGACCGAGGTGGCGGAGAATTTTTATCTCCAGCAAGCGGGACTGACGGAAGATCGCCTCGCCGGTCTTGCCGTCACCCGCCACGGCTATGGCCGCCCGACCCGGCTGGTGCGTGTCGTGGAAGCCGGCCACCCGGTGCCCGACGAAGCCGGTCTCGCGGCGGCCGAGACGACGCTGCAACTTGCCGACGCCGCAACGGCGGACGATCTCATTCTGGCGCTGATATCGGGCGGCGCCTCCGCCAATTGGATCGCGCCGGCGGAGGGTTTGACGTTTGCCGACAAGCAGACAGTGACGCGCGCGCTGTTGCGCTCGGGCGCGAATATCGGCGAGATCAACACGGTGCGAAAACATCTCTCGCGCATCAAGGGTGGACGGCTGGCGCGGCGCGCGCATCCGGCGCGGCTGGTCACGCTGGCGATTTCCGACGTGCCGGGAGACGATCCGGCGGTGATCGGCTCGGGTCCGACGGTGCCGGATCGCACGACGCTTGCCGACGCGCGCGCCGTCGTGGCGCGCTTCCGGCTCGATTTTCCCGCCGCCGTTACGCGTGCGCTCGCCGATCCCGGCAATGAAACGCCAAAACCGGGCGATGCGATTTTCGCCGGCAACGAATTCGCGCTTGTGGCGCGGCCGGCCGATGCATTTCGCGCAGCGGAAGCCGCCGTGCGCGCGGCCGGCTACGAATGTGTCTTGCTTGGCGACCGGGTCGAAGGCGAGGCGCGCGCGGTCGCGGCCGAGCACGCGCGGCTCGCGCGCGATCTGCAACGGCAAGGCCGCCGCGCGGCGATCCTCTCGGGCGGCGAATTGACCGTAACGATCCGCGGCCAGGGCGGCGGCGGCCCCAACCAGGAATTCGCGCTGGCGCTCGCTCTTGCGCTTGATGGCACCGCCGGGATCGTGGCCCTGGCGGGAGACACCGACGGCACCGATGGCGGCGCCGGCCGCGCCGACGATCCGGCGGGCGCTTTCGCCGACGGCGCAACCGTTGCACGGGCGCGGGCGCTTGGCCTCGATGCCGCCGCGTTTCTCGCCGACAACAATTCGACGGAATTCTTCCGCCCGCTGGACGATCTTTTGACGACCGGACCGACCTATACCAATGTTAATGACTTCCGGGCCATTCTCGTTGACAGGCCATGACGGATCACGCGAAATCCAGCCGGGAACGAAGCAGATAACATCGTGACGTCATTGCCTCACCGAGCCGCCCGGCGCCGTATTGCCATCGCCGCGATCGCCCGCGCCGCCGCGTCGGTCGTGCTGTTGGGCTGGCTTTGCCAACCCGCTGCGGCCGATTTCCGTTTGTGCAACAATACCGGCAGCCGCGTCGGCATCGCGGTCGGCTACAAGGATGCCGAAGGCTGGTCCACGGAAGGCTGGTGGAATTTGTCTGCGCGTGCCTGCGAGACGTTGCTGCGCGGCAGCCTGGTCGCGCGCTTTTATTACATCTATGCCATCGATTACGACCGCGGCGGGGAATGGTCGGGTCAGGCCTTTATGTGTTCGCGCGACAAGGAGTTCACCATCCGCGGCACCGAGGACTGCCTGGCGCGCGGCTTCGATCGCACCGGATTTTTCGAGATCGATACCGGCGAACAGCGCTCGTGGACGGTGCAACTCACCGAATCCAGCGAGCAACCGGCGGATCGTCCGTTGCCGTCGCGCATACCGACAACCCCACCTCCCGGCCGGACCCTGCCGGGGAACGCCGCACCGCCAATTGGAATCCCGAACCGATGAGACGCCTGCGCCGCGCCAAGATCGTTGCCACACTCGGACCGTCCTCGTCGGACCCCAAGATGATCGCGCGGCTGTTCGAGGCCGGCGCCGACGTCTTCCGCATCAATATGAGCCACACCACGCACGAGAAGATGCGCGAACTGGTCGCCGCAATCCGTGCCGTCGAGCGCGATCATGGCCGGCCGATCGGCATTCTGGTCGATCTGCAAGGACCGAAGCTTCGCCTTGGGACTTTCGCCGGCGGATCGGCGACGCTCACGAAGGGTTCGACCTTCGTGCTCGATTCAGACATCAGCGCGGGCGACGCCACGCGCGTCTGCCTGCCGCACCCGGAAATCTTCGCCGCCGTCGAGCCTGGCCACACGCTGCTGCTCGACGACGGCAAGGTGCGGCTGGTGGCGGTGGAGGCCGGCGAGACGCGCATCGCCACGCGCGTCGAGGTCGGCGGCAAGCTTTCCGACCGCAAGGGCGTGAGCCTGCCCGACTCGACTATCCCCTTCTCGGCGCTCACCGACAAGGACCGCTCCGATCTGGAGGCGGCGCTCGACACCGGCATCGACTGGGTGGCGCTGTCCTTCATCCAGCGCCCGGAGGACATCGCCGAGGCAAAAAAGATCACGCGCGGGCGCGCCGCGGTCATGGCCAAGATCGAAAAGCCGCAGGCCGTGCAGCGGCTCGGCGAAATCATGGAGCTCGCCGATGCGCTGATGGTCGCGCGCGGCGATCTCGGCGTCGAAATGCCGCTGGAAAAAGTTCCCGGCGTGCAAAAGCAAATGACGCGCGCGGCGCGGCTTGCGGGCAAGCCGGTGGTGGTCGCGACGCAAATGCTGGAATCCATGATCACTTCGCCAGTGCCGACGCGCGCCGAAGTATCCGATGTCGCCACCGCGATCTTCGAAGGCGCCGACGCGGTGATGCTGTCGGCGGAATCCGCGGCCGGGCAATATCCGGTCGAGGCGGTCGCAACCATGAACCGCATCGCCGAAGAAGTAGAGAGCGATCCGAATTATCGCTCGATCATCACCGCGCTGCGCGCCGAGCCGGAGGCGACCGGGGCGGACGCCATCGCCGATGCCGCGCGCCAGATCGCCGAGACGCTCGAACTGTCCGCCATCATCTGCTGGACCGGTTCCGGCTCGACCGGCCTGCGGGTCGCGCGCGAGCGGCCGAAACCGCCGATCGTGGCGCTGTCGCCGAGCGTTGCCACCGGCCGCCGGCTATCGCTGATCTGGGGCGTGCATTGCGTCGTCACCGAAGACGCGCATGACCAGGATGACATGGTCGAGCGCGCCTGCCGCATCGCCTTCAAGGATGGATTTTCCAAGGCCGGCCAACGCGTCATCATCGTTGCCGGGCTTCCGCTCGGCACGCCGGGCGCAACGAACATGTTGCGGCTGGCCTTCGTTGGCGGCGACGCGGCGGGGGATTGAGCTAGGCGGTGTACTCATAAAATACGCTGTGCGCTAGGTCCGCTCCATGTCCGCTTTGCCCCCGATTTTGTTGAAAAAGTCCGGCAGTTGCACGAGATGATATTCGCTGATTCAGTCGCTGCGAGAGGCAGGACTGAAGATCATGATGGGACATCGGCCAGTTGACCAGGTTGCTCTGTTCTACGAGTTCTCGATCGAGACGCACGTT
>CAMAWF010000056.1 GCA_945861895.1 Rhizobium sp. Q54
ATCGCGGGAGAGATCGGTATACCGACGCCGAAGGAGCAACCGCCCCGGAAACTCTCAGGCAAAAGGACCGCGATAATCGACACACTCTGGAAAGAGGCGCAAGCTGCGTCCGCCGACGGGATAACGTTCTCAGGCAAATAAACAGAGGGGGCACCGAAACAGGCGGCTTTATTGCCGTCATGGGGTGCTCCAATGCTGTCGATAGACTTTCTCCATCGTGGCCGTTTGGCCCGAGACCAACGATCTAAAAAAACTATAAGCACCAAGACCTTTCTCGGCGTCTTTTGCCGTCGTCATGCTTTCCCCGGGCAACGAAGCGCGCTGCGCCTTGTCGCAGCGCCGGCGCATCTGCGAGGCCGGGCATGACCTCCGTGCAGCAAGAAATGCCGGTGCAACGCACGCCGCTCTACGGGTTTCACGTCGAGCGTGGAGCCCGTCTGGTGCCTTTCGCGGGCTACGAGATGCCGGTGCAGTACTCCGGCGGCATCTTGAAGGAACATCTCCACACCCGCTCCGCCGCCGGTCTTTTCGATGTGTCCCACATGGGGCAGATCGTGCTGCGCCCGCGTTCGGGCCGGCTTGAAGATGCGGCGCGCGCGCTTGAGACGCTTGTGCCTACCGACATCCTCGGTCTTGCCGAAGGACGGCAGCGCTATACGTTTTTTACCGGCGAGGCGGGGGGTATTCTGGACGACTTGATGGTTGCAAATCGTGGCGATCATCTGCTGCTTATCGTCAACGCATCCTGCAAAATCGCCGATGAGGCACATTTGCGCCGGCACCTCTCTGGCGTCTGCACGATCGAATTATTGCCGGATCGCGCGTTGATGGCGTTGCAGGGTCCGCGCGCGGAGGCTGCGTTGGCGCGGTTCGCGCCTGCGATCGTGTCGATGCGCTTCATGGATATCCGCACGCTGCCGATGCTTGGCATGCCCTGCGAAATCTCGCGCTCGGGCTACACCGGCGAAGATGGTTTCGAGTTCAGTATTGCTGCGCCGGGCGCGGAGGCGCTGGCGCGCGCGCTGGTCGAAGACACCTCGGTCGCTCCGATCGGTCTGGGCGCCCGGGACAGCCTCCGGCTGGAAGCGGGCTTGTGCCTGTATGGTTCGGATATCGACCCCGCCACGACGCCGGTCATGGCCGCCCTCGAATGGGCGATTCAGAAAGTCCGTCGTGCCGGCGGGTCGCGCGCAGGCGGCTTTCCCGGAGCGGGGATCGTCTTGCGGCAACTGGCAGATGGTGCTCCGCGCCGGCGCGTCGGCATTCAGCCGATAGAGCGTGCGCCGGTTCGGGGCGGCGCGCAGTTATTTCCCGACGAGAAGACCGAGACCGCGATCGGCATCGTCACTTCGGGCGGTTTCGGACCAAGCGCTCAGGCGCCCGTTGCCATGGGCTACCTGGAGAGCAACCGGGCGTCCGCTGGAACGCGGATATACGCCGATGTGCGTGGCAAGCGGATGGCTGTGCAGGTCTGCGACCTGCCGTTCATCGCTCACGCATACAAGCGCAACTAACGTCAGAATCAGGAGAACGATTTGTCATGCTGAAATTCACTAAGGATCACGAGTGGCTTCAGATCGAAGGCGATGTGGCGACGGTCGGTATCACCAAGTACGCCCAGGAACAGCTCGGAGATCTTGTCTTTGTCGACCTGCCGGCACCCGGGGCCAGTGTTGAGAAGGGCGCGGTGGCGGCCGTGGTTGAATCTGTCAAAGCCGCTTCGGATGTTTATGCCCCGGTGACCGGCGAGATCACCGAAGTGAACCAAGCCATCGTCGATCAGCCCGGTCTGGTGAACTCGGATCCGATGGGCGGCGGCTGGTTTTTCAAGGTCAAGATTTCCGGCAATTCAAAGCTCGATGAGCTGATGGATGAATCCGCATACCTGGCGACTCTCGGATAGTGCGCCGCGCCGAGGCAAACATTCGAAGCTATTCCGATTGCAAGAAAGGCGAGTGCCATGTCCGTGAGCCGATCCTCTGTTGATTTCGATCCAACCGATTTTTCCCGCCGCCATATCGGGCCTTCACCCGCGGATATGGCGGCGATGCTGGAAGTGATCGGGGTAGCTGACCTCGATGAGCTGATCGCGCAAACGGTGCCGGAGGCAATCAGGCAGCAAACGCCGCTTGCTCTTGGCGCGGCGCTTTCGGAAGTCGAAGTTCTTCAGAAGCTCCGTAACATCGCCTGCAAGAACAAGGTTCTGACGTCCCTGATTGGACAAGGGTACTACGGGACGACTTTGCCGCCCGTGATTCAGCGCAATATTTTGGAGAATCCCGCTTGGTACACGGCATACACGCCGTATCAACCCGAAATCAGCCAGGGGCGGCTCGAGGCTCTGCTCAATTTTCAAACCATGATCGCAGATCTCTGCGGGCTTGAGATTGCCAACGCCTCGTTGCTCGATGAGGCGACCGCCGCCGCGGAAGCCATGGCGATGGCGCATCGCGTGGCGAAATCGCAGGCAACGGCGTTCTTCATCGATGCGGATTGCCATCCGCACACGATTGCCGTGGTGCAGACGCGGGCGGAGCCGCTCGGATGGCGGATCGTTGTTGGCGATCCGATGAAAGACATTGATCCGGCGTCGATCTTCGGGGCGCTGCTGCAATATCCGGGGAGTTCAGGTGAAATACGGAATTTCCGGCCGGTCATTGCGGCGTTGCATGCAGCCGAGGCGCTCGCCGTCATGGCGACCGACCCTCTCGCGCTCACGCTGCTGACATCGCCGGGTGAGCTTGGAGCGGACATCGCCATCGGCTCGGCTCAACGCTTTGGTGTGCCGATGGGCTACGGCGGTCCGCATGCGGCCTATATCGCCACGAAGGACTCCTATAAACGAGCGCTTCCGGGTCGCATCGTCGGCGTCTCCATCGACAGCCGGGGGCAGGCGGCTTATCGCCTTGCGTTGCAAACTCGTGAACAGCATATCCGTCGCGAGAAAGCGACCTCGAACATCTGCACGGCGCAAGTCCTTCTGGCGGTGATTGCGTCGATGTATGCCGTCTATCACGGACCGGAAGGGTTGCAACATATTGCCCGCCGTGTGCATCGGACTACCGCGACGCTTGCCAAGGGGATTGCGGCGCTCGGATGGCCGGTGAACCAGAACGCCTTCTTTGACACCATGACTGTCGAGGTGGGTGCGCGCCAGGCCGACATCCTCAAACGTGCGGTCGCCAACGGGATCAATCTGCGCAAGATCGGTGGCAATAACGGCGGCGCGACCGCTCGTATTGGAATCAGTTGCGATGAAACGACGACGGCAGCAATCGTCGAAGCGGTCTGGCGCGCCTTTGGCCCCTTCGCGCAGGAGACGGGCCGAAATGACGCGTCGAAGACGCAACATGCCGATATTTCATTCGATCGGCTTTCGCAGCAGGCCGGTTCCGCTATTCCCGCGGGCCTTGTCCGCCGCAGCGAATTCCTGACCCATCCCGTCTTCCACCGCTACAGATCGGAAACAGAGATGCTGCGATATCTGCGGCGTCTGGCCGATCGCGATCTGGCGCTGGATCGCAGCATGATCCCGCTCGGATCGTGCACCATGAAGCTTAACGCAACCAGCGAGATGATTCCCATCACCTGGCCGGAATTTGCAAACCTTCATCCCTTCGCGCCGATGGACCAGGTTCAGGGCTATGCCGAACTCATCGCCGATCTTGCCACAAAGCTGTGTGAGATCACCGGCTACGATGCAATGTCTCTGCAGCCAAATTCCGGGGCCCAGGGCGAATATGCCGGCTTGCTTGTCATCCGCGCATATCACCGCAGCCGGGGTGAGCCGCATCGCAACGTCTGTCTTATTCCATCGTCGGCACACGGCACCAACCCGGCGTCCGCACATATGGCCGGCATGGAAGTCGTCGTCGTCGCATGCGATCACGAAGGCAATGTCGATCTTGCCGATCTGAGAAAAAAATCCGCGGAATTTTCCGGTCATCTCGCCGCCATCATGGTCACCTACCCATCGACCCATGGCGTATTCGAATCCGCCATCCGCGAAATTTGCGAGATCGTTCACGCGCATGGCGGGCAGGTTTATCTCGACGGTGCGAATCTGAACGCGCAGGTAGGCTTGTCGCAACCGGGGAAATATGGCGCCGACGTCAGCCACCTCAATCTGCACAAGACCTTTTGTATTCCGCACGGGGGCGGCGGCCCCGGGATGGGCCCGATCGGCGTGAAGACCCATCTCGCGGCATTTTTGCCGGGGCATTCGGAATGGCCCAGCATTCCTTCGCAGGTCGGGCCTGTTTCGGCTGCGCCGTTTGGTTCGGCATCCATTCTGCCGATTTCATGGACCTATATTATGCTTATGGGCCGCGATGGCCTGGTTGCAGCGACAAAAGCGGCCATTTTGAATGCCAACTACATCGCCAAGCGGCTGGAAGGTCATTACCCGCTTCTCTACAAGGGCCCACACGGGCGTGTCGCGCATGAATGCATCCTCGACACCAGGCCCTTTAAGGACAGCGCCGGAATATCCGTAGACGACATCGCAAAGCGATTGATCGATTATGGGTTTCATTCTCCGACCATGAGCTTTCCGGTGCCCGGCACGTTGATGGTCGAGCCGACAGAGTCGGAGTCGAAGCTTGAGCTTGATCGGTTTTGCGACGCGATGATCTCAATTCGCGCCGAGATTCGAGCCATCGAGCAAGGCCGGGCAGATCCCAAGAATAATGTACTCCGCAACGCTCCGCACACAGTTTTCGATCTGGCCGATGAGAGCTGGAACCACCCGTATGCGCGGACGCAGGCTTGTTTCCCGGCAAAGTCGCTATTGCTGGACAAATACTGGTGTCCGGTGAATCGGGTGGACAATATCTATGGCGACCGCAACCTCGTCTGTTCATGCCCGCCGGTCGAAAGTTATCAAACCGCATCCCCCGGATGACGTACTGAATTGCGGTGCCCGGTCTCGATTCAGATGTGATCGTCAAGATGTGGGACGGGCGCTGAAATCCCGTCGGGACGCGACTCTGCCGAATCGTCAATCGGGATCATGCTCAAAGCTAAAACTTGAAGCACGCCTGAGAGGTTCGGCCTCCGACGGCCGGCAGTATAATACGGGCATCAACAACCCCTGCGGGCCGGCTTGCCACCGCGAGATGCTCTCCTCGCCCGGCTCAAGGCGTTGATTGCCCGGCGATTTGGGCGCTCAAAGCCATAAAGACGGATGCCGTGAGTGCCGCGGCCGATGCAAAGAAACACCCTTGGCCTTTGCGATATCGAGCATAAGACCCAACCGGTAGACGGCTGGTGCAAGTCAATTGCAAGTGACAGGCTTGTCGCGGCGCACTATCGTCCCCCTCGTGCTTTTTTGGCCCGTTGTGGTCTCAAGACGCTCCGCCGCAAGATATCTCTAGAATCAACGCGCCGATTTTGACCGGTCATTAAGAGGAGTTCGACGGGAAACTGAGCGCTTCGTTTCATGCCGAATCTGATAGCTTCGGTCCAATTCCTCTCCGCCATAGAAGAAGCCATGTCCAAACTGCAGAAAACCTACGATCGCAGCCGTATTTCGCTCTATATCCAGGTCGCTTCGGTGATGCGCCAGCGGATCGAATCCAATCATTGGAAAGCGGGCCAGAAAATCTCCACGCTGGTGGAGCTTGAAAAAGAATTTCAGGTAGCGCGCGTCACCGTGCGTCAGGCCATCGAAGTATTGCGCGAAGAGGGGCTGCTGCATTGCCAGCAAGGACGCGGCACATTCGTGGCCGACAAGACGCTCAATCGCCACTGGGTCAAGCTTGCAACCGACTGGAATGTACTGATCGCTTCGATCAGGGAGAATGTACCCAAGCGCATCAAGGTCGCAAATCCACCGGCATTTCCGAAGTTGACGGAAGGTGAGGGCAAACTGGCGCCCAGCTACGTCTTTTTGTCCAGTCTGCAGTTCAAGAACGATCAGCCTTTTGGCGTGGTCAGCGTACATCTGGCTGATCACATCTATCAGCGCGATGAACAAGCGTTCGCCGAGCACCCGGCGTTGTCGGTTCTGGCGGAACTCAAGGGCATCAAGGTGCAGCACGCGCATCAGACGGTTATCATCGGCAGCGCAAATCCGGAAACGGCGGATTTGCTCAAGATCGCGCTCGGTGCTCCGACCGCCGAGTGCCGGTGCGTCGTGATTGACAGCAGCGGCGTCGCAATTTACGTCGCCGACATCAGCTATCGCAGCGATGCGATCAAGCTGCATATCGATCTGTTCGCCGGTTCACGTTCGCGCTCACGCGGGAGTGCGGATAATCTGGCGAACGAAAGGAATCCGCCGCCACACGACAAGAACGCGACCCGCTCTGCGCGCTTGCGGCTGCTCTCCTCGTAATCTTACTATTCGGCGGCCTGGATCGGCACGCGATGCTGCTGGGGCGCGGTTTCATGCGGCAAAAACGATGCACGATAGCGCTCTTTCGGCGCGGTATCGTAAAGCGTCGTGCGCTGGCGGGGGCGGCGGCCGATCTGATGGATGATCGCTTCCATGGCGTCCGGCGTCATCTCCTGTCCGTGAACGGCGCCGGCTGACCGCGTAATCGTCTCATCCATGAGCGTGCCGCCAAGGTCGTTGGCGCCGGCCGCAAGGCAAACCTTCACGCCGTCCGGGCCCATTTTCACCCACGATGTCTGGATGTTGGCGATCAGGGGATGCAGCGCGAGCCGCGCCACCGCATGCATCAGAACGGATTCCCGGAAAGTGGGTCCTTTGCGCGCGCGGCCCTTAAGGTAGATCGGCGCTTCCATGTGCACGAATGGCAGCGGCACCAGTTCGGTGAACCCGCCGGTCTCAGCCTGCAACCGCCGCAGGCGCAGCAGGTGCCTTGCCCAATGTTCGTAGCGATCGATGTGGCCATACATGATCGTGGCGGTGGTCCGCAAACCGGTCCGGTGCGCCGCCCGCATGACATCGAGCCAGCGGTCTGTGCCGATCTTGTCGGGGCAAAGCGTGGCCCGCACTTCGTCATCTAGAATTTCCGCCGCGGTACCCGGCAGCGTTCCGAGACCCGCGCCCTTGAGCGCGGCAAGGAATTCATCGACCGGCATGCCGAGCGTCGCCGCGCCCTGATGAATTTCGAGCGGCGAGAAGGCATGGATATGGATGGCAGGCGCGGCCTGCTTAACGGCGCGGCAGATATCGATATAGGTCTGCCCGGTGTAGTCCGGATGAATACCGCCCTGCATGCAGACTTCGCTGGCGCCGCGATGCCAGGCTTCCTGCGCTCGGCGTCCGATTTCCTCGAGCGGGAGATCGTAGGGGCGGCCGCGCAGGTTCTCGCTCATTTTGCCTTTCGAGAATGCGCAGAACTGACATTTGAAGTAGCAAATATTGGTGTAATTGATGTTGCGCGTGACGACATAAGACACAACGTCGCCGCTTGCATCCTGCCGCAGCGCATCGGCCGCCGCGCAGACGCTGGCGAATTCATTCCCGCGCGCCTGGAACAACCGCACGATCTCGCTTTCCTCCAGGCCCCGGCCGGCAACCGCCTTGTCGACAATCTTTGCAATGGATTCAGAAGCCGAGATTTGAACAGGCATGCCGGCGTTCCCGGGCAGCGGCGTGCCGGTTCCCGGCGACCAGTTGTCGGTGCGCGGCCAACCGTCCGCATCGATAAGATGCAAGAGCGTCGTGCGCAGTGCAGGATCGACCCATTTCTGCGCGCAGCGCGCATAGTGCGGATAGATCGCGAGCCGTTCGGCCAGTTCTTTGCCTGCCGTATTGGTGGCGCGTTCGAGCAATTGCAGATGCGGCCAGGGAGCTTCCGGATTGACGTGATCGGGCGTCACCGGCGACACGCCGCCCCAGTCGTTGATGCCGGCTTCGACCAATTGTCGCAGCGCTCCGGTGCTGAGATTGGGCGGCGCCTGGATGTTCATGTCCGGCGGGAACAGCAGGCGTGCGACCGCTATCGTCCACAGATGCTCTTCGAGCGAAACCGGCGGAGTGTCGGCCATCCGCGTTCCCGGCTTTGGGCGGAAATTCTGGATGATGATCTCTTGCAAATGCCCGTGGGTTTCATGCAGCGCGCGCAGGGCGAGCAGGGCCTCGATGCGCTCCCGGCGCGTTTCACCAATGCCAATCAGAATGCCGGTGGTGAACGGAACCGCCAGTTCGCCGGCCATGCGGATGGTCGCGAGCCGCGCGGCTGGGTCCTTGTCGGGGGAGCCGTAATGGGGTCCGCCGCGGTCGCATAAGCGCGGCGACGCGGTTTCCAGCATGATGCCCTGCGATATGGAGACATTCCGCAAGGTCGCGAGGTCGGTGGCGGTGAGCAGGCCCGGATTGGCGTGCGGAAGCAGGCCGGTCTCTTTGATAACGAGGCGCGAGGCCTCGGCAAGATAGGAAATTGTCGTCGCGTGTCCGAGCCGGGCAAGTTCGTCGCGGGCGGCGCGGTAACGCAGCTCCGGTTTGTCGCCAAGAGTGAACAAGGCTTCCTTGCAGCCAGCGGCGCGCCCGGCACGAGCTATCTCCAGCACCTGATCGAGCGACAAGTAGGCCGCTTCATCGTGGCGAGGGGCGTGGGCAAAGGTGCAATAGTGGCAAACATCCCGGCAAAGCTTGGTCAGCGGAATGAATACCTTGCGCGAATAAGAGATGACGCCACCGTGCCCATGATCGCGGCGCGTGGCGGCTGCGCGCATCAACAGGCCGAGATTCTCGCAACCGGCGAGCGAAAGCGCTTCGTCCGCGGAGAGCCGGCGATTGGTCGGAATGTTTTTCAACACGCTCTCGATCATTGCGAATACTTCCCAGCTTGCGCGGCAACGGAATTATTTGCCGGCTCAAGACTTTTCGCAAGGCCGCGGCTTGCCAGATAATCGTGCGTTCGCGTGGCGGTGCGTAACGACAGAAACGCCTCGAGATCGCCTGGCCGATCGATGTCGCGTCCCATATCCGGCCAGGCAAGAACGGCAGGCGTAATTCCGGCGGCTTGTGCCGCCTTGCGATGGCGCTCAAAACTGTCCGGACCGAAGCTCGGTAAAATAATCTCCGCCGGACGGCAGGCGAGCAGGTTGGTTCCCCCGTCATCGACAGCCGGAACGAGCGCAACCGCGCGCCGTGCTGCCAGCAGTTGCGTGAGCTTTTTCATGACATCCATCGTGATGTGTGGAAGATCGGCGGGCACGACGATCATGCCGCTGTCGCCGTCATCGGCGGCCAGCTGTCTGGCCGCGAGCGTGAGCGCGTAATTGATTCCCCTGGGCATAGGTTCGATCAAGACATGCATGCCACGCTGTTTGGCCAGAGCGGCGCATTGCGCATCCGCCGTCACGACCAGAACTCCAGCCAGAAGATGGCTGCTGGCTGAAAGTGTGTCGAGCACATCCTCGACCATCACGCGTGCGAGCTGCATGCGTTCCGGCAGAGCCAGAACGCCTGCAAGCCGCAGCTTCGCCGTTTCAAACGGTTTGACCGGAACCACGGCCCAGATGTTCGCGCCGGTCATGACGGTCTTCCGATTGTGCTGCGGGGCACGCGGACGGTTTCATCGTGCGATGCGATCTCATCGGCGAATGCGATCACTTCGCCGGCGAGCCGCTTACGGTCCGCCAAGTCCAGCATCAAGGTCCGCGTCGTGAGCGTTGGTACTCCAATGTTGCTTGCCTCATGCGCGTCCGTTGCGTCAATGACCAGGCCATCGATCAATCCCCGATAATGCGCGGCGATCGATTGCGTCGTAACCGGAATGCCGAGCTCGGTCATGATCTTTGCAGCCGGACCTTTGACCGCCTGATTGCCGATGATCGGTGAAACCGCGATGACGGGCGTGCGTGTGCAGGAAAGCGCACGGCGCAATTCCGGCATCGCCAGGAAAGGATCGATGCTGAGATAGGGGTTGGACGGGCAAATGACGATGGCACGCAGCGCCGGATTGGCCAGCGATTTGAGCAATTTCGCCACCGGTCGCGCGCGCTCTGCGCCCTCGAAGCGCAATGCGCCCACGACGGGCGCACAGCGACGCTCGACGAAATAGCGCTGGAATGGCAGTTCGCCATCGTTGGTCACGACGATCGTGCGCAGGCGGTCGTCGGTCATGGGCAGGATAAGCGCATTGATGCCAAGCTTGCGCGCTGCATGCGCGGCAAACTCCGAGAGCAATTTGCCGTCGCGCAGATAACCCGTGCGCTCGACATGCATTGCAAGATCGCGATCGCCGAGTTGGAACCAGGCCTCGCCGCCCAGTTCGTCAAGCGCCGACATAAAATTCCAGGTTTCATTTGCGCGGCCCCAGCCGCGGTTCGGGTCGGCGACGCCGCCCAACGTATAGAGCACGGTGTCCAGGTCGGGAGAGATGCAAAGGCCGAGATGCTCGAAATCGTCGCCGGTATTGACGGCGACAACAAGCTGCCCTGGCGCAAGCTCGTGATAAAGCCCGAGTGCAAGCTTCGCCCCGCCGATGCCGCCGCAAAGCGCGAGCACCGTGTCCGCCCCACGATCGTTGCCCATTTGGCTCATCGGAACAGATCCGTCTCCTTTGGCCGCACCAGCGCCGAAGCCGAGACCGGTCTGGTGTTGCTCGCAACACCGCGGACATGCACAGCTGGCCGGCCTTCGTCGCTTTGACCCATGACCAGCGATGCCGCCGCGGCAACTTCGTCGGCAAGGGCCACTTCCGTCGTCCGCATCTTGCGTCCGAAAAGATCCGGTGCGCCGACCAGGCTCACCAGCGCGGGAAGGCCGGCGACCCCGATCGCCACGCCGACGACGCCATTACGCCACGGCCGGCCGAAACTGTCGTTGATGATGATGCCGAAATCAACGCCGAATTCGCGATCCAGCTGCGCTTTGAGCACCGCCGCCGAAGCATCCGCATCGCGCGGCAGCAACAGTGCGCGCTCGTCGCCGTCCGCACCGATATTGGATTGATCGACGCCGGCATTGGCCATCACAAAACCCTGACGGTGCGCCACGATCAGCACGTCCGGTTTTTTTCGAATCACCTCGGTCGACTCGGACAAGATCACTTCGACCAGCCGCGGATCCTTGCGCACCTCTTTGGCGATTGCGGTCGCGCGCGCGGAGGGTTGGACATCGGCGAGATTGACGAAACGGCCTTCAGCTTTCGATACGATCTTTTGCGCGACGACCATGATGTCATGGTCCATGGGCGCGATTTGCGTGCGCCGCAACGCGGCGGCGAGCAACGCGCCGAGATCGTCACCCGGCTTAACGAGTGGCAAGCCCTCCAGCGCGGTGAGGGTCACGGTCGTCCCTGCCATTGGTCGCCCTCATGATTGTGGCGGGATGCCCGTAATGCGTATGCCCGCACCGGGAATCTTGTAGCGGCGGTTGATGGCAATTAATACCGATGTCAACGCTTCGGCCGCGATGGAATTGGCAAGCGCGCCGCCGTCGATGCCGCGCGTCGCCACGATACCGGCGAGGCCGATCACGACCTCTTTGGCCGCCGCGTCATCGCCGAACACAAGGACGTCACAGTCGGCCTTTTCGCCGCTTTGGAGTTTTTTTGCTCCGACACTATGAAATGCCGATACCACCCGCGCGCTAGGTCCGAAAGCGCGCTGCGCCAGTATCGCCGGGGAACCCGCGGCGGGCAATTGCACGACCGAAACCTTGGGTGGAACCAACGGCACGACCGCATCGACCACGATCTTGCCCGCAACAGCGGACTTGATTTCTTCGACGATGGCGTCGTGGTTGGAGAACGGCACCGAGAGCACGACGATGTCGGCAGCGTATGCGGCGCTCCGATTGTCGTCGCCGCGTATGTTGGCCTTGCCGAACTCGCGTGCGGCCTGCTCCGCCTTTTCCTTGGAGCGCGAACCGATCACGATCGGGTAGCCGGCCATCGACCACAGCCGCACCAGTCCGGACCCCAAGTCGCCGGTCCCGCCGATCACGGCGATCGTCGGCTGGTTCGGACTATCCTGCATTTTGCACGGACTTTTTATTTGCCGGCCGGCGTACGCCGATGCTGAAAAGTCGTGATGATTTCATGGGGCCCGGTGTCGCACGATAATAGTTAAAGTGATCGGTTGGCATATTATGTAACTATGATTAGTAACACAATAACTATACGGCGCATGGCGTTCTAGTCTATTGTCCTAAAGATAGTATCATTTTATAAGGAAACCGCGCAGCAGGACTTGCTCGCAATCGCGCATGGCACCGGAAATTATAGGCGAAATTGTGCAATGAGCCTGATGATCCAGCCCGAAATTTCCGACCGCAATCGCCGGCTCTTGGCGGTCGATCATCTGCGCGCCGCGAAAGTGACGCTGCCGACCTGGCGCGAGCTCGCGGAGCCCGAATTGATTTCTGACGGCATCGTCAACAGCGCCAAATCGGTTGGCCCGGATGAGCCGGACGCGTGCAATTTGTGGCGCGTGCACTGGTTCAACGATGCGAGCCGCATGCAGCGCAATCCGGTTCCCGGACATGTCGTGCTGCCGCAAGCATTGACCGGCGTGAAAGCTCCGATCGTTGTTCTGCTCGGGCGGCGTTTTCCGATGATCGGCGCCCACAAGGTGCTCGCCGCGTATGCTTGCCTGGTGCCCCGGCTGGTGACCGGCCAGTTCGACCCCGCACATGACCGTGCGATCTGGCCATCCACCGGAAATTACTGCCGCGGCGGCGTCGCGATATCCCGTATCCTCGGATGCCGTGGCGTGGCGGTGCTGCCTGCCGGGATGAGCGCCGAGCGCTTCGAATGGCTGGCGCGCTGGGTCCGCGATCCGTCCGACGTCATCCGCACGCCGGGTACCGAGAGCAACGTCAAGGAAATCTACGATAAATGCGCCGAGCTTGCGCGCGACAAGGACAACGTCATCCTCAACCAGTTTTCCGAATTCGCCAATTACCTTATCCACTATCACTGCACTGGCGCGGCGTTCGATCGCGTGTTCGCGCATCTCAGAGGAAACAATCCCGATTACCGGCTCGCCGGCTTTGTGTCGGCGACCGGCTCGGCGGGCACCATTGCGGCGGGTGACCGTCTGAAGGAGCTGCACGGCACCAGGATCGCGGCCGTCGAAGCGGTCGAATGCCCGACAATGCTGTGCAACGGCTTCGGCGAGCACAATATCCAGGGCATCGGCGACAAACATATTCCACTCATCCACAACGTGATGAATACCGATGTCGTGATCGGCGTGTCCGATTTGGCGAGCGATTCCCTGAACGTGCTGTTTGGCGGCAATGCCGGGCGCGGTTATCTGACCGGACGCCGCAATATCGATCCCGCTGTCGTGAATAGCTTCGACGATATCGGAATTTCCGGGCTGGCCAACATCGTGGCCGCCATCAAGCTCGCAAAGCATTTCGATCTCGGCGCCGAAGACGTCATCATGACGGTCGCAACCGACAGTATGCAGCTTTACGCCAGTGAGCGGCGGAATTTCCTGGCGCGGCGATATCCCAATGGCTTCGACGAAGTGAACGCAGGCGAGATATCCAGCCGTCATCTCGATGGAATAGTCGACGATCACGTGCTGGAACTTACCCATACCGAACGCAAGCGCGTCTTCAATCTCGGCTACTACACTTGGGTCGAGCAGCAGGGCGTGACGCTGGAAGACTTCGAACGCCGCCGCGATCAGAAATTCTGGCGGGGCCTGGTGGATACCATTCCGGCATGGGATCGCATGATCGAAGAGTTCAACGCAGAGGTAGGCGCCAAGCGGGTGCAGTGACAGGCATGTCGGACACTGGAAACAAAGAGAAAAACCGGACGGCGCCGCGTTCGTATACCGAGCTGCGCAAAGACTTGTCGCGCCGTGACAGGAGTCTGCGCGAAAAAGTCGTTTCGCTCGAAGAGGCGACCGCGTTCGTGCGCGACGGCGATTCTGTCGGCATCGGCGGCAGCACGATGTCGCGCACGCCGATGGGCATGATCTGGGCGCTCATCCGCGCCGGCAAAAAGAATCTGTCATGCGCGCGCAGCATCGTCTCCAGTGACGGCGATCTACTGTTGGCGTCCCGAGCCTGCAATCACATCGTCACGAGTTGGTTCAGCCAGGGAATTCTCTGGGGCGTATCCAAGGTGATGCGCCATCACATCGAAACCGGAAAGGCGCGTTACGAGGAATGGAGCCACATGGCGATGGGGATGCGCTTCCGCGCCGGCGCCATGGGAATCCCCTTCATGCCGATCCGCTCGATGCTTGGCTCGGATGTGGGCAAGCAGCGCCCTGAAGCGGTCGAGATGAATTGTCCCTTTACCGCGGAAAAGCTCCTGTTGGTGCCGGCGCTCAATCCGGACGTGGCGTTGATCCATGTTCAGCGCTGCGACGCTTACGGTAATGCGCAGTTCGACGGCCTGCAGTTCATGGACGCCGATCTCGCGATGGCCGCCGACAAGGTGATCCTGACCACGGAACGGATAATCTCAAACGATCAGATCCGCCGGGCGCCGGACCAGACCAAAATTCCATTCTTCACCGTGGACGCGGTGGTCGAGTTGCCATTCGGCTGCGCTCCGCACGAATGCTATGGCGTGTACGAGCCGATGATGCGGCACATGGAATATTACGTCGATCTGGTGAACAAAGATCCTGTCAAAGGAATGCAAGAATATCTCGATCGTTTTGTCTATGGCCCGAAATCATGGACAGAATTTCTCGACCTGATCGGCGTCGAGGAGCTGCTCGAAGCGGCCCGCGCCGGGGAGAGTATTTACGATGCTTAAGGCGCAAGTTCACACCGCCGCCGAACTGCTCACGATCCTGAGCGCGCGTGAGCTGAAGAATGGGCAAGTCGTTTTCGCCGGCGTCGGCATTCCGCTGTTGGCCGCCACGCTGGCGCAGCGCTTGAATTGCCCCAGCCTGACCATCCTGTTTGAGGGCGGCGTTATCGGCGCGCTCATCGAACCTGGCAAGCTGCCGCCTTCCACGAACGATCAGCGCTGCACGATGCGCGCCAACATGGTGCTCGGCAGCGCGGAAGTGCTGTTGTTATTGCAACGCGGCTACGTCGATGTCGGATTTATGGGCGGCGCGCAAATCGATCAGTACGGCAACCTCAACAGTTCGCTCATTGGCGACCCCGCTCGTCCGAAGACCCGCCTGCCCGGCACCGGCGGCGGCAACGACATCGCCAGCTTGACGCAGATGATCGTCGCCATGAAGCATGAAAAACGGAGATTCGTTGAACACGTCGATTTCATCACCAGCCCCGGTTTTCTGCGCGGGGGCACGACCCGCCACGACAGCGGCCTCGTTACCGGCGGGATGCATCGCGTTGTCAGCGATCTGGCGGTTTTCGATTTCGACGAAAAAGATCGTCGCATGCGGGTGATCGCGCTCAATCCCGGCGTGACCCGCGAGCAGGTGCAGGACAATACCGGGTTCAAACTGAAATTCGCCGACGACCTTGGGATCACCGGGCCGCCGACCGACCAGGAGTTGAAAGAGCTGCGCGAGCTGGATCCCGAGCGGCTCTACATATCATAGGCGCGCGTCCGCACGCGTTCGAATTGAGGCAATGAAGGAGTTGAGATGACCAATCTATCTAGAACGTTCGGCATCGCCGTACAAAATTTCACAGCCTATCCAGAAATGCCGAATGCAAAGGCATTGGTCGAATACGGCGTGAAGATGGAGCAGCTCGGCTTCGATTCCATCTGGGTGTGGGATCATGTGCTGCTCGGCGTGGAGCCGAACTTTCCCATCATCGAATCGCTCACATTGCTGACCGCGATCGCCGCGCGCACCAAGAAGATCAAGCTCGGTACGGGTATTCTCGTGCTGCCGCTGCGCAATCCGGTGATTCTCGCCAAACAGCTCGGCAGCATGGACTTGCTGTCCGACGGCCGCTTGCTGATGGGCATGGCCTCGGGCTGGTACCGGCGCGAATTCGATGCCGTCGGCGTGCCGTTCGAGAAGCGCGGCAAGATCATGGACGAAAATCTCGACATCCTGACCCGCTTCTGGACCGAAGACATGGTCAAGGGCGAATTCACCAACCATAAGATTCCCGCCGGCGTGATGTACCCCAAGCCGATGCAGAAGCCGCGCCCGCCCATCCTGATCGGCGGCTATGTCGACGTCGTGCTCAAGCGCGCCGCGCTCAGCGGCGACGGCTGGCTGACTTATTTCTACCGCCCCGAGAGCTTCGCGAAGTCGTGGGCCAAGATCCGCAGCTTCGCCAAAGAGGGCGGCAAGGATCCCGATTCGCTGCTCAATGCCGCGCAATTGCCGATCATGATCGGCAAGTCGCGCGCTGCGATCGAAAGCCAGATGATGGAATGGCTCGGCAAAGAATGGGATTATGCATCCTGGAGCGAGTCCACCAAAGACAGCGCCATTCTCGGCACCGTCGACGAATGCGTGGCGCAGTTGAAAGAGCATCAAGCCGCCGGCGTCCAGAAGCTCATCTTCGTGCCATATAAGTACGATCCCCAGCAGATCGATATCATCGCGCGTGAGATAATTCCGCAGCTGAAGACGTAAGCGACGAGTCTTGGCGGATTTGCCGTCAACGTCGTTAAATGCCGAAACATCGGCGCCGGAATTAACCGAGGTAAGTTGGAGCTATAATCCGGTTGACGAATTTCGCAACCGGACTTGTACAGAGGGAAGCGAAGATGAGCGCCAGCGCCCGTAAGAAAATTATCGAGAAAATCGACGACAATCGCGACAAGGCGATCAAGTTTCTCCAGCAGATGATCTCGATTCCAAGCGTCACCGGGGACGAGGGGAAGATCCAGGCGTTTCTGTCGGACTACATGACCAAGCTTGGCCTCGAGGTCGACATGTGGGAATCCAGCTGGGAAGCGCTGAAAAAACATCCCGGGTATATTCCGGTGGACCGTGGCTATGAAGGGCGCCCAAACATCGTCGCCACCTGGAAGGGCTCGGGCGGCGGACGCTCGCTGCTCCTGAACGGACATACCGACGTCATACCCGTCGGCAACGGAGAAGGATGGAGCGACAATCCTTGGTCCGCCAAAATTAAGGACGGCCGCATCTATGGGCGCGGCTCCTGCGACATGAAGAGTGGCGTCGCCAGCCACATCCTGGCGGTCGAATTCCTGAAGGCGGCGGGCGTAAAGCTCAAAGGCGACGTGCTTATCAACGTCGTCATCGATGAAGAAGTCAGCGGCCACGGCACGTTGGACACGGTGATTCGCGGCTACAAGGCGGACGCGGGCATTTCCGGCGAGACCAGCGAACTGGCGGTACAGCCCGCCTGCATCGGCCGCATCTGGTTCGAGATTGAAATCCAGGGCAAGGCGGCCGGCATCCAGAGGCGTTACCAGGGCGTGAGCGGCATCGAGCTCGGCTACAAGATCACCAAGGCGGTCGAAGCTCTCGAGGCCAAGCGCGTCGCAACCATCAAGCACCCCTTGTATCCGAAGCCGATCGATGCGCTGCCTTGCATGATCGGCGCCTTCCACGCCGGCAGTTTTCCAAGTTCCTTCGCCGCCACCTGCCTGTTGAAGGGCAGCATGGCCACCGTGCCCGGCGAGGACCATGAAGGCGTCAAGCGAAGTTTGCTGGAGCATATTGCCAAAGCGGCGGCGGAAGATCCCTGGATGAAGGATCATCCGCCGAAGGTGCGGTTCGTCGGCTACGACGCGCAGGCCTCGGAAATTCCGCGCGATCATCCGATCGTCGAAACCGTGAGCAAGAATTTCACCGAGGTGACCGGACGCAAACCGGAGATCAGCGGCCGCCAAGGCGCCGCGGATACCCGCTTCCTCAATCTCTATGGACATACGCCGACGGTCATCTTCGGACCCGGCTCGACCGCGGTGATGCATTCCGACGACGAATACGTGTCGATCGAGGACTACCTCACCGCCATCAAGGTGATGGCGTTGAGTCTCTACGACTGGTGCGGTGCGGAAGGCTGAGCGGCCGTCCGGCGACGATCCATCGGATGTAAGACGCGCGGCCGGTCAAGAGACGATCGGCCACTTCGGTTGAATCTTCTTCCAGAGGTCGGACGAGGTCGCGATGCGTTCGCCGCGTGTCTGTGCTTCCTTGAGCGCTTTCGGCTCGTCGATGGTCAGCACATTGCCGTTTTCCATCAGGATTTTTCCGTTGCAGAGCACGGTATCCGCGCCGCCGCGGCAGGCGTAGATAAAATTTGCGATCGGGTTGAGCACCGGCCGCCATTCCGGCTTGCGGGTTTCGAACATCGCGATGTCGGCTTTCTTGCCTTTTTCCAGCGAGCCGATTTCGTCGTACCACAGCGCGGCTTTCGCGCCATGGATGGTTCCCATTTCCAGCACGGTTTCCGGAGGCATCATCGAGGGATCGAGGCGCTGCGATTTGGCGCCGTTGGAGCATAGGTTCATCTGGCGCTGGATGTCGAAAAAGTTGCCAGACATCGCGCTGTCGGAGCCTAACGACACGGTTATTCCCATCTCCACCATTTCGGAGAAACGGCCGAATTCCATGCTGCCGAAGGCGAGCCGGTAGCCGCAAGCCGGCGAGCAGGAGATTTTCGGATCGTGCTCCTTGCACAGCATGATTTCCTTCGGATTCGCCCAGCCCATATGGATCAGGACCATATTCGGTCCGAGCGCCTTGAGCGAATGGAGCCGCTCGACATCCTGCATGCCGTAAGTCACGCGTGAGGCAACCACCTCGTCGCGAGATTCGTTGGCATGGGTGATGATGCCGGTATTGTATTTGTCGGCCAGTGCCTTGATTTCGACGATCAGTTCGTTCGAACACGCGACCGGCAGCCGCAGCTAGAACCAGGCGCGTACGCGGCCGTCGTGCAGGCCATGCAGTTTCTTGACGGCTTCTTCGGATTTGGCGACGGCTTCCTGCCGGGTCTCGCGGAACATTTTTTCCGGCAGGGCGCCAATCGCGGTTTTATGGATATCGACCGCTGTGCGCGCGACGATTCCGCGCATGCCGCTTTCGCCGGTGGCCTTTGCGGTCTGTTCGGGGAAATAGCTGCCCGGATCGATGAAACAGGTGGTGCCCGCACGGATCATTTCAAGCTGGCAGCACAGCGCCGCCCAATAAGCATCATCGTGCAGCACTTCACTTTCGTAGCCATAAAGCCGTTCGAGCAGATGCACCGCGATATCGCAGCCGTCGGCGAGGCCGCGGCCGAGCTGCTGTGTGCTGTGCACATGCGTGTCGATCAAACCGGGGATAACAAGCTTGCCGCTCGCGTCGATGGTCTTTTCGGCTTTGAACTTCGACGCGACGTCCCTGTTCGTGCCGATCGCGACAATGCGGTCTTTCTCGATTGCAATCGCGCCGTCTTTGATGATCCGGCGTTCCGGGTCCATCGTGACAATCCAGTCCGCGTGCTCGATGAGAATTTTAGCTGCTTGAGCCATGACCAGCCTCCGCCACTTGATTGCCCGACAATCATCCTAATATGCTATCTTTAGACTAACTTTCAGATGGCGGCATTGTCCAGCATAAACCCGCCAATCCCGAGCCTTTGCCCGCCCACGAATACGGCCGCTCCAGCACAAATATTCACACGAAACCGACAAAGAGAGATGGCCATGCCAGCACCGGATCCGGCCCAAAATCCCGCGGCGCTGTTTTCCGCCCCACTCGGTGAAACCGATCGCGAGATCGCCGATGCGATTGGACGCGAGTTGGGCCGTCAGCGCGACGAGATCGAGTTGATCGCGTCGGAAAATATCGTCAGCAAAGCGGTGCTGGAAGCGCAGGGCTCTGTGCTCACCAACAAATACGCCGAAGGTCTGCCGGGTAAACGCTATTATGGCGGTTGCCAATACGTGGACATCGTAGAGCGGCTGGCGATCGAGCGTGTCACCAAATTATTCGGTTGTCACTTTGCAAATGTGCAGCCGCATTCCGGTGCCTCGGCCAACGCCGAGGTATTCTTCGCGTTGCTCCAGCCGGGCGACACTTTCATGGGGCTCAATCTCGCCGCCGGCGGGCATTTAACCCATGGCTCGCCGGTCAACATGTCGGGCAAATGGTTCAAGCCGGTGCCTTATGGCGTGCGCCGCGACGACCATCGTATCGACATGGAGGAAGTAGAACGGCTCGCGCATCAGCACAAACCGAAACTCATCATCGCCGGCGGGTCGGCCTATCCGCGCGTGATCGATTTCCGGCGCTTCCGTGAAATCTGCGACAGTGTCGGCGCCTATCTGATGGTGGACATGGCGCATTTTGCCGGATTGGTCGCCGGCGGCGCGCACCCCTCGCCATTCCCGCACGCCCATGTAGTCACCACGACCACTCACAAAACGCTGCGTGGCCCGCGTGGCGGCGTGATTCTGTCCGACAACGAAGAGATTGCCAGGAAACTCAATTCGGCGGTGTTTCCCGGCATGCAAGGCGGTCCGCTGATGCATGTGATCGCCGCCAAGGCGGTTGCCTTCGGCGAGGCGCTAAGGCCGGCTTTCAGCAGCTACGCCCATCATGTTGTCGCGAATGCCAAAGCTTTAGCTGAAACGCTCAAGTCGCGCGGGCTCGATATCGTATCCGGCGGCACCGACACGCATCTGATGCTGGTCGATCTGCGGCCCAAACGTCTCACCGGTAAGGTGGCGGAGCTTGCGCTCGGGCGCGCCCATATCACCTGCAACAAGAACGGCATCCCGTTCGATCCTGAGAAGCCGATGGTCACGTCGGGCATTAGGCTCGGCACGCCGGCCTGCACCACCCGCGGCTTCGGCATTGCCGAGTTCCAACAGGTTGGCGAACTGATCGCCGAGGTGCTCGATGTGTTGTCGCAAAAGAGCATCGAAGCGGATTCGCTGATCGAGGCTGCCGTGCGCGACAAGGTGAAGCAGTTGATTTCGCGCTTTCCGATCTATCGGGACTGAATGGATAGCTGCAAAATGAAGCAATCGCTTGGCTTGGCCACCCTCACAAACGGCGCGCACGATCTGGCAATCTGCGTCCGCCGGCAGACCCAAAGCCTGCCCGCAGGCTATGGTTGGCGGACTTTTTAATTGGCAACCTGAACTGAAGAATTGGTCTTGCATGGGATGGTCATACTAATCATGATATCTTACTATTGATGCGTATATGCGCGTGGCATTGGCTTTATGCAACGCGGTGTGGATGTGGTGCCGGGAGGTCGCGCTAACGTAGCGCATAAAAAATCGGAGGTTTGGTTATGTCGTTAACATCGAGTCGGTACTTCGGGGTCATTGCGGCGGCGGCAGTTGCTACGCTTGCCGTGTCGGTCTCGGCCGCAAAGGCCGCCGACGTCATCAAAATCGGTGCGCCGCTTGCGCTCACCGGTGGTCTTGCGGACGAAGCCAAGAAACAGGATCTGGTCTGGGGAATGTGGCTGGACAAGGTCAATGCAGCCGGCGGGATCAATGTCGGCGGCAAGAAAATGAAAGTGGAAATCGTCAAATACGATTACCAGACGGACGGCCAGCGCGCCGCTCAGCTCGCCGAAAAACTTATCACCGACGACAAGGTCGATTTTATGTTTGCGCCGTTCGGCTCCGGTCATACCAAGATCGTTGCCGCGGTTGCCGAACGCTATCAGACGCCACTCGTTGCTTGCGCTTCGTCGTCGGAATCCGTGTTCGACCAGAGTCTGAAAAACCTGTTCGGGACATTGGCGCCGAACGGCGCGTCCACGAACGGCATGGTCGCGTACTTCAAAGATAAAAATCCGGACGTTAAGAAGATCGCCGTACTCGGCCGCGACGACGTATTCCCGAAGTCGATGGCGCAGGGCATGTCGGCCGCCGCTAAGGCCGCCGGCCTCAACGTGGTCTACGATCAGCTTTACGCGGTTGGAACGATGGACCATTCGGCGTCTGTGTCCACCATCAAGGCGGCCGCGCCCGATTGGATTTACGTTACTGGATATACCCAGGATCTGATTCTGGTCCGCAAACAGATGGTCGATCTTGGCGTCAAGGCAAAGATCATCACGATGATCACCGGACCGGCTTATAAGGAGTTCACCGACGGTCTCGGCGATCTCGCCAACGGCATTACCAGCTGGACCTGGTGGCACCATGCGACCAAGTATAATGGCGTCGGCGTGTGGCCATCGACCGAAAACTTCTACAACGAGTTCGTCGCCAAGACGAAGAGCGATCCGGACTACATTCACGCCTCGTGCGCGGCGGTTGCTGTGGTCTTGCAAAACGCGATCGAGCGGGCCGGGTCAATTGACAAGGCCAAGGTGCGCGATGCGCTTGCCAAGACCGACATCGTTACCTTCTACGGGCCGGTCAAATTCAGCCCGAACGGCATGAACCAGGCCAGAAACGTTCCGGTCATCCAGGTGCAAAACAAATTGATCAAGATTTTGCAACCGGATGAAATCAAGAATTCCGACCTGCAAATCATGAAGTGACCGCATGCCCCGTGCGCTGCCTTCAGGTGGCGCACGGGTTTTTTTCGCGGCGCATGTCCTTAAAATAATGAAAGGGTGCGCATGCCGTTCATGCGATCAATGCCGGTGGATGCCCTGGTCAAGGACGTCTATGCCCTCAATCCGCAGAGTTTCCGCCATTGGCTTCATGTTGAGGAAGCCATTATGCGTGGCCCTTCGGCATTTACTTCAGGCGAGCGGGAACTGATGGCGGCCTATGTTTCGCGGCTCAACAGCTGCTCCTATTGCGCCAGCTCGCATTCCGAGGCCGCGGTCATTCTCGGTGTTGAGCCGAATCTGCTTGAAGGACTGATGGCGAATGTCGATGCCGCGCCGGTCGACAAACGTCTTAAACCAATTTTCAAATTCCTGCAGAAATTGACGCTGACATCCTACAAGATGATACAGGCCGATGCCGACGCCATTTATGCCGAAGGTTGGGACGAGCGGGCTCTCCACGACGTCATTATGGTGTGCTGCTGTTTTTCGTTCATGAATCGCCTGGCAGACGGTCACAGTCTTAATTCCGATCCTGCGCTCTTCAAGATGCGTGCGAAGCGCCACGCGGAAGAAGGTTATCTCGCGCAATATCAGGAAGAGACCAAGGGCTAAGTGGGCGCGATCACGAAACGGGGCAAATGATGTTTCACCTCCAGACATTAGTGAATGGACTTGTGCTGGGCGCGCTTTAT
>CAMAWF010000057.1 GCA_945861895.1 Rhizobium sp. Q54
AGCATCGGCATCCTGCGGTGGCTAACTCGTGTGGTTACCTAAAACCACTCCACACGAGGCTGCGGGGCGTTCGGTGCTCCGGCATTCCGTGTGGCTCGCAAGGGCCAAAGACGGAAAAGGTTACAGGCGCACCCGGCGCCTTAAAAGAATACGGGCGGCGAAACTTGTTTTGCGCGAACCGGGCAGGCCCGGAGCGCGCTCCTCTTTCTTATCCCTCCCCTGAAAGGGGAGGGTCGGCGAACGAAGTGAGCCGGGGTGGGGTCATTGACGCGCCCTCCACCCGCCGCCTTCGGCGGCTTCCCTCCCCCGCAAGCGTGGGAGGGATAAGAACGCACAACACAAAATTTACCTCTCGGTCACACATTGATGACCGCAAACCCCAGGAGCCGTCCTTGGACCTGTCGCCCGGCGTCGTCTATTTCCTCAATCAGGCGAGCAAGCTGCTGTTCTCGCTTGGCTCGCATTTTTCGCTCACCTCGCTGGGCGCGGCGCTGCTCATCGCCGCTGTGTTTTTCGCCGGCAAGCGCATCGCAAAAAACCGCCGCGTGCGCATCAAGACCATCGTGAAGGTGCTGTTCCCGAAGCGGCTGACCTCGCACCCGTCGAACCGCGCCGACATCGGCTATCTGTTTTTCAATGTCTTCGTGTTCGGCGTCGTGTTCGGCTGGGCGGTGCTGACCTATCAATTCGTCAGCAACGGCATCATCGCCATGCTGATCGGCGCGTTCGGGCCGATGACGCCGAGCGCGCTGCCCTCGCCGGTCTCGAACTCCGTCGTCACGGCGATGCTGTTCCTGGCCTATGAGCTCGGCTACTGGTTCAATCACTGGCTCAGTCACAAGGTCCCGGTGCTGTGGGAATTCCACAAGGTGCATCATTCGGCGGAAGTGCTCACGCCGCTGACGAACTTTCGCGTGCATCCGGTCTACACCTGGATCTTCGCCAACATCCTCGCGCTGTCGACGGCGATCGCGAACGGCTTGGCCAATTACGCGTTCGGCGAAACCGCGTATCAATATGCCTTCTCCGACACCAACATCATCCTGGTGGTGTTCATCCACACTTACGTTCATTTGCAGCACACGCATGTCTGGATTTCGTTCACCGGCGTGCTCGGCCGCATCTTCGTGAGCCCGGCGCATCACCAGGTGCATCACTCCACCAGCCCTGCGCATTTCAACCGGAATTTCGGAAGCTGCCTCGCGCTGTGGGACTGGATGTTCGGCACGCTTTACGTGCCGGCGAAGCAACGCGAAAAATTGAGTTTCGGCGCCGAGCAGGATCGTCATCCCGCGCACACCATCCGCGGCGAATTGTTTGCGCCGTTCCTGCGGGCGGGCGCGCGTGTCCGCGCGATGCTGCCGCGGCGGTCTGCTGCTCTGCCGGTGCGCGATCGCAAGCAGGCCTCGCAAGCCTAGGGCGCCGCTGCGCCGAGTCACACGCCAGCCAACGCGTGCTATAATGGCCGCTCATCACAACGATTCGGTACAAGTGGGCAGATGGCATAATGGCGCGGGTGCCGGTTCTTGCGGCGGGTGGCGTTGTGGTGCGCGGCGGCGCGCGGCCGCTGATCGCCATCGTGCAACACCGCAAAGACAGAAATTGGGTACTCCCGAAGGGAAAACTCAATCGCAACGAATCCGCCATCGCGGGCGCGCGGCGCGAGGCAGTGGAAGAGACCGGGCATTCCGTGCTGGTGCACGAATATCTCGGCGCGATTTCCTATCCGGTCGGCCGCAAGCCCAAGGTCGTGCAGTTCTGGCGGATGCAGGCCGCCGACGGCCCCGCCCGCAAGCCGATGCGCGACATCAAGGCTGTGCAGTGGCTGCCACTGGAGTCGGCGATCGACAAACTTTCCCATCCGCTCGAGCAGTTGTTTCTCCGCAGCATCGGGCGGCGAGCGCTCAAGGCCGCCGGGCAAGGCCCGCGCCCGAATCTGTTCAAGCTCATCTGGCGCTGGTTCTGCTGAAATTTCCGGCGCAACGCGCTGGGTCAACATTGACAATTTGTAATCCGGCAAGACGGCAATAGTGGCAGCTTTCAGGCGCACCTGTTCAGGGTGCATTCAGGCGAAATGTGGAACTCTGGCGGGCAGAAATCGTTATCTGCCTGTAACCCAATTTTTGAGGTGCCCCCATGAGAAAGACCCTGACAGCACTTGCGGCCGCCGCGGCGCTCGCTGTCGCAGCCGTGGCCGCACCGCCGCAAGCCGAAGCGCGTGGCGGGCGTATCGCCGCCGGCGTCATCGGCGGACTTGCGCTCGGCGCGATCATCGGCTCGCAAGCCAATCGCCACTACGGCCCCAGTCCGAATTATGCCTACGGCCCCGGCCCGTATCATGCCTACGGTCCCGGCCGCTATTACGCCCCGGCCTGCTATTGGACCCACCAGCGCGTGTGGAACGGGTATCGCTGGCGGTTGCGCCGGATGCAGGTTTGCGACTGATCCGGCCGAAAAGCGGCAATTACGCAGGAAAGCCCGGCATCCCTTCCGGACGGCCGGGTTTTCCTTATAAACTAGGGTCTGCATGATCCGTTCACACCAAAATTACGCCAAATTCGCAGTGCCTACTTTGATCGGGTCCGGCATGGGCCTAGGCTGGCTCATCCGCGCTCGGCGATGGCCGAATGGAAGCCCTGAGGAGAAGACCATGAAGAAAGCCTTGATTGCTGTTGCGGCGGTCGCGACCGTCGTTGTTACGCTCGCTGCCACCATGACCGATGCAAGCGCACAGCGTCGTCGCGGCGGCGCCATTGCTGCCGGCGTTCTTGGCGGCCTTGCCGTTGGCGCCATCATCGCCAGCCAATATCCGCGTACTTACGCCCCGCAGCCCGGCTACGCGGCCTATCCTGAATACGGGATGGCGCCGGCCTATAACTGCCCCGGGTACTGGGCCCGCAAGCCCCGCTACGACCGCTGGGGCAACGTTGTCGGTTACAGCCGGCCGCGCTGGTTCTGCAGTTAATAAGCGCGTAACGGCCTGGGTGCATGATCGGCGACGATCCAACGCCGAAAGGGAAAACCTATGAGGAAAGCTCTGATCGCGCTCGCCGCCACCGCGACGATCGCAATGTCTGTCGCAGCGCCATCGACCGCCGATGCCCGTTGCCGCGGTTGCGTGGTGGGTGGTGTTGTCGGCGGGCTTGCGGTCGGCGCCCTCATCGGCTCCGCGCTGGCCGGCCCGCGCTATGCGCCGGCGCCGGTCTATGTGCAACCGGCACCGGTCTACGGGCCGCCGCCGGTGGAATATTACGATGAGCCCGTGTGCCGTCTGGAACGGCATCGCGTATGGATCGACGGTGTCGGCTACCGCACCCGCCGCGTCGAGGTTTGCGACTAACACGCGCACTGCGCCAAACCATAGACGCCCGGACGGCCGCGCCGCCCGGGCGTTTTCTTTTTCCCGCGCGCTCATCGCTGCATGTGCTCCAGCACCGCCGGCGTCGGCCAGCAGTCGAGCTTGAGCCCGTTGGCCTTCTGGTAGGCGCCGAGCGCGGCGCGCGTCTTCATCCCGGCCTTGCCGTCGATCTTGTCGGCATAAAGCCCGCGCGCGGCGAGCGTGCGCTGCATGCGCTCGACCTGCGCGGTGCGAAGCTGCTCGCTCTTGCTCCAGCGCGTCTCGAACGGACGGCCTTCCCCAATGCGGTCGGCAAGATGCCCGACGAACAGCACATACAAGTCGGAGAAATTGTACTCCTTGATGACGAAATAATTCTTCGGCGTCAGGAAGGCCGGCCCATAGGCGCCTTCCGGCTGCAACAGCGAGGCCTGCTCGGCGCGCTCGGCCTCGCTCAGTTTTCGCCCGTAAGCCGGCTGGAAGCCGCGCGCCAGCCATTCGCCGACCGGCAATGTGACCTCGGGCACGCCGACGCTGCAATCGGCGTTTTGCGGCGCACGCACTTCGTAGGCCCAGCGCTGGCCGGCGCGCCAGCCTTTGCCGGCGAGCTGCTTGGCCGCCGACGCCAGCGCATCCGGTACCGAGTTGAAAATATCGGCGCGGCCGTCGCCGTCGAAATCGACGGCGTATTTGTAAAACTCCGTCGGCAGGAATTGCGTCAGCCCCATCGCCCCGCCCCAGGACGAGCGCATGCGCTCACGCGGGGTGCCATCCTGCAACATTTTCAGCGCAGCGAGAAATTCGCTACGGAAAAGCTCCTTGCGCCGGCCGGTATAGGCTTGCGTCGCCAGCACACGGATCGCGTCGTGCGCGAGCCTTGTGCCGCCATACGATGTCTCGCGGCCCCAGATCGCGAGCACGATGTTGCCCGGCACGCCGAAGTCCCGTTCGATGCGCGCAAGCGTGTCGCGATGCTCGACAGCGAGTTTGCGCCCCTGCGCAGCCAGCCGGTCGAAGGTGGACTCTTTAAGATATTCGCCCGGCGTCTGCACGAATTCGGCCTGGCCCGGCTGCGCGCGCTCCGGCCGGCCCGGCACGATGAGATCCGGCAGCGAGAGATCCGGCTCCAGCCCGCGGATGGCGGCGTCGAAGGTGGCGCGCGTAACACCGAGACTTTGCGCCTGCGGCCAGGTGCCTTGCAGCCATTGCTGGAACGCGGCGTCGGCGGCGTGCGCCGGGACTGCAAATTGGGTCAGCAGACATACCAGCGCTGCGGCAGCGCGCCTCACGTCAGTGCGCGTGCGACGCATGCGGCTTATTGGAAGGCTCCCGCCCGAGCCAGTCCACGAACGCAATGCCGATCGCCGACAGAATGAACAGCGCGTGGATAATCACCTGCCACATCACGCCCTCGGAAGTGTAGGTCGTGCGCGGCGTGCCGATGTTGCTGGCCTCGATGAAGGTGCGCAGCAGATGGATCGACGAGATGCCGATGATCGCCATCGCCAGCTTGATTTTGAGCACGCTGGCGTTGACGTGGGAGAGCCACTCCGGCTGGTCGCGGTGGCCCTGCAAATCGAGCCGCGAGACGAAGGTCTCGTAGCCGCCGACGATCACCATGATCAGCAGATTCGAGATCATCACCACGTCGATGAGGCCGAGCACCACCAGCATGATCTGCTGTTCGGTGAATTCGAGGGAATGCAGCACCAGGTGCCACAGCTCCTTGAGGAACAGCACGACATAGACGCATTGCGCGACGATCAGGCCGAGATAGAGCGGCAGCTGCAGCCAGCGCGAGGAGAAGATGAGCTGCGGCAGCGGGCGCAACGTGCCGGGGGCGGGAAGCGGCGTCTCGGGCGTCATGGACATGGGCGGTTTCCAGCGTGTGGAGGCGCTCCTTCTACGCGATTCGCCGTGAATGCGCCGCGAGCAAATGCCACAGGGGCGGAAAATGCCCCGCCGCCCTTCGAGGCTCGAGCGGAGCCTGTCATCGGGCCGGCCAAAGGCCGGACCCGTTTTGGCCCTCGCACCTAGGGTGACGGGCGCGTGCGCGGCATCTGTTCGAGGCAACTTTCTCATACCAGCCGCGCGCGCGGGGCCGGTGTCCTTTCAGATATTGCGCGGAGGACGCATGCCTTCCGGAGACGTATCATAATATGATACGTTATGCGATGATCAAGACGTTCAAAGGCGAATGGGCGGAGCTGATCCTTGCCGGCCGTAAGGCTCCGAAAGGCTTTCCAGCCGATCACGCCAAAGCCGCCCGCCGGAAGCTGGTCATGCTGGACGCAGCGACAGTGCTGAAGGCCCTGAACTCACCGCCGGGAAATCGGCTGGAAGCATTGAAGGGCAGGCTTGCCGGGAAACATTCGATCCGTATCAACGATCAATGGCGGATCGTTTTCCGATGGACCAAAACCGGTCCCGCGGACGTGGAGATAACCGACTATCACTAGCCGGACCGAGGACCGCAGACCGGTCCCAGACCAAGGAGGGTCGCAGATGGCAAAGAAGCTTTCTCCCGTTCATCCCGGGGAAATTCTGCGGGAGGAATTTCTCGTTCCGATGAAGCTGACGCCTTACGCGGTGGCGGCGGCGGTCGATGTGCCGCGCACGCGTATCGAGCGGCTTGTCCGCGAGGAAACGCCCATCACGGCCGATACCGCCTTGCGGCTGGGAAAGTTTTTCGGCACCGCCGCGGCGTTTTGGATGAACATTCAGGCGCGCTACGACCTTGAAACCGCGGAAGATCGGCTTGCCCCCGCGATTAAAAAAATCGCAGCGTATCAGGCGGCGTGAACCGGCCGGCAGCTTTCTGTCATTCCGGGACGCGCCGGGGGCGCGGATCGGGCGGGCGGCTATCTGCTGCTTCCCCTCTCCCCCTGTGGGAGAGGGAAGCAAGCAAGCGGCGTGTCCCTAGGCCTCAGTCAATTCAAGGCGGCGCTCGATGCGCTCGACGCGTCCGTCCAGCCGGTCAAGCCGATTGGATATATTAGCATACTGGTTTTCCAGAATGCCGAGCCGGCCTTTGACCTCGCGCATGTCGTCACGCAAGCCATCGACCGCGCCGCGGATAGGGCGCAGATGATCGAGGACGATGCTCTCGGTTTCTGTCATGGCAACACACAAACGCGTCAGCGTGAAAACTTCTTATATTTGATCCTATGCGGAATGACGCTGTCCGTCCCCAGCCGCCGCATCTTGTCCTTTTCGTAATCCTGGAAATTGCCCTCGAACCACTCGACGTGGCTGTCGCCCTCGAAGGCGAGGATGTGGGTGGCGATGCGGTCGAGAAACCAGCGGTCGTGGCTGATGATGACGGCGCAGCCGGCGAAATCCTCCAACGCCTCTTCCAGCGCGCGCAACGTGTCGACGTCGAGGTCGTTGGTCGGCTCGTCGAGCAGGAGCAGGTTGGCGCCGGATTTCAGCATCTTGGCGAGATGCACGCGGTTGCGCTCGCCGCCCGACAGCGTGCCGACTTTTTTCTGCTGGTCGGCGCCCTTGAAGTTGAACGACGAGCAATAGGCGCGCGAATTCATTTCCTTCTTGCCGAGCAGGATGATGTCCTGGCCGTTGGAGATTTCCTCCCACACGTTCTTGCTGCCGTCGAGCGCGTCGCGCGACTGGTCGACATAGCCGAAGTGAACCGACTCGCCGATCTTGATGCTGCCGGCGTCGGGTTTTTCCTGCGCCGTGATCATGCGGAACAGCGTGGTCTTGCCGGCGCCGTTCGGGCCGATGACGCCGACGATGCCGCCGGGCGGCAGCTTGAAGGAGAGATCGTCGATCAGCAGGTTGTCGCCGTAGGCTTTTTTCAGCCCCTCGAAATCGACGACGTTCTGCCCCAGCCGCTCGGCGACCGGAATGGTGATCTGCGCCACTACGTTTTGCTTGGCGTTGGCGACTTTGAGCAAATCCTCGTAGCGCTCGTAGCGCGCCTTGGATTTTGCCTGCCGCGCTTTCGGCGAGGACGAAATCCATTCCGACTCGCGATCGAGCGTGCGGCGGCGCGCCTCGTCCTCGCGGCATTCCTGCTCCATGCGCTTTTGTTTCTGCCTGAGCCAGGAGGTGTAATTGCCCTCGTAGGGAATGCCGCGGCCGTGGTCGAGTTCGAGAATCCAGCCGGTCACGTTGTCGAGAAAGTAGCGGTCGTGGGTGACGATCAAAATGGCGCCGGGATAGTCGCGCAGGTGGCCTTCCAGCCAGTTCACGCTTTCGGCGTCGAGATGGTTGGTCGGCTCGTCGAGCAGCAGCAAATCCGGCCGGTCGAGCAGCAGCTTGCACAGCGCCACGCGGCGGCGCTCGCCGCCGGAAAGCTTGACGACGTCGGCGCCGTCGGGCGGGCAGCGCAGCGCGTCCATCGCCAGATCGACCTGGCTGTCGAGGTCCCAGAGATTCTGGCTGTCGATCTTGTCCTGCAATTTCGCCATCTCGTCGGCGGTCTCGTCGGTGTAATTGGCGGCGATCTCGTTGTAGCGGTCGAGCAGCGCCTTCTTGGCGGCGACGCCCTCCATCACGTTTTCGCGCACGGTTTTTTTCGGGTCTAATTGCGGCTCCTGCTCCAGGTAGCCGACGCGGGCGCCCTCGGCGACGAAGCCTTCGCCGATGAACTCGGTGTCGAGGCCGGCCATGATGCGCAGCAGCGTCGATTTGCCGGAGCCGTTGACGCCGAGCACGCCGATCTTGGCGTCCGGGTAGAACGACAGATTGACGTTTTCGAGCACCTTCTTGCCGGCGGGGAAGGCCTTGGTCAGACCGTGCATGTGATAGATGAATTGGCGACCGTTCATTGTTCTCTCGTGTTCGCGATGCCGGGGAGTTGGCGCTGATGTAGCGACCGCAGGCGGCGAGGGCAAGCCGCGCTTTTTCTTTCCTCTCCCCGTCCCCCTCCTGTCATTGCCGGGCTTAACCCGGAGTGTTTTGCGCGCGGGGGCCGGGGGCCGGTAAACTTCCAGAAAGGCTGATTGCGGAAATTCTCACCCATCGGGCCGCCCGGCTACCGGGCGTTAAACCGCCTTATGCGACCGTCGTTGCCGGTGAACTTGGCCGCCGCCTCAGGCGACCAAAGGGGCAAGGCGCCGGCGAAGGCGCTGCGTTTGGGGTGGAGAGTTAAGCGATGCCTGTGGCCAGAGTGGCCATTTCTGCGGTTGCGGGGCTGCATTTGCCCCGCCCTCTGGCGCGGCTGGGTTTCGCCCTTGCCGCCGCATGGCGAGACGTGTCCCGCCACCTGTTCGACCCCTATAGGCCAGAACTGCACTACATGCGCGGCCCCGGCCCGAAATGGCGCGCCAAGCACGGCGATCCGAGCGCGGCCTAGCCGCCCACCCTTCCGCCCGCCCCCATCTTGTCGTTTGCCGTCCGCTGTGGTGAGACCAGCCGGCAGAGCACGACAAGAACAAGGGGAAGCCGATGCGCGGGGCCATTCTCGACGACTACCAGAACGTCGCCATGAAACTGGCGGACTGGTCGCCGGTCGCCAAGGACGTCGAGCTCAAGGTTTTCACCGACCCGCTCGGCGGGCCCGACAAGGTGATCGCCGCGCTGAAAGATTGCGCGGTGGTTTGCCTGATGCGCGAGCGCACGCTGTTCGGCAAGGACGTGATCGGCGCGCTGCCGGACCTCAAGCTGATCGTCACCAGCGGCATGCGCAATGCGGCGATCGACATGGAAGCCGCCGCCGCGCGCAAGATCGCGGTCTGCGGCACCGAATCCCTCGGCAGCCCGACGGCGGAATTGACCTTTGGCCTGATCCTGGAACTCACGCGCCGGATCGGGCATGAGAATGCGCGGCTGAAGGCCGGCGCGCGCTGGCAATCGACGCTCGGCATCGATCTTGCCGGCAAGACGCTCGGCATCGTTGGCCTCGGCAAGCTCGGCGCGCAGGTGGCCAAGATCGGCAACGCCTTCGGCATGAAAGTCATCGCCTGGAGCCAGAACTTGACCGCGGAAAAAGCCAGCGCGGCCGGCGCCACGCTTGTCACCAAGGAAGACCTGCTGCGGAGCGCGGATTTCGTCACCGTGCATGTGCAGCTCTCGCCGCGCACCAAGGGGCTGATCGGCGCGGCCGAACTGGCGCTGATGAAGCCGACGGCGTATTTCCTCAACACCTCGCGCGGGCCGGTGGCGGATGAAAAAGCCATCGAGGCGGCGCTGCGCGCCAACAAGCTCGCCGGCGCCGGCATCGACGTCTACGACAGCGAGCCGCTGGCGCCCGATCATCCGTTCCGCAAGCTCGACAATATCGTGATTACGCCGCATCTCGGCTACGTCACCGCCGAGAACTACCGGCGCTTCTACGGCCAGATGGTCGAGGACATCCGCGCCTGGCTGGATGGCAAGCCGGTGCGGGTGGTGAAGTAGTTTTTCTTGTCATGCCCGGGCTTGACCCGGGCATCCATCGTCTTTGCAAAAGTGATGGATTGCCGGATCAAGTCCGGCAATGACAAGTCACAACCCCAGCAACTTCGCCGCATTGTTGCAGGCCACATCCGCGCGGGTTTTTTCGTCCAGCGGAACGCTGTCCATAAATTCCGCCGCCTCCTCCGCGTTCTCGAACGGATAATCAACGGAGAACATCACGCGCTCCTGGCCCAGCGCCGCGATGGCGCAATTCAGCGGTTCGGCCGCGCACATGCCGGAGGTCGTCACCCATATGTTCTGCTTGATGTAATGCGACGGCGGATTTTTCAATTTCACGCCGTAGAGCCTGGCGCGGCAGTCGATGCGCCAGAGCAAATACGGCAGCGATTCGCCCATATGGCCGAGAATAAGCTTGGCGCGCGGGAAGCGCTCGAATATCCCGCCGAACACCAGCCGCAGCGCATGCGAGCCGGTCTCAAATCCCCATTCCCAGGTGGCGCGCCGCAACGCCTTGTGTCCGTCGAGCGCGGGACTTGGCGCTACGGGATCGACCGGATGCAGATAGACCGGAGTGCCGAGTGCCTCGGCGCGCTCCCAGAACGACGCGAACGACGGGTCGTCGAGATATAGCCCGTTGGTGTGGCCATTGATCATGGCGCCGCAAAATTTGAGTTCGCGCACGCAGCGCTCAAGCTCGTCGGCGGCGGCACGCGCGTCCTGCATGGCCAGGTGCGCAAAGCCGGAATAGCGGTCGGGGCGCTTTTGCACTTCGCGCGCCAGAAAATCGTTGGACTCGCGCGCCTTGGCGACCGCCGTCGCGGTGTCGCGCTCGGCCTGCACGCCGGGGCCGGAAATCGCCAGCACCATGCGCGTGATGCCGGCGCGATCCATCGTCTCGATGCGCATGTCGCCGAAATCGGTGAGCCGCCTGTAAAGCTGCTCGGCGAATTTGGGTTCGACGTCGACGACGGTCGGCCGCCAATAGTTGACGATGCCCGGCGACAGGAAATGCTCTTCCAGCACGATCTTCTTGGCAATTTTTTTGGCCATTTCCTCCCCCGCTTTGCTGCGCCGCAACGGCCCGGCAAAAATCCTGATTTTTCCCTGTACCGTATCTTGGGCTAAGGTGTACCATCATGCAAGTTGACTGGCGGGGCGGATGTCATGGCGTCGATGCAACGGCAAGCGGCGGGCGAGAAAAGCCGGGCTGAAAAAAACCAAACCGGCAACAGCCATCCTGCCAAGGGCCAAAGCGACAAAAGCCAAGTGCAGGTGATCGCCCGCGCCGCCACCATTTTGCGCGCGCTGGAAGAAGAATCCGCCGGCCTCAGCCTCGGCCAGATCGCGCAGCGGGTGAACCTTGCCCGCTCCACCGTGCAACGCATCGTCGCCGCGCTGGAATCCGAAAAGCTGCTGATCGCCGCCTCGCCGATGGGCCGCGTACGGCTGGGGCCCGCGATCCTGCGGCTCGCGGCTTCCGTGCGCAGCGATTTCGTTTCGCTGGCGCGGCCGTTCATCGTGCGGCTGTCGAACGAATTGCACGAGACAGTCGATCTTTCGACGGTGCGCAAGGATCACCTCATTTTCATCGACCAGGTTACCGGCTCGCAGCGCCTGCGCACGGTGTCGGCCGTCGGCGAAAGTTTTCCGCTCTACTGCACGGCCAACGGCAAGGCCTATCTCAGCCGGCTCGACGACGCAGCGATCGAACGGCTGATCGGCCGCGCTTACGAGGCGCGCACGCCGAAGACGCTGACACGCATCGACGCGCTGCTCTCCGACCTCAAATCCGCCCGCAAGACCGGCGTCGCCTATGACCGCGAGGAGCACACGCTCGGCATTTGCGCGGCCGGCGTCGCGCTGCACGATCAGCTCGGCAATACGGTCGCCATTTCGGTGCCGGTGCCGGTGCAGCGCTTTCATGCACAGCATGCGTTGATCGCGAAGCGCCTGCTGGCGACCAAAGCTGCGATGGAGACGCATATCGGCGCGACGGCCGCCTGATCGCCGCGAACGACAAACAGCGCGAATGCGCGAGCATGGGGAGGAAGAAACGTGGCGAAAAAAATTCGTGGCGTGATGTTCGAGGAGAACCTCAAGAACAGCATGGGGCTGGAGTTTTACAACCTGTCCCACCGCTTCGGTTATCAGTCTCCGAACTGGCCGTATTTCGAAGACGTCAAGATCGAACGCATCCATTACATGGCGAAGTCGGGCGTGCTCTCCCAGCGCATCACGACCAGCATGCACAACACCACGCATATCGACGCGCCGGCGCACGTCATCCAGGGCACGCCGTTCATCGACGAAGTGCCGCTGCCACACTTTTTCGGCTCCGGCATCGTGGTTTCCATCCCGAAGAAAAAATGGGAGCCGATCACCGGCGACGACCTCGAAGCCGCCTGCGGCAAGATCGTGCGGCCGCGCGACGTGGTGATCGTCAATACCGGCTGGCACAAATTTTATGACGACAGCGAGGACTATTTCTGCCGCGCGCCGGGCTTCGTGCCCTCGGCCGGCGAATGGTTCGTCAAGAAAAAGGTCAAGGTGATCGGCCACGACACCCAGGCCAACGACCATCCGCTCGCCACGGCAATAGGCCCGCAGCGCAACGGGCCGCTGCATCCGCATCTCGCCGAGGAATACCGCGAATGGTCGGGCGGCCGCGACTGGAAGGACGATTTTCCGGAATGGGAGCCGGTGCACCGTATCTTGTTCAAGAACGGCATCATGGGCATCGAGAATGTCGGCGGCGACATCGACAAGGTGACCGGCCGGCGCTGCACCTTCGCTTATTTTCCGTGGAACTGGGACCGCGGCGACGGCTGCATCGTGCGCCTGGTGGCGATGTTCGATCCGAAGCAGAAATTCCGCATCGAACGGGGGGAGAAATTCAAATGATCGTCCGCAAACTTTCCGAGGCGAAGGCTTACGAAGCGCCGAACCATCGCAAATACAAATCGCTGCGCCTGTTCGGCGCCGAGACCGGCGGCTCGCAGGCGCTCATTTTCGGCATCTCGCATTTCGAACCGGGCGGCGGCGCCGGTCCCGATGCCTCCCCGCCGGAGAAAATCTATCACGTGCTGGAGGGCGAGCTTACCGTGATTGCCGGCGGCAAGGAGGCCGTCGTCAAGCCGGGCGACACCTGTTTCATCGGGCCGAACGAGAACCGCGAGATCGTCAACCGTGGCAACGGGGTTTGCACCATCCTCGTCGCGGTCGCCGCGCCACCGAAGTGACGGGCCTCTTGGCCCGTCATCACCGGGCTTGACCCGGTGATCCCGATCAGGAGGGTGGTGCTTTCCTAAGCGGGATGGCCGGGACAAGTTTACACCCGGGTCGGCCATGACGAGAAAGCAAACGTCTGCGAGGAACACCATGTCCGAAGATTTCCTGAAAAATCCGCTCTCGCTGTTCGACGTCAAGGGCAAGACCGCGATCGTCACCGGCGCGTCGGGCTCATTCGGTGCGCTGGCCTCGAAAGTGCTGGCCGGCGCCGGGGCCAATGTCGTGCTCGCCGCCGGCAAGGCCGACGAGATCAAGAGGATAGCGGCGGAATGCGAGAAGCTCGGGGCCAAGACCGCGACGGTCGCCGCACGGCCGAACACGGAGGCCAATTGCGACAAGATCGTGCAGGCGGCGGTCGACAAATTCGGCCGCATCGACATTCTCGTGGTCGGCTCCGGAAAGAACGATGTCGCCAAGATCGTGGACATGTCGCCCGAACGCTTCCTCGATGTGATGGACGCCAATGTCACGCAGTCCTGGCTGATGGCACGCGCCGCCGGCAAGCAAATGTTGAAACAGGGCGGCGGCGGAAAAATCGTTCTGATGTCGTCGGCGCGCGGGCTGCTCGGCCACCCCGCGGGTTACAGCGCCTATTGCGCGTCGAAGTCGGCGGTTGACGGCATCACCAAGGCGCTCGGCTGCGAATGGGGCAGCACGGGCATTACGGTGAACGCCATTGCGCCGACCGTGTTCCGCTCGCCGCTCACCGAATGGATGTTCGCCGACGACGAGCGGGCTAAGACCACGCGCACGGCATTTTTATCGCGCGTGCCCAAGGGGAGGCTCGGCGAAGCGAGCGATCTCGCCGGACCGCTGCTGTTTCTCGCTTCGCGCGCGTCGGATTTTTACACCGGGCATATTCTCTACGCCGACGGTGGCTACACCGCGGGGTAAGCATGGCAAAAGCGTGCATCGCGGTCGTTGGCGCCGGGCTGATGGGTAACGGCATCGCGCAGGTTTTCGCGCTCGCCGGCCATGAGGTGACGATCACCGATACGGTTGCGGCCAATCTCGACGCCGTCAAAACGCGCATCGCCGCTAACCTTAAGGACCTCGGCGACGACGAAGGCGCGGTCACGCGCGTCACGCCGGTCGCCGATCTCGCGGCTTGCGTGCGCGACGCCGATTTCGTGGTCGAAGCCGTGCTGGAAGATTTGCCGCTGAAGCAGAAATTATTCGTTGAAATCGAAAAGCATGTGCGGCCGGAAACTATTCTGGCCAGCAACACCTCGGTCATTCCGATCACCTCGATCATGCAGAACCTAAACGAGCGCTCGCGCGCGCTCGGCACCCATTGGTGGAATCCGCCATTCCTGGTGCCGCTCGTGGAAGTGATCGAGACGCAATGGACGTCGCCCGCCGCCATCGACTGGACGATGAGGCTGCACGCGGCGGCGGGCAAAAAGCCCGCGCATGTCAAAAAGGACGTGCCGGGCTTTATCGGCAACCGCTTGCAGCACGCGCTCTGGCGCGAGGCGATTGCACTGGTCGAGAACGGCATCTGCGACGCCGAGACGGTTGATACGGTGATCAAAGCGGCTTTCGGCCGGCGGCTTGCGGTGCTGGGTCCCTTGGAAAACGCCGACATGATCGGCACTGACTTGACGCTCGCCATTCACAACACGGTGCTGCCGGATATCGACAGCCGGCCGCGCTCCTCGCCCTATCTCGAAAAACTGGTGAAGGATGGCAAGCTTGGGTTCAAGAGCGGCGAAGGTTTCCGCAAATGGAGTACCACCGAACAGGCCGCCCTGCGCGCGCAAGTACTGCAACATCTGAAAAAAGCGCGCGCGCAGGACGCCTGAGCGCGCCCGGCGGCGGCTGACAAAAAAGCCCGCGCCGGCGGAAAGCGCGAAATGCCGGCGATTTCTGGCCGGCGTCAGAGGTCCTGCTTGACCCAGGCGCGCTGCACGTCGTCGCACCAACTGCCGACGTTCCACTCGCCCCAGGCGCCGAGGCCGCCCAACTCGTGCGCCCCGCAATAGACCGGCACATGGATAACCGAAAGCCCATCGTGACCGCGCGCCGAGGCCAGCGCGGCGCGCAGCGCATCGGCGGTGTCACCGCCCGAGACGGAATGAACGCCCGACACCGCGGCGGCCAGCCGCATGTAATCGACCGCCACGCGGTCGCTGGTGCGGAACTCCTCGCCGTATTGCGCGAGCTGCAAGCCGCTGATCGCCGCCATGCGGCGGTTGTCGAAGATCACGATCATGCCGCGCACGCCATGCTCGACCGCATCGATCAAAATTTGCGGGTTCATCATGAAGGAGCCGTCGCCGCAAAAGGCGATGCCGTAGCGCGGCTTGTCCGCCGCGGCGGAAGCGAGCAGCGCGCTGGCGGCAAAGCCCATGTAGGAGGCGCCGGATTCGGTAAAGGTGTCGAAGCTGGCGTCGTCCTCGACGATCTGGAAACCGTTGGCCTGCACGTCGCCGGCATCGAAGAATTTTGCAGCCCCGATCTCTTTGGCAAAATCCGCCACCAGCTTGATCGCGGCCGGTTGCGGCAGCACCGGCTTCCCCCAGACCTCGTCGTGCAGCGGCGCGCATTCGTAGCGCCTGCGCTTGTAGGCCGCCCACTCGGCTTTTTTCGCGGCGCAAGCAGCGAGCCAGGCGCGCTTGTTCTTGGCAGCTTCGGCTTTCTCAAGTTTCGCGGCCAGCCGTTCCGCCACCGCGCCGATGTCTCCGGGCAAGGCAACGGTGAGGTTGTAGTGCAGCGCATCGGCGAGATCGCCGTTGATATTGATCACGGCTTCCGCCTGCTTGTAGCCGATGCCGGAACAATCGGCCTGGCACACTGCGCGCGAGCCGATGACGATCAGCAATTCGGCCTGCGCCATCGCGTAGTTGCCGCTGATCGAACCCTTCGAGCCGCCGACATGCATGTTCTGCGCGTGCGCGTCCGGCAGCACGCCGGTCGAACCGGGCGAGAGCACCACCGCGGCGCCCGCGGCTTCGGCCAGCCGCCGGATCGCCGCGTCATGGCCGCGCGTGCCGCCGCCCGCCTTGATGGCGACACGCTGCGCCTTCGCAATCATCGCCGCGGCTTGGTCGATGGCGATGTCGTCGGCGGGCGCCAGCTTCGGCAGCGCCGGCCGCTCCGGTAGCGCGGCGAGGTTGACCGTGAGCCGCGTAGCTTGCGTGTTGAGCGGCAGCAGCAGATAGAACGGCCCGGCGCGGTAGGGATGATTGACGCACAGCGCGCCGCGGCGTAGCGCGTCGCGCACCGCTTCCGGCGTATGCAGCACGTAAGATTGTCCCATGATCGCCGTAAGCCGGCCGAACAGGCCCTGCTCCTGCTTGGGCACCTGCTGCATGTTGTAGCCTTCGCCGAATGTCGTCTCGTCGCCGTAGATGTGATAAACGCCGACGCCGTTCGAGGCCGCCGCCAGCGAGCCGGCGAAGGCCTGCATCGCGCCCGGACCGATCGAGGTCACCACCGCCGATATTTCTCCATATTGCCAGCGCAGCGCGGTGGCCGCATGCGCCATTGCAACCTCGTTGCGGCAATTGATCGTGCGCGTCACGCCTTCCTGCTCATAGATGCGCAACACCTCGCCCAGATCGGTCGAGCCGTGACCGAAAATGGCAAAATACTTTTTGACGCCCTGCTTGAGCAGGCCGAGCACAAGGGCTTCCGACAATGTCATTTCGACGAGCTTGGGCACCGCGCTTTTCGCCAGCGCGGGTTCGATGCCGCCGGTCTCACGAATGGCGCGGGCGCGGGCGCGCATCGCGGCTTGCGGGTCCGCCTGCTTGGGATCGAGCATCACGCTTTCCCTTCGTGTTCGCGCAGAAATGCATCGGCGATTTTATTCCATTCCTGCCAATGGCGGCGGTAGGAATAGTGCCCGCCCTCCGCGACCATAACGAGGCGCGAGCCGGCGACCGCCTTGTGCAGATCCTCGGACTGATAGGACGGCACGGTGGCGTCGTCGACGGTGCCGATGATGAGCGACGGGTTCTTGATCTTGTGCAGCTCCGCGCTGCGGTCGTGCGACAACGTCATGTCGAGGCGGCCCGCCAGCACCTCGACCGGCGCCACCGTCTTGAGCGCGCGCCGTTCCAGCTCCATGACCTTGTCGAGATTGTAGCGGAACTGCATGGCGCCGTTGGTGAACAGCGACGACAGCTTGACGTATTCTTCCGGCCCATAGGACAGCGCGATGCGCTTGCGCGTCATCTGCACGCGGGTGAGGTACTCGTCCGCCTTCACCCAGGTGTTGGAGAAGATGCAGCAGCGCAAGCGGTCCGGGTAATCGATGGCAAGGTTTTGCAGCACGCAGCCGCCGGTGGACGTGCCCGCCACATGCGCCTTGTCGATTTTCAGCGTGTCCATCAGCGCGATGGCGTCGTGGGCGATCGCCTGCGTCGAATAGGAATCTATCGGCTTGTCGCTGTCGCCCGCTCCGCGGTGGTCGAAGGAGATGCAGCGATAGCGCTTGCAGAATTCCGCCATCTGGAATTCCCAGGCATTGAGCAGGCCGACCAGCCCCGGAATGAAGATAAAAACAGGTCCGCTGCCGCGTTCCTCCACATTGAGCGTGATCTGGCCGACGTTGATGCGCGCCACGGCTACTCCCCACTCTCGAGGATGTCGGCGACGTCGATGGCGCGGCCTTCGCGCGCGCTACGCACGCCGGCCTTGATCACCGCCAGGTTGCGCGCGGCCCAATAGCCGTCCGTTTCCGGCTTGCCGCCGTCGCGCACGCAAGCCGCGAATTCATCGAGCTCCTCGCGAATGGCGTCGTTGCTTTCGGTGTCGACCGGCCTGGGCTTGCTGTCGCCGCGCTTGAGATGACGCAACCCGCCGAACACATCGTAAAAGGCGGTCGCTTCCTTGCCGTAGATATTGATCATGTAATATTCCGACGCCGACGCGTAGGACGCGGTGAGGTTCGAGAGCGCGCCGCTCTCGTGTTCAAGAATGAGATTGGCGACGTCCGGGTTATCGCCGGGCAAAACCAGCCGGTTCGATATGGCGGAGACCCGCTTGACCGGTCCCATCAGCATTTCCAGCACATCGACGTAATGAATGCCGATTTGCAGCATGACGCCGCCCGGCATTTCGCTCGCCTGATAGCGCCAGGACGACAGATCGATCTTGCCAAGCCGGTCGCGGCTGATGTTGCCTTCCGCCTGCACCAGTCTGCCAAAACGGCCGGCCTTGATCTCATTCTCGATCCAGCGGAAGTGGCTTTCGCGCCGCCGCTGATAGCCGAGCGCCAGCACGACGCCCGCCTTTTCGCAGACACGCGCGATCTCCAGCCCTTCCGCCACCGTGTTGGCGATCGGCTTGTCGAGGAAGACGTGCTTGCCGGCCGCGGCAGCCTGCCGGGTGGTCTCTAGGTGAACGTTGTTGGGCGTGGTGTTGACGATCGCCTCGATCGAGGGATCGCGCAGGATCGCTTCGTAACTCTCCGCCTGCGCGCATTTGTATTTTGCGGCAAACGCGGCGCGCTTGTCGGGCGAGCGCGTAAAGCAGGTCACGATATCGAATTGACCGGAGCGCTTGCAAGCGTCCGCTAGCACGTCCGACCACCAGCCGATCCCCAGAACGGCAACACGCAAGGGCTTCATTGTCTACTTTTCTTGACCTGGAGTGAGAACGGCACCGCCGCGATGGACCCCACCGCGGCGGTGCGATTTTCGTCAACAGCCTAGTTCGACTTGGACGCTTCCGCCGCCGCTTTCAGGATCGGCGCCCAGCGCGGAATGTCGGACGCGACGGTTTTGCGCAGATGATCCGGGCCGCGCTCCGCCTTCGGCGGCACGGTGCCGCCCAGGTTGCCGAGCTTTGTGGCGGTTGCCGGCTCATCGAGTGTCTTGTTCAAAACGTCGGCGAGCTTGTTGATGATCTCCTTCGGCGTGCCTTTCGGCGCGTAGATGCCGCTCCAGATGTTGAGATTGAAGCTGGGCACGCCAGCTTCCTTGGCACTCGGAATGTTCGGGATCGCGGCAAGACGCTTGTCGCCGGCGACGACGATGCCCTTGACCTTGTCGCCCTGGATGGCCGCCGACATGACGACGGCCTGCTCGCAGGCAACGTCGATATGGCCGCCCATCAGATCGTTCATCCCGGGGCCCATGCCGCGGTAGGCCACCAGGGTCGGCTTGATGCCGGCGACCTGGTTGAACAATAGGCACGCCATGTGCGACGTGCCGCCGACGCCGCCATGCGCCTGCTTCACATCGACGCCCTTCTGTTTCGCCCAGGCGATGAATTCCTTGAGGTCTTTCACTGGGATGTCTTTTCTGATCGAGACCGCCGCGGGCGCATTGGCCGACATGCCGATCGGCACGAAGTCCTTGATCGAGTCGTATTTGAGGTTCGGATAAAACGTCGGCGCCGCGATGATCGTTCCCATACTGGACGCAAACAACGTATAGCCGTCCGGCTTCGCTTCCGCCGCGCGCGTCGCGCCGATGGTGCCGCCGGCCCCGCCGACATTTTCGATCACCACTTGCTGACCGAGATGGCGGGTCATGCCGTCGGCCATGATGCGGGCAACGATGTCGCTCGGGCCGCCGGCCGGGAACGACACGATCATGGTGATATTGCGCGTTGGATAACCCTGCGCATGAACCGGCGCAAGGCCAAGCATCAATGGCGCGAGCAGTGCTGCGCCGAATAACAACGTCTTGTTCATCGTTTCCTCCCTCGATGTTGCTTTATGTGCGCTCTGTCTTTGTCAACCAACCAGTTCGCGTCCTAGCACGCCGCTTTCCGTGAGCGCGGCAAACAGCGTGTCGTCATGGGTGACCAGGATGGTCACGTTCTTTTCGTTCCGGTGCAAGTTGTTCAGCCAGCGCAGTTGTCCCATCACCGCCGGCACGTTCTCCTTAACCCACGGCGCCGCCTTGCCTTTCACTTGCAGGATATTGTCCAGCACCCAGCCGGAGTCGACGCTGTGCAGAATTTCGCGGCCCGATTGCAGGGCGATGAACACCATCTGCATATCCGGGCTGTGGCCCGGCGACTGGATCAGCACGACGCCCGGCGCCACCGGATAATATTTCAGGTAATCGAGGATGATGAACCGGTCGATGGCGTCCTGCGTGAGCTTGAGATGCGGCCGGTGCGGCGAATTCATCAGGCAGTCCGCGACTTCGGCGGAAATCACGGTCTTTGCCGCCAGCGCTTCGAAATTCGGCGCAGTGATAATGCCGCCGGCGTGGTCGGCATGATGATGCGTGAGCACGATGAGACGCGCGGCGTCGAGCGCGCGCTGCAATTTGGCAAACTCTTCAGGAAAGTAAGGCTCGTTGCCACCGAAGGATTCATGCGTGGCGCGGTCGAAACCGGAATCGATCATCACCGTGCAATCCGGATAGACGATCTGGTACGCCGTGCGCGGCATGGTGACCGGCGTATCGTCGCCGCCGGAGATGACAAATTTCCGCGGGCGCACGCTGGCCGCGATCCGCGCGCCGTTGACGCCAAGCGGACGCGGCCCCGGCAGCACGCCCGCCAGATGGCGGACAACCGATAAATCGACGTCGAAGCACACTTCGCCGGCGACGTTCTCCGCCATGTTCGCCACGTCACTCATATGTTGTTCCTCAAACTCATTCCGCCGCCTGCGTGGCCGCGCGACTCTCGCTTTGCGTGCGTTGCTTCTCGCGGATGGCGGTGAGCACTTTTTCCGGCGTCGCCGGCAGCGCGGTGATGCGCACGCCGACCGCGTCGTAGATCGCGTTCATGATCGCGGGGATCGTCGGCACCATCGCCGGCTCTCCGATGCCCTTGACGCCGAGCGGCCCGAGCGGATCGGGGTCCTCGATGATGATCGAGGTCACGCGCGGCACGTCGAGCGACGTCGGCAGAATATATTTG
>CAMAWF010000058.1 GCA_945861895.1 Rhizobium sp. Q54
TGGACGGCGCCAACCCTTGCGGCGCACGCGGCTGGGGCAAGGGGCCGCGGCTCGGCGGCGCGCAGAACGAAGCGCTGCGCGGCTGCTACAAGGACGGCGGGCGCGACTGCGTGATCCGCACCTTCATCTGCGACGCCAAGGGCTGACCACCCGCCAATTCGCGCTTTTGACAGTTGAAATCGCAAGGCTACCCAGCCCCCTTGCCGGGCCGCCGTTTCCATACTATAAATGACTGACCGGTCAGTCATAATCATGGCACGCATCGCCCAGACACGTTCGCCGCGCGGGGTTGCCGGCACCCGCCGCGGGCGGCCTGCGTCCGCAGCCCGGCCGTCCGCCAATATCCGCAAAGTCCGGCAAGCCGGGCGGCGCGAGGCTATTCTTGCCGCGGCCCTGGCGGAATTTTCCGCGCGTGGATTTACCGCCACCCGGCTCGACGACGTGGCCAAGCGCGCCGGCATCGCCAAGGGCACGATCTATCTTTATTTCCGCGACAAGGAGAGCCTGTTTCAGGAACTCATCCGCACCATGTTGAGCCCGCTGGTCGGTACCATCGAGGCGCTGCGCGACGCCGATGTGCCGGTGCGGATGTTGGCCGATCAACTGGTGGAATTGTTCGTGCGCGAGGTCTTCCTCACGCGCCGCAAGGACGTTATCCGCCTGATGATCTCGGAAGGGCCGCGCTTTCCCAAGCTGGCGGAATTCTATTACCGCGAAGTGCTTTCGCGCATCATTGCCGCGCTGCGCGCGCTGTTGCGCCGGGCGCACGAGCGCGGCGAGATCGCAAACGACGCGGTCGTGCGTTTCCCGCAACTCATCGCCGCGCCCGGCATCGTTGCGATCATCTGGACCGGATTGTTCGACCGTTTCGAGACGATCGACGTGCGCGCCATGATGAAGGCGCACGTCGATTTGCTGTTTACGCAAAGGAGCGCGGCGTGAAAGCCTTACGCGGCATTGCGGCGGCATGCACGGCGCTTGTGCTCGCCAGCTGCGGCAATGGCGGCAATCAAGTCCTGCAAGGCTGGGTCGAGGCCGAATTGATCTTCGTGAGCCCGGACGAGGCCGGCCGAGTGGAAACTCTGGCCGTGGCGCAAGGCGACCGCGTGGAGGCGGGCGCGCTGCTGTTCACCGTCGATCCCGATTTGCAGCAGGCCGATATGACGGTCGCCGAAGCATCGGTCACCAATGCGCGGCAAACCTACGAGCGCGCCAAGGAACTGCTCAAGACCGCCACCGGCACGCAGAAGGCGCTGGAAGATTCGGAAGCTGGGCTGCGCACGGCGGAGGCGCGGCTTAATTCCGCGCGCACGCGGCTGGCGCGCCGCCGGGCGGTGAGCCGGGAAGCCGGAACCGTGCAGCAGGTATATTACCGGCCGGGCGAGACCGTGCCCGCCGGCCGGCCCGTCGTCTCGCTGCTGCCGCCGCGCAACTTGAAAATCCGCTTTTTCGTGCCGCAAGCCACGCTGCCCGCGATCCAGACCGGCGAGACCGTGGCCATCGCTTGCGACGGCTGCGCGGCTGGATTAACCGCCAAAGTGACCTTCATCGCCGGCAGCGCCGAATTCACGCCACCGGTGATCTACAGCCTGGAGGAGCGCTCCAAGCTTGTGTTTTTAATTGAAGCGCGGCCGGAGCAGCCGGAGAAATTTCGCGTCGGTCAGCCGGTCAATGTCACATTGCCGAAACAGGCAGCGCCATGAGCGGTGCGGTGAGCGGCGCACCCGGCATCGTCATCGACGTCAAGGGGCTGACCAAATCGTTCGACGGCCACACCGTGGTGCGCGATCTTTCGATGCAGGTAAAGCGCGGGACGATCTACGGCTTCCTGGGTCCCAACGGTTCGGGCAAGACCACTACCATCCGCATGCTGTGCGGTCTGCTGACGCCGGATTCCGGCCACGGCACCTGTCTCGGCTACGACATCATCACCGAGACCGACAAGATCAAGCGCCATGTCGGCTACATGACGCAGCGCTTCAGTCTTTATCAGGATCTCTCGGTACGCGAGAACCTGGAATTCGTCGCCCGCATCTATGGCATCGGCGATCCGTCCGGCGCCGCGCGCGGCGCCATCGAGCGCCTCGGCCGCGAAGGCCGCGGCGAGCAGATCGCCGGCACGCGGTCCGGCGGTTGGAAGCAGCGTCTCGCGCTTGGCGCCTGCACATTGACCAGCCCGCAACTGCTGCTGCTCGACGAGCCGACCGCCGGCGTCGACCCCAAGGCGCGGCGCGAATTCTGGAACGAGATTCATGCGCTCGCCGCCGAAGGCCTCACCGTGCTGGTGTCCACCCATTACATGGACGAGGCCGAGCGCTGCCACGAGATCGCTTACATCGCCTATGGCGAGTTGCTGGTGCATGGCACGGTCGATGAAGTGGTCGCCGGCTCCGCGCTTACCACTTACACGGTGAGCGGCAAGGGGTTGCGCGAACTTACGGCGGAGTTGAACGCCAAAAAGGGAATCATGGTGGCGCCGTTCGGCGTCAACCTGCATGTGTCGAGCCGCGACAGACGAGCGCTGGATGCCGCGATTGCGCGCCATCGCAAAGATCCGGCGCTGAAATGGACGCCGTCCGAACCCTCGCTCGAGGACGTGTTCATCGAGTTGATGGGCCGTACGCGGGACAATTTCCAATGAGCGCGCTGGCGAGACTTGGCGGCAATGGCTTCTGGCGCCGGGTCGGCGCCATGATCCTGAAGGAGTTTCTGCAACTGCGCCGTGACCGCATCACGCTGGCGACAATGGTGACGGTGCCGCTGACGCAACTCGTGCTGTTCGGCTATGCCATCAACACCACGCCGCGCGATCTGCCGACCGCGGTGCTGCTGCAAGAGCACAGCGACGTCGGCCGCTCGATCCTGGCCGCACTTGAGAACACCAGATATTTCAAGATCACCCAATTGCCGCGCGATGCCGCCGACCTCGACCATCTGCTCGCCTCCGGCAAGGTGCTGTTCGCGGTGGAAATCCCGGCCGGGTTCGAACGCGCGGTGCGGCGCGGCGAAAAGCCGGCGCTGCTGGTGGCGGCCGACGCCACCGATCCGGTGGCGGCAGGCTCCGCGCTCGGGGCGCTCGGTGGTGTAATTCAGACCGCGCTGATCCATGACCGCCTGATCCCCGAGAGCGGCGGACTGCCGTTCGAAATTCGCACCCACGCGCGCTACAACCCGGCCGCCTCGACGCAACTCAACATCGTGCCCGGGCTGCTCGGCACCATTCTCACTCTGACCATGCTGATTTTCACCGCGTTGTCGGTCACGCGCGAGAGCGAGCGCGGCACGCTTGAGAGCCTGCTGGCGATGCCGATCACGCCGCTTGAGATCATGCTCGGCAAGATCACGCCCTATGTGCTGATCGGTTTTTTACAGGCGGCGCTCATCCTCGGCGCGGGCGTGCTGTTGTTCGGCGTGCCGGTGGTGGGTAGCCTTATATTGCTGGCGTTTCTCACCACGCTGTTCATCGCCACGAATTTGGCGGCCGGCTACACGTTTTCGACGCTGGCGCAGAATCAGTTGCAGGCGATCCAGATGGCGATGATGTTCTTTCTGCCGAACTTGCTGCTGTCCGGCTTCATGTTCCCGTTCGCCGGCATGCCGCAATGGGCGCAATGGGTCAGCGAATTCCTGCCGCTGACGCATTACATCCGCATCGTGCGCGCGATCATGCTGAAAGGCTCGACGCTGGCCGATCTTCAACTCGATACGCTGGCGTTGTTCGGGCTGATGCTGATCGCCATGGCGATTGCGGTCACGCGCTTCCGCCGTACGTTGGATTAGAGCATGATCCCGAAAAGTGGGAACCGGTTTTCGGAAAAGATCATGCTCAAACAAAAAGCTGGCGCCGGGCCCTGATCCAATCGAAGCCGATCAGACGCTAGCGCCGCGTCAGCACGCCGATGCGGCCATAGGCGCCGGTGCGATGATCGCTGTCGCTCACCCATCCGGCGGCCGCCGACCACTCGAAATTGTTCGCCTTGAATCCCGTGACGTGGACGCCGACGCGGAATTGCCGGTAGTCGTCGCTGACGATGGCCGCCGTTTCCGGCCCGACATAGGCCTTGCCGAACACGCGCCAGCCGAGCGCGCCGCGCGCCGAATAGCTTGCCCCGGCCGATGAGACGGCGGCATCGGCCGCCAGCATGCTGGCCGCCGTCGGCTCATACCAGAGATCGACGGCCCAGCGCATGGCGGTGATGTGCCCGCGCAGGCGCGCGGTCGGGTCGTCGGGCGTGAGATGGTGTTCGCGAATCTCAAGGCCGGTGAATATCTTCACTTCCAATGTGTCGCGCTTGAACCGCCAGCCGGGCAGAATTTGCGCTCCGAATTCGCGCCCGGTGACCTGCGCGCCGCCGAGCGCGCCGGAGCGATAGCGGTAAGTGCCGCCCGCGAGCGCAGCCTTGAAGGTGAATCCATCGCGATCGAGGCCGTCGGGCGACCACATCATGCCGCCATGGGCAAAGTTGCCCTGACGCCAAAGATCTACGCCGGAGAAAAAGACGAAACGCTCGCGCTCGCGGCCGTCCTCGCCCGACGCCACCCGCGCACCAAAACCGCAACAAACGATAACCGCGGCGATGGACACCGCCGCGCGGACGCGACACTTGCGGCTCATCGAGGCCCCCAGCCTCGTATTCCCGGCAATAGCCGCCAGGTTACCCGCTCAACTTAAGCGTGTCGCGTGGCGGGTGTCGAGGCTGATCTGCAAAAACCGGATAGGAGAACGCCCGCGAACGCGATATATGGCGTCTGTCGCGGTCGAAGCCGCCCCTTTCCCGTGAGGCGCAAATGCCCAATCTGGCCGGAAATGCCCCTGCTGCCGCCGAGGCGGCCAAGCGGCGTTCCATCGGTTTTCTTAACTGGGCACACGCCATCGACCACTACGTGTTGCTGATCTATCCGACCGTGGTGATCGGACTGCAATCGATCTATGGCCGCTCTTATGCGGAATTGATCGCGCTCTCGACCGCGTCTTTCGTCGCCTTCGGCGTGTTCTCGCTGCCGGCCGGCTGGCTGGCCGACCGTTTCAGCCGGCGCAACATGATGGTGGCGTTCTATCTCGGCTGCGGCGCTTCGCTCTGCGTCGCCTCCTGGGCGCCCGATCTGATCGCGCTGGCGTCCGCCCTGTTCATGCTCGGCGTTTTCGCCGCGATTTATCATCCGGTCGGCATGGCGATGCTGATCGAGATTTCGCAGGCGCGCGGCCGCACCATGGCCTTCAACGGCGTGTGCGGAAATCTTGGCGTCGCGCTTGCGGCCGGCATCACCGCGGCGCTCGCCTCCTGGTTCGGCTGGCGGTTTGCGTTTCTCATCCCCGGTCTGATCTGCATCGCGACCGGCATCGCCTATTATCTGACCGTGCCGGACGAGCGCGTGCATGGCGAGCAGCGCAAAACGCAGGCGCAGGTCCCGGTGACCGGCGGCGCCGCATTGGTCATGTTCGGATTTTATGTCGTGATCTCGATTTGCGGCGGTCTGACCTTCAACACAATCCTGATCGCGCTGCCCAAAATCGTCGATGAGCGGCTGGGGCAGGATACTTCGCTGCTCGCCGTCGGCGGTCTTGCGACCGCGGTCTTTCTGTGCGGCGCGCTCGGACAATTGATCGTCGGCCGGCTGGTGGAGCGATACATGCCCGCGCTGCTGTTCGTTTTCGTCGTCGTCATGCAGACGGTCGGCGTGGTGTGGGCGGCGAATGCCAGCGGTTTGATGCTGGTGGCCGGGCTTGCCCTCTGCATGGCCGGCATCTACGGCCAGGTGACGACGGGGGATATCGTGATCGCGCGTTACACCGCCGATTCCTGGCGCGGACGGGTTTACGCCGTGCGCTATTTCCTCACCTTCATTTCCGCGGGCGCCGCGGTGCAGATCATCGCCTTCCTGCACGGGCGCGGCGGTTTCGACCTCGTGCTGTGGACGGTCGCCGCGGTCACCGGCGTGCTGCTGGCGGCGGTGATCGCCTTTGCCGCGCTGGTGATGTCGGTGGAAGCGCGCCACACGGCGGCGCAGCCGGCGGAATAATCAAAACAACGGCGGGATCAGATCCTCGACCGTCACGCGCATGCGTTTTTTGACCTTGGCGGCAATGCGGTCGCGATGGCACGATTTCGGATCGCGGCAGTAGCACAGCAGGCACACGCGTGTTCTCGATTTGACGAGCGCGATCAACTCGCCGAGCGCTTCCTGCGCCTCGCTGGTCTCGATGTGCTTGTCGTAGATGCGCCAGAGCGTTTTGAGGTCGCCCGCACGCGCGGCCTCGCGCCCTTCCGCCGGCGTTCCCAGTTTCTGCAGATGCAGATAGCCGATGCCGGCTTCGTCGAGCATTGCTGCAAGCTGGCGCTTGGAGAAACCGGGACGTCGCGAGGCCGCGACCGCGCGGGTATCGATCAGCAGCTTGACCTTGGCGCGCTTGAGTTCGCCCAGCACAGCGGTGGGCAGGGCTTTTTCATAACCGATGGTGAAGAGCGGCGGCATCGCGGCGTTTTTCTTTGTCATATGGCTGTCGCAGGCCGGTGCTAGAGGTGGATCAAGTGGCGGTGGGAAAAAGTGTAGCGTAATGTAAGCGCTCATCGTCAAGACGGCCACGATACGATGCGGCGACGCCGGATGAACGCGCGCCTTATCGGAGGTGGCCGTTATCGTTTTTGGATTGCTTTAGCGGATAAGAAAAAGGCCCGGGTTTTGCCCGGGCCTTTCGATATTCAATCTCCTTGTCATTGCCGGGCTTGACCCGGCAATCCATCTCTTGGCGAAGAAGAAGATGGACCCCCGGGTCGAGCCCGGGGGTGACGCGTTTGGATTTGGCAGGCGTTAGAAGTCCATCCCACCCATGCCGCCGCCCATGCCGCCACCGCCCGGCATCGCCGGCGGGTTTTTCTTCGGCATTTCGGCGACCATCGCTTCGGTGGTGATCAACAGGCCGGCGACCGAAGCCGCGCCCTGGATCGCCGAGCGCACGACCTTGGTCGGGTCGATCACGCCCTTGGTGACGAGGTTGCCGTATTCGCCGTTCTGGGCGTCGTAGCCGTAGGCGTATTGATCCTTTTCCAGGATCTTGCCGACCACGACCGAGCCGTCATCGCCCGCGTTGAGCGCGATCTGGCGTGCGGGCCAGGACAGCGCCTTGCGCACGATATCGACGCCGGTCTTCTGGTCGTCGTTGGCGGTACGCACGCGCTTGAGCACTTCGCTCGCGCGCAGCAGCGCCACGCCGCCGCCCGGCAGGATGCCCTCTTCGACCGCGGCGCGGGTTGCATGCATCGCGTCATCGACGCGATCCTTGCGCTCCTTCACCTCGATCTCGGTGGCGCCGCCGACGCGGATCACCGCAACGCCGCCGGCGAGCTTGGCCAGGCGTTCTTGCAGCTTTTCCTTGTCGTAGTCCGATGTGGTTTCCTCGATCTGCGCCTTGATTTGGTTAATGCGCGCCTCGATCTCGGACTTCTTGCCGGCGCCGTTGACGATCGTGGTGTTTTCCTTCTCGATCATCACCTTCTTGGAACGGCCGAGCATGGCGAGCGTGACGTTCTCAAGCTTGATGCCGAGGTCTTCCGAGATCGCCTGGCCGCCGGTCAAGATCGCGATGTCCTGCAGCATGGCCTTGCGGCGATCGCCGAAGCCCGGAGCCTTTACCGCCGCCACTTTCAATCCGCCGCGCAGCTTGTTGACCACGAGCGTGGCGAGCGCTTCGCCTTCCACGTCCTCGGCAATGATTACCAGCGGCTTGGAAGCCTGCACCACCGCCTCTAACAGCGGCAGCAATTCCTGCAGGCCGGAGAGCTTTTTCTCGTAGATCAGGATGTAAGCGTCATCCATTTCGACCCGCATCTTGTCGGCATTGGTGACGAAATAGGGCGAGATGTAGCCGCGGTCGAACTGCATGCCCTCGACCACATCGAGTTCGGTCTCGAGCGATTTGGCCTCTTCGACCGTGATGACGCCCTCGTTGCCGACCTTCTTCATCGCGTCGGCGAGGAAGCGGCCGATTTCGGCGTCGCCGTTGGCGGAGATGGTGCCGACCTGGGCGATCTCCTCGTTCGACGTCACCTTCTTCGAGTTCTTCTTGAGGTCTTCAACCACCGCTTCGACCGCAAGGTCGATGCCGCGCTTGAGGTCCATCGGGTTCATGCCGGCGGCAACTGCCTTGGAGCCTTCGCGCACGATGGCGTGCGCGAGCACGGTGGCGGTGGTGGTGCCGTCGCCGGCCTGATCGGACGTGCGGGACGCCACTTCGCGTACCATCTGCGCGCCCATGTTTTCGAACTTGTCCTCGAGCTCGATCTCCTTGGCGACTGTGACGCCGTCCTTGGTGATGCGCGGGGCGCCGAACGATTTGTCCAGCACCACGTTGCGGCCTTTCGGCCCGAGCGTCACGCGCACCGCGTGCGCGAGAATTTCGACGCCGCGCAGCATCCTGTCGCGCGCGTCGACTGAGAATTTCACTTCTTTAGCGGCCATATTCGGATTCCTTTGATTCTGTGGTCAGCGGACGTCAGGCGGCCTTTTTGCGGGCAACGCCGGCATTCTCGATCACGCCCATGATGTCGGATTCCTTCATGATCAGGAGATCCTGACCGTCGATCTTGACCTCGGTGCCCGACCACTTGCCGAACAGGACGGTGTCGCCCTTCTTGATGTCGATCGGGATGAGCTTGCCGGCCTCGTCGCGGCCGCCAGGGCCGACGGCGATGACTTCGCCCTGCGACGGCTTCTCTTGCGCCGTATCGGGGATGATGATGCCGCCGGAGCTTTTCTCATCGGCGGTGAGGCGCTTGACGACAACGCGGTCGTGAAGCGGACGAAATTTCATGGTGTCCTCCTAAGTAATTGACGGGTCAGTTGTTTCTGATTCAGACCGGCCCTTGCAGGGGCCTTAAGACCAGCACTTGGGTGGCGCGGCTTTTGGCTGCAAGGGCTTCCGGAAAATATTTAGCACTCATCGCGGTGGAGTGCCAACAATTGTTAGGTTTGCTTAATTTCAACGGGTTGCGGGCGGAGGCGGGCTGTTAGCACTGAGCCCAGTCTGCTGCTAATGCATTGATTCCAAACAGTTTATTTACCATTTTAGCTTGCAATGGCGGGTGCGGGTACCGGAAACTTGCCTTCGAGTCGCGGAGGACACCATGGTCTCGTCGGACTTCGAGAAACAGGTCGCCGGCTACGGGCTGACCACAGCGCAGATCCTGTACCGGCGCCCCGATCACCGCTGGTTGCTGCAAAGCTATCTCTGGCAGAACTACGACCTGTTTCCCGAATTCCCGGCGCTCGGCCGCTTCCTTGCTTTCTGGCAGGAGAAGCTTGAAGGCCCGCTGCATTCGGTCCAGGTCGCGCATTGCAAGCTTATTAAACCGGCGGAACTGCGCGCGGTTGACGGCGTGTTCCGGCTGCATTGAGGCTTTAAGTCAGCACGCCAACGATCGCGCCCATCAGGCAGGTGGTGAGCGTTCCCGATACGATCGATCTGGGCCCGAGCGAGACGATGTCGTCGCGCCGCTGCGGCGCCATGGTGGTGAGCCCGGCAATCATGATGCCGAGGCTGCCGAAATTCGCAAAGCCGCACATGGCGTAGAGCATGATCAGGCGCGAGCGCTCGCCCAGCGCATCGGGCGGCAGCTTGGCGAGTTCGAGGTAGGCAATCAGCTCATTCAGCACGGTCTTGCTGCCCATCAGCGCACCCGCGGTGGCGGCCTCGCTCCACGGAATGCCCATCAGCCAGCAAACCGGCGCCATGAGAATTCCAAGCATGCGTTGCAGGCTCACGGCTGAGCCGGCCACATCCGGCAGCAGGCCGAGCATTGCATTGCTCAGATGCACAAGCGCGATCAGCACGATCAGCATGGCAACGATGTTCAGCAGCAATTCAAGACCGGCGGCGGTGCCCTTGACCACGGCGTCCATGCTGCTGCGCGCCAGCGGCTCGGCCTCGCCGGCGGCGCCGTTCGCGCGCTGCTTTTGCGCGCGCGATTTCGCGGCCTCGGGAACCATGATGCGGCTTATCAGCAGCGCCGCCGGTGCGCTCACGATCGATGCAATCAGGATGTGCCCCGCCACATCCGGGATGGCGGTGCGCAGGATCGTCGCATAGAGCACAAAGACTGTGCCGGCGATGCCGGCCATGCCGCCGGTCATCACCATGAACAATTCGCTGCGCGTGAGCTTGGCGAGATAAGGGCGGATGAACAGCGGCGCCTCGACCATGCCGAGAAAGATATTGGCCGCGGTCGACAAGCCGACCGCGCCGCCGACGCCGAGCGTGCGCTCCAGCGCCCAGGAAAAGCCGCGCACGATGGGCGGCAAGATGCGCCAGTAAAACAGTAAAGTAGTGAGCACGCTCATCACCAGCACGACCGGCAGGGCCTGAAAGGCAAGGCTGAATTCGGCGCCGGGGAATTTCAGATCGAACGGCAGCGGGGCGCCGCCGACATAGCCGAACACAAACGACGTGCCGGCCTTGGTCGCGGCTGCAATCGCGTCAACCGCGCCATTCACAGCGGCGAAGGCCGCCTTGAGCTGCGGCACCTTGAGCAGCGCCAGCGCCATGGCAAAAATGACCGCAAGCGCGATGGCCGCACTTTTCCAATCGACCGCGCGGCGGTTCTCGCCCGCCGCCCACGCAAAAATCAGCAGCACGACGATGCCGAAGGCAGATTGCAGGTTTTGCATCGGCATGCACCGGCTGGTTTGCCGTCAGCCGCGCCCGACGAACGGCATTTTGTTCGCCATCACGGTCATGAACAGCACATTGCTGTCGAGCGGCAGGCTCGCCATGTAGACCACCGCATTGCCGACGTGCCCGGCGTCCATGCGTGGCTCCGGCAGCTTGCGGCCATCCGGTTGCAGCACGCCATCGACCATGCGCTCGGTCAGCGGCGTCGCCGCATTGCCGATGTCGATCTGCCCGGCGCAGATATCGTATTGCCGGCAATCGAGCGAGGTGGATTTGGTCAATCCCGTCACCGCGTGCTTGGTCGAGGTATAGGCGACCGAAAAAGGCCGCGGCGCGTGCGCGGAGATCGAGCCGTTGTTGATGATGCGGCCGCCGCGCGGGGATTGCGCCTTCATGATCTTGATGGCTTCCTGCGTGCACAGGAACATGCCGGTTAAATTGGTGGCGAGGACCTCGTTCCACTTTTCGAACGGCAAGTCTTCGAGCGGCACCGGCGGCGCGCCGATGCCGGCATTGTTGAACAGAAGATCGAGCCGGCCGAACGAGGATTTGATCTTGGCAAACAGCGCGAGGATCGAGGCGCGATTGGACACATCGGTCGGCATCACCAGCGCCTGCGACCCGGCGGCGTTGATCTCGCCCGCCACCGCTTGCAGTGGCTCTGGTCTGCGGCCGGCCAGGGCGAGGCTATAGCCGGCCTTCGCCAGTGCGAGCGCCACAGCGCGGCCGACGCCGGTTCCAGCTCCCGTGACCAAGGCGATTTTCGCAGACGCGCTCATCGGATGTCCTTCCCCCGTTTGACCGAGGGAGGAGGGATATCACGAAGTGCTGGTTCGGTGCAGCAGGCCTAACCGGCGAGCGCAGTCGCCGCTTCGGCGGCATCCGGGCGGTAGGCTGCGGGATTTGCCAGCCGCGCGGTGATCTCGGTCGCGGGCACCGCCTTGCCGAAACGGTAGCCTTGCATGGAGTGGACGCCGGCGGCGCGCAGAAACAGATGCTGGTCGGCCGTCTCGACGCCCTCGGCGGTGACTTTCATGCCAAGTCCGCGGCCAAGGCTGACCACCGCGTGCACGATGGCCGCGGCGTCCGCCGCCTTTTCAATCGAGAGCACGAAGCTGCGGTCGATCTTGAGTTTGTCGAACGGGAAGCGGCGCAGATAGAGCAGGCTGGAATAGCCGGTGCCGAAATCGTCGAGCGCGAGCCGCACCCCCAGCGCCTTGAGCCGCAGCATGGAAGCTTCCGCGGTCTCAACGTTGCCGAGCAGCGTACTCTCGGTGACTTCGAGCTCGAGCCGCGCCGGATCGAATTTCGTCTCGGCCAGGATGTGCTCGACCATGGTGACGAAATCCGCCCGGCGGAATTGCAGCGGCGAGACGTTGACCGCGACGCTCAGGCCCGGCCACGCCATGCCGTCGAGGCAGGCGCGCTTGAGCACCCATTCGCCCAATTCGATGATCAGTCCCGAATGCTCGGCGATCGGGATGAATTCCGCCGGCGGGATGTCGCCGCGCTGCGGGTGCGTCCAGCGGCAGAGACCTTCGACGCCCACCATCTTCTCGCCGCTGTTGTTGACCACCGGCTGATAGAGCAGTTTCAATTCGTCGTTCTCGATCGCCAGGCGCAAATCGTTTTCGAGCAGCTTGCGGTTGGACAGGTCGGCGTCCATCACGGTGTCGTAGATGCAGGCGCGGTTGCGGCCTTCGTTCTTGGCGCGATAGAGCGCCATGTCGGCATAGCGCATGATGTCGGCCGCGCCGACGCTGTTGCGGTCGATCACGGCGATGCCGATGGAGGCGCCGATGACGATGTTGTGCTTGCCGATCGAGTAGGGCGCGCACAGCGCCGCCAGGATGCGGTTGGCAATCGCCATCATCTTGTCGGAGCTGGAGCCGATCGAGGAAATCACGGCGAATTCGTCGCCGCCGAGCCGCGCCACCAGGTCATCGCCGCGCAAAGTATGCGACAGCCGCAGGGTGACGTTACGGATCAACTCGTCGCCGACCGGATGGCCGAGCGTGTCGTTGACGTCCTTGAAGTGATCGAGATCGATGTAGAACACCGCCGCGGGCGATCTGCCGTGCTTGACCTCTTCGATCACCGCTTCCAGCCGCTCGCCGAAAAAGACGCGGTTGGGCAGGCCGCAGAGCGGATCGTGCATCGCCAGGTGCCGCAGCCGGGTTTCGCCGACCGCAATCGCGGCCGCGGTGCGGCGCATATAACGTAAGACGAAGGCTGCGAGCAGCGCGAAGCCGGCGAGCGCGACCGCAATGAAGGGAACCACGCCGCTGACGATCTCGGCGCCCGGCTGCCTCGGCGTCCAGGCAAAGCGGGCGACCGCCTCGCCGCGGTAGTTTTTCAGATCGAAAGAAAAATCGGTTTCCGGCAGGTCCTCGCTATCGACATTACGAAGGTTTTTCAGGCGCAGGCGCGACGAGATATCCGCCAGCACGTCATGGTCGATGAATTTCACCGATATGACGACATGCGATATCCCGTTGCTGGGTGGGCCGACGGCCACGGCAGCGACAATGGCGGGCCGGTTCATGAATTTCTGCACCGCCGCCGCCCGCCGCTGAGGGCTATCCTGCGGGACAGGTTGCTGCTGCGCGAGCCGGATGGCGCCGCCGAGATCGGCGCCGCTGCGCAGATAGCCGAGAATTGGAACGAGTTCCGGCCGCACGGTGTCGAACCAGCTTGGATCGTCGCTGCGGTTCCCGATCAGCGAATAGACCAGCCGGTCGAAAGGGTCGACGATGAAGACGAAATTATGGTCGAAGAAGTTTGCCAGCCAGCCGCCGACGCGGCGCTGCACCCACTCGGTGTCGAACTTGGGCTGCATTCTGCGGGCGGCAGTGTCCGACGCCGCGACGCTCTCGATCTCGCGCAAATTGCGCGCGCTGTGATTGGCGACCGCTCGCGAGAACAATTGTTTCTCGTGCTCGATTGCAACCTCGTCGGCGCGCTGCGCGGAGGAGAGCACAGCGACGACGATGCAAACGATCGCGACGGCAACAATGACGCCGATTGGGACCACGACGCTTAAGCGCGCGCGATCCCAACTGGTGTACTGCTGTTCCTTGGCGGAACGTGGGCGAGCCACAGCCAGCAAACGAAGTGTCCCTTGACTTTGTTTTCCCTCGGCTTTTGGCGGGAAAGTTAGGGCAGAATGCTTGCAATTCGCTTGCAGTTCGCGCCGTGGTGGGTTCCGCAGCCGCTAGAAGCCGCAATTCCACGCGGCGGTGTTAACAAATGGTAAAATGCTGTCAGTTTGCTGAAAAACGGAACAATGTTCCCGGCCCGATCCCAACTCGTTTACCCAAGGATTCGGTTATGTTCGCGGCTACTATAAGTTTTTCAGCGGGCGGCTAGAGCAGACACCTTCGGGCAGCAGGACGTCATGCAGCGCAATTTCTTCTCCGGGGACATCGTCACCGCGGCCATTCTTGTCATCGGCGACGAGATTCTCTCCGGCCGCACCAAGGACAAGAACATCGGCTACATCGCCGAATATCTCACGGCCATCGGCATCGACCTGAAAGAAGTGCGCGTGGTCTGCGACGACGAGGCGGAGATCGTCGCTGCGCTTAACGCGCTGCGACACCGGTACAGCTACGTTTTCACCACCGGCGGCATCGGGCCGACGCATGACGACATTACCGCCGACTGCGTCGCCAAGGCGTTCAACGTGCCGATCGATGTCGATCCGCGCGCGCTCGCCATCTTGCAGGAGCGCATGGTCAAAATGGGCGCCGAGATGAACGAGGCGCGCATGCGGATGACCCGCATCCCGAAGGGCGCCGATCTCGTGCACAACAAAGTCTCCGGCGCGCCCGGCTTCTGGATCGGCAATGTGATCGTGATGGCCGGCGTGCCCGCCATCATGCAGGCGATGCTCGACGAAGCGGCGCCCAAGCTCAAGACCGGGGCCCGGATGTTGTCGGAGACGGTGCGTGCGGACGCGCGCGAGGGCGATGTCGGCACGCAACTCGGAGAGGTCGCCAAGGCGCATCCGGAGGTGAGCATCGGCAGCTATCCGTTCTTCGACGACAAGCAGGGTCCGAACACCAATATCGTCATCCGCGGACGCGATGCGGGCAGGCTCGCGGCCGCCAAATCCGCCGTCGAAGCCATGCTGGCGCAAGTGAGGGCAAATCTTTAGCAATAACTGACGCGCTCGTGATCGCGCCGTGGATCATGGCCCTGTAAGATGATCGCATCCTCGCCATGCGAAATTTTTGGATCGCACTTTGTTTGCTGCTGCTGGGCGCCGGTCCGCTGCCGGCGCGTGACGGCTCGGATGCGGCGTGGGACAAATTGCGCGCAGGCGCCGTCGTCGCCCTCATTCGCCATGCCGATGCGCCGGGCGGCGTCGGCGATCCGGAGGGATTCAAGCTCGGCGACTGCGCCACCCAGCGCAATTTAAGCGACAAAGGCCGGGCCGAGGCGCGGGCCTTGGGCGAGCGCCTGCGCGCCGAGCGCGTCACGGTCGGCAAGGTGCTGATCTCGCAATGGTGCCGCTGCCGCGATACGGCGATACTGATGGATATCGGCAATGTCGAGGAAGCGCCCACCTTCAACAATGCCTTCGTGCTGCGGGATAACCGCGAGAGTTTGACCGAAGGTGCGCGCGCCATCGTCGCCGGCTGGAACGGCCCGGGCGCGCTCGTCGTCGTCACGCATGGCGCGAACATCCTGCCGCTCACCGGAATTCAGCCGGCGGAACTGAAAATGATCGTGGTCGAGCCGGCGCCGGCGTTGGAAAAAAAGCTTCGTGTGATTGGGCGGTTCTCACTGCGGTCCTAGAATTGCCGCACAAAACGGACAGGATATCGCGCATGTCAAATACCAACGAACATTCCCGCCGCCGGTTCCTGATCGGCGGAGCGCTCGCGGCAGGCAGCATGGCCGCCAGCGATCTCGCATTCGCGCAGCAGCTTTCACCGACGCCGCAATGCAAGGACAATGACGAGCCGACCGTGCGCCAGACCGACGGGCCGTTCTACAAGCCGCGCTCGCCGCAACGCGCTGACCTGCGCGAGCCCGGTGCGAGCGGGCGCAGCGTCGAATTGACCGGACTGGTATTGACGCGCTCATGCCGTCCGGTTGCCGGCGCATTGGTCGATCTGTGGCAAGCCGACGACAAGGGCGAGTACGACAACGGCGGTTTCCGCTATCGCGGCCATCAATTCGCCGATGCGCAGGGCCGCTATAAATTCCTCACCATCCTGCCGGCGGTCTATAGCGGCCGCACCCGGCATTTCCACGTCAAGGTGCAGGCCCCGCGCCAGCCGATCCTGACCACGCAGCTGTATTTTCCCGACGAGCCGCAAAATCGCCGCGACGGCCTGTTTCGCCGCGAATTGCTGATGCATGTGGCTAAAAGCGAGGGCGGGCTATCCGCGCGTTTCGATTTTGTCCTCGACATGGTTTAGAAGGATTGCGCCGGAGCGCGCGCAGCAGTCTGTTGAATCGGCAGGGGGGCCAATGCCGGAGCCGAAACCGCAATCGAAGCCGCAACCGTTGCCGGAAAAAATGTTTCCGGTGTCGTGGGACCAGTTCCACCGCGACGCCCGCGCGCTCGCCTGGCGGCTGCACGCCGCCGGCCCGTTCGAGGCGATCGTATGCGTGACGCGCGGCGGCCTGGTCCCGGCGGCGATCGTTGCGCGCGAGCTTAACGTGCGTTTGATCGAGACGGTGTGCGTGTCGAGCTACCAGGACTATCAAAATCAGGGTGCGCTCAAGGTCATTAAGGGTGTGGCGGAATCGATCGTCAAAGTCGGCGACGGAAAAGGGCAGGGTGTGCTGATCGTCGACGACCTCGTCGACACCGGGAAAACCGCCAAGGTCGTGCGCGATATTCTGCCGCGCGCGCATTTTGCCACCGTCTATGCCAAGCCGATGGGCCGCCCGCAGGTCGACACGTTCATCACCGAAGTCTCGCAGGACACCTGGATTTATTTTCCGTGGGATACGGGGCTTGCCTTCGTGCCGCCGATCCGCGAGGGCGGCGATTAACCAGCGGACAACGGCGCGGCGGATCGGCTAGTATGCTTGCCATGAACCGGTATGGAGGAACGCCATGAACGCCGTCGCCGCCCAAAAAGCTGAGGCACAAGACCTGCGCTCGCGCGTCGTGCGCGCGCCCGACATGCCGTGGCAGAAGATGCGGTTTCCCGGCTGCGAGCTAAAGACGCTGCTGTTCGATCCGGCGAGCGGCCTTGCCACCGCGCTGATGCGCATGGAGCCGGGCGCCGTGTTGCCCGACCATGAGCATGTCATGATTGAGCAGACCTACGTGCTGGAAGGTTCGCTGGTCGACAAGGAAGGCCCGGATGCCGGCATCGAGGTTGGCCCCGGCGAATATGTCTGGCGGCCGGCGGGCAGCCGGCATGTGGCCTGGAGCCCGAAAGGCGGCGTGTTCATCGCCATGTTCCAGGTGCCGAACAAATTCTACGAAAAGGACGGCCGCGTCACCGATGCCAGCGGCAAGGACTGGGATCCGGCCTGGAAACACGTCGTGCAAAAATAGCACGGGACGCGGCGGACACCGATTTCGGCCCGCGCGCGAGCGGTGCTAGAACTTTGCCGGCGCGGACGTGGCGGAACTGGTAGACGCAAGGGACTTAAAATCCCTTGGGGGTAACCCCGTGAGGGTTCGAGTCCCTCCGCCCGCACCAACTAAATCAAAGGCTTAGAATTGGCGCACAAGCAAACCAAGGCTCTTAGTACCTGACTAGTACCGGAGAAATCCGATGGACGAAAAAACAAAAAACAAGAGCTATGATGAGTTGGCTCAAGACATGTGCACGCGTGAAGATAGCCTCCCGCACTTAACGGCTAAGGCAGAGATAGCGCGTAGAGCGGCGCTACAAGCTCAATCGAATGGTCGGTATATGCTCGCTTCGGTTGTTGTTGCCACTATAGCCGCTGTGGCGTCGGCGGCATCCGCATACTCCGCCTACCTCAGCACGGTGAAACTTCCACATTAAGGGGTGGCGCAAATGCCGCCCGTTTTATTTCTGGAGGGGATGATGCGGTCAATCTTGGTTTGCGTAATTTCGTTTGTGGTGATTGCGCCCGCGTTGGCCCGTTTCGAGATGAAGGACATGTCGTTCTTTTGCACGGCAGAAATCTCGGCCGGGCTATCTTTTGACAAAATCCAAAAGAAATGGGTCAGCAAAACCTTTAACGCTGACCAAAAATTCGTAATGCGGATGAAATATCTTCAGACGCGGACGGTAAAAAACGCGATTGGAAGTGACGAGAGTGCCATAGACTTCAACGTAACGATTACAAAAAGCGGGAGGAATTTTGCATCGCCCTGCACCTATAGCGGCTGGGGGGACAAGCAGGAGCCGGTAACGGTCAATAATCTCGATGTCTTTGGTTGCATAAGTTCGCTGTCGCGTTACCTAGTGAATAGTTCGACAAACAAATTTTTAGAAACATACACGGGCGAGTACGTTCACCGGGACGATGGCGGAGACACGCCGTATGTGACGGGAGGGACTTGCACGAGAATCGACTGAGTTCTCGGTGGGCGTTGCGACGGACAGTATTCCCATTCTAGTCCCGCCCTAGTACCTAAAAGAGAATGCGCTGGAGCTAAAAACGGTTAGTGCGTTGTATCCGCAGAGAATCTCGATTGTCAAACCAAGGGAATATCGGGTAGTGTCTCAGTTTGAATTTTCATGACCTAGCCGAATTGTCCCACCGCGCCTATCATGGGTTCATGGACGAAGCTCGCCCCACCGATGAATTGGCCGGCCTCCGGCAGTTCCTGAACAAGCTTGAATCCGGCGATATGTCGCTTCGACGTAAGGGCGTAGATGTCACGCAAGCTGAAATCGCCATCCTAAAGCGCGAGATTGTCCACCTGGAGAAAATAGTGGCTAGGTCTGGAAGCCCAAATGCCTAGAGGTCCCAAAGGCGAAAAACGCCCCGCTGACGTGATCGGCAACGCCGTCCATGTCATGCGAATTGCGACCGGGGAGGCTGAGGACGCCGCTGAGTCCCCGGCTGCCGCCTTGGGTCGGCGTGGAGGCATCAAGGGTGGGAAGGCTCGTGCGGCCAAGATGACCCCGGACCAGCGCAGAGCTGCTGCCAAGAAGGCAGTAGAGGCGCGCTGGCGGCGCCGGTCACGAAACAACCCGTAAGCCGGGCTTGGGCAGATTCAATTCGTAAATCTTCGTAAGGTCTTGTGCGAACATGCACAGGACGTTCTGCATTTCGTCGAGTGTGTAACCCAGATCATTGATATGGAGATCAAATAGGCGCGGAACTAGAATTGGCCTTTCTTGTTCAAAATCCAATTCAGGCGGTTCGCGCAATTTCCATCGGTTGATGTTGAATTGCTTCCATAGATATTGAGCGCGCGCTTTATCGACATAGCCAAGCTCAGAGGCGCGATATAGCAACGATTGCATCGCCACCCGCCATTCAGGCTTGAGCCTGGCCAACGTCCTTAGATCAATGCGCTGACCAGCAAAATCGTTATGAACATCGGCCTTTGGAACAAGCAATGCGCCTGCAAAACGGTTTGCTTCTGTTTCCATATCTTCAGCGGGGAAGCGATGTAAAATGATATGCCCGATCTCGTGCGCCAGCGTAAAACGCATACGATCAGCGGACAGGCTCTTATTGAGAAACACGCATGGCGGTAGGCCGGGAGGCCAGATAGTCGCTCCGTCAATATCGGCTTCCTCAAGATCGACGTGGAATACGAAAATTCCAGCCGTCTCTACAATCTCTGTAAGATTTGCAATTGGCCCTCGCGGGATATTCCAAGACCGCCGAACAAGTTCCGCGACCTTTTCGGCATCACCGTCATAGTCATCAATCTCATATCGAGGAATAGGAAGCTTCGGCTCAAATTCAAGCGATCCAAGCAAACGACGAAGGTGGAGTATGCGAATATTAAAATCTGCCAACACTTGATCCATGGTGCGCTGAGCAACGCTTTTCCGGCGCCGCCACATTGGGTGCGCGCTCAAAGGAAGCCCTTGAAGGCGATCATTGAGAAAAAAGAACTCGCGCGGAAATCCCAACTTTTCAGCGGCGCGCGCAATCATGGCGTCAGCCGGCTGGCTCACGCCGTTCTCGGCACGCGAGATCGTAGCAGGATCAACCGACAACGCATCGGCCAAATCCTTGCCGTCGATTCCTCTATACTGCCGCGCGACCCGCAGCAGTTCACCGTTCAGAACGTCGGTCATGATGCGTTAGCCTGCGTCCTTCTTCTCGTCGCGACGGCGAGAAGGAACACGCACTACTTCGTCCGGCCTTGCCGGCGCCTTCGGCCTGATCGGAAGCACGGTGATCGGCGCCACCTCGGCGGCGCGCGGGAAGATGCCGTATTTCCATAACCGTTTTCCACCGTCCCGGGCGACGACGAGCACTTGCTCGATTCGGGTTTCCAATTTGTTAAGGATGTAGGTCACGTCCACTCGCTGGACGTTGGGCAACCCGAGCGGCAATTCGTGAACGTCGGCGGAAGGGGTGATAAACGCCAACGAAGTCTGGGTCGGGTTGTTCTGGCCAAGGCCCCTTCGGTTGCCCTTCTTCAAGCGGATGACGACCGCTTCCTTGAATTGCAGATAGATCGTCTCAGGCCCCTCGATCACCCGTACATCGCGGGGACGGTCACGTTCAAACTCCCTGCGTGCCTCACGGACCATGAGTTCGTGGACGGCGGATGCCCGGACGCGCCTATAAGCGAACGTTCTCTTGCTGGTGCTCTTGAACCAGACATCCCAGGCCCGCGTGATGACGTTGCCGATCCTTTCCTCGTAGGGGCGGAGAACCGGGCGGATGGAACCTTCAATCGGCAGCGGCATATCGGCTGGTCTCCGTGAGC
>CAMAWF010000059.1 GCA_945861895.1 Rhizobium sp. Q54
CCGGACTTGACGTCAAGCAGGACGCATGACCCCATGAGGCCGTCGACGGGAGCCGCTGTCCGCCTTCACCGGATTGCTGTCCGCCATCGACCGGAATCACTGTCCGCCTTCAAATGGAATGCCTGTCCGTCATCACCGGAATCCGCACGATCTGAAAGCGACCTTAGGACTCCTAGCATTGGCTTCTTGTCATGAAGTCGATTGTTCGGAATTTCAACAAGTTCAAAAAAGACTCGATCTTTATCGTCAATAACAACACCAAAATAGGTTGGTACAAGTTTGGAGCCGTTTTTTAGAACGAGGCCGTATGAGAGAAAACGTTTTGTGCCAGCATCTTTGAGAGCGACAATAAGCCTCTGCATACTGCGACCGGAATGGATTGCACTATCAATTACGAGCACAGGCTCATCGCCAAATTTCATACCGTTCAATGGGGTGAGAAATGAAATAGAATCATCCGCACGTTCATAGTGTGCGGATCCAAGCTCAACTCGATTGGCATAGGCAGGCGGTAATTGTCGGAGTATCGTCTTGGCCATCTTCCAGCCAGACGTTCCAAGTGCGCACCATTTGGTGGGAAAATTACTGTCGAGGCGAACAAGTCTAGCAGCGAGGTCGCGACTGTATGCCTCGACCTCATCTTTCCCGAGATAATGGGTAATCAGGCTCGACGCCTGGTACGGGGAGGCAATATTGGAAACGCCTCTATGGCATCTCCAAAGTCTTCAAAATAGCAGTCACTACAAACATAGGTGCCGTCGCCAAGGCGACGACATCCTGTCACCGACTCATAAATCGGAGTCCGGCATTTGTTACACTCGAACACTTTTTCTGGCATTTGTGCTTTGCCGGAAAGCACATCTACTGCTCGAATCCAAGCCATGACCTTCCCCCGCGATCGCCTTTGAAGCCGTCACGCGTGGGACCTGCACCGGCGGCGTGCGGTCCCTTTTACAAAAGCGGGGACGGGCCGCGCAAAAAAGCAGGTCTTGACAACGTTTTCAACCCCTGCGGGCCGAATCAGTGCGTGACTCTACATTAAGTGTGGTCACTTGAGAATCGGTTACCAGGGGTAGTGGGTAAATTTCCCCACCTATATCAACGAAAAAAGCAACCCCCCGTTCCGGTGAACAGCGGGTATTTCTCCACAGGAGAATGAAGTCAAACGGCGCGGAAGTCGGCGGCTGCAGAGGGCTGCCGCACGTGGTTTGTAAAGTATATATACGCCATCATGATCCTATCGTTGAAATCGCTCTCCTTGCCGCATCGGGGCGCCAGCATTTTCGGCGCGGGCATCGCTTTTGCCGCCGGGATCGTTGTCGGCGCGCAGCTTGCGCCGGTGACCGCGGCACGGGTCGCTGAAATGCCCGCGCCGTTGGCGGCAGCGGTCCCCGATGTTCCGCAGGCTGCGATGCGCGCCAGCCATCCAGCCGAGGTTTTGCGCGTGCTCGACGGCGACACCTTCGAGGCGCGCATCCGCGTCTGGCCCGGCATGGACATCACCACCAAAGTGCGGCTGCGCGGCATCGACGCGCCGGAAATGAAAGCGCGCTGCGGCGAGGAGCGATCGAAGGCGGAAGTGGCGCGCACCGCGCTCGCGCGCATTCTGGCGGAAGGCACGGTCGGCATCGCGCAGGTTGCGCCGGACAAATACGGCGGCCGCGTCGTCGCCAGCGCCTCGACGCGCATGACCGGCGATGTCTCGGCGGCGTTGCTCAATTCAAATCTGGTGCGCAGCTACGGCGGCGGCCGGCGCGAAAACTGGTGCGTGGATTAGCGCAGCACGACCACCGGCGTGCCGACGCGGACCATGTGATAGAGATCCAGGATGTCCCGGTTGTACATGCGGATGCAGCCGTAGGACACGAATTGCCCGACCGAGTCTGGCCGGTTGGTGCCGTGGATGGCGTAGTCGTTCACGTTCAATGCAAGTACGGCCGCGCCCATCGGATTGTTCGGCGCCCCGCCGTAAATGTAATTGGGGAGCTGCGGATTTTCCCGCTTGATATCCTCCGGCGGCATCCATGCCGGCTGCAAAAGTTTTCTTTCCACCGAAGCCCTGCCGGCCCAGGCCTTGCCCGCCCGGCCGACGCCGACCGGATAGCGCAGCGCGCGCCCGTGGCCGGTGACGAAATAAAGCCGGCGCTCGCTCGTCTTCACGACGATGGTGCCCGGCGGATAGCCGTCGAACGCCACCATCTCGCGCGCCGAAGCTTTCGGCGCGGCGGCGGCGAGCGTGAACGCAAGCGTCAAGGCGAACAGGAAGCGCATGCGGCAAAGATAGCCGCGACGGCGTGCATGGCGCCGAAAGCCCGCTGTTAACGTAAACGGCGAGGTTCGCTCTCCCTCTCCCCGCTTGCGGGGAGAGGTAAAGAATAGTTACGCCTTCGCGCCGGCCTTTTTGTTCTGCCGGTTGTTGACCAGGTCGTCGACCACGGCCGGATCGGCGAGCGTCGATGTATCGCCGAGCGCGCCGTAATCGTCCTCGGCGATCTTGCGCAGAATTCTGCGCATGATCTTGCCGGAACGGGTCTTCGGCAGTCCGGGCGCGAACTGGATGAGATCGGGCGAAGCGATCGGTCCGATCTCCTTGCGTACCCAGGCGACCAGTTCCTTGCGCAACTCCTCGCTCGGCGCCTCGCCGGACATCAGCGTCACGTAGGCGTAGATGCCCTGGCCCTTGATGTCGTGCGGATAGCCGACGACGGCGGCCTCCGACACTTTCACGTGCGCGACCAGCGCGCTCTCCACCTCGGCGGTGCCCATGCGGTGGCCGGCGACATTGATGACGTCGTCGACGCGGCCGGTGATCCAGTAATAGCCGTCGGCGTCGCGCCGGCAGCCGTCGCCGGTGAAATACTTGTTGGCGTAGTTCGAGAAGTAGGTCTGCATGAAGCGCTCGTGGTCGCCGTAGACCGTGCGCATCTGCCCCGGCCATGACTCGGCGATGCAAAGATTTCCGCTGCCCGCGCCTTCAATCACCTTGCCGTCGGCATCGACGATCTGCGGAATGACGCCGAAGAACGGCCGCGTCGCCGAACCGGGCTTGAGCTTGGTCGCCCCCGGCAGCGGCGTAATCAGAATGCCGCCGGTCTCGGTCTGCCACCAGGTATCGACGATCGGGCAACGGCCGTCGCCGACCACGCGGTAATACCACTCCCAGGCTTCCGGGTTGATCGGCTCGCCGACGCTGCCGAGCAGGCGCAAGCTCGCGCGCGAGGTTTTCTTCACCGGCGCGTCGCCGGCCTGCATCAGCGCGCGGATGGCGGTCGGCGCGGTATAGAAGATGTTGACCTTGTGCTTGTCGATCACTTCCCAGAAGCGCGAATTGGTCGGGTAATTCGGCACGCCTTCGAACATCAGCGTGATCGCGCCATTGGAGAGCGGACCGTAGACGATGTAGCTGTGACCGGTGACCCAGCCGACGTCGGCGGTGCACCAGAAAATGTCGCCGTCGTGATAGTCGAACACGTATTGGTGGGTGATCGAGGTGAAGACCAGATAACCGGCGGTGGTGTGCAGCACGCCTTTCGGCTTTCCGGTCGACCCCGACGTATAGAGAATGAACAACGGGTCTTCCGCGTTCATCTCCTCGCACGGGCAATCCGCCGGCACGGTCTTGGCGATTTCGTCATAATAGACGTCGCGGCCGCTCTGCATGTTCACCGCGGCGCCGGTGTGGCGCACGACGATGATGGTGGCCACGCCGCCTGCTTTATCGGCTGCGGCGTCGGAATTCATTTTAAGCGGAATCTTGCGCCCGCCGCGGACGCCCTCGTCGGAGGTGATCAGCACGGTCGATTTGCAATCCTCGATGCGCCCGCCGAGCGAATCCGGCGAGAAGCCGCCGAACACCACCGAATGCACGGCGCCGATGCGTGTGCAGGCGAGCATCGCGACCGCCGCCTCGACGATCATCGGAAGATAAATCGTGACGCGGTCGCCCTTCTTGACGCCGCGCGCCTTGAGCACGTTGGCGAATTTGCAGACCTCGGCGTGCAACTGCTTGTAGGTGAGTTTCTTGTCGTCCTTCGGGTTGTCGCCTTCCCAGATGATTGCGGTCTGGTCGCCGCGCTTTGCCAGATGCCGGTCGATGCAATTGTAGGAGACGTTGGTTTTGCCGTCCTCGAACCATTTGATCGACACTTTGCCCGGCGCGTAGCTGCTGTTCTTCACCTTCGTGAACGGCTTCATCCAGTGGATGCGCTTGGCCTGCTCGCCCCAGAATTTGTCCGGGTCCTTGATCGAGGCCGCGTACATCTCCTTGTACTTGGCGTCGTCGACGAAGGCGCGCTTTGCCCACGCGGCCGGCACGTCATAGATCTTGTCCGACATCTCACTGTCCTCCCCACCCGCCCTTGCGCGCGGGCGACATTCTCGTTGCGGCCATTATGCGATGCCGCTCGGACAGGGGACAAGTCGCCGAAAGTCGCAGTTTTATAGTGCTATCCGCGAGCTATAGGCCCCAGGCGCCGATGATCGCGCCCATCAGCAACAGCGCCACCAGCCAGTGGCCGCCGTCGATCCAGATCAGCTTGGCGCTGCGCATGCCGAAGGTGTTGTTGACGGCGAGCGTGGTGATGACGAAGCCGACCCAGACCAGCGCGCCGGAAATCATGCCGGCACGCAGGGAGAACGCATTGAGATGCCACATCAGCCCGGCCAGCATCACCGCCATCACCAGGTTGGCCACGATAGCGACGATGAAGGGCGTCGGCGCGGCGCCCTTGCCGTGATGCTTGCGGATCGATTCCGAAGTGAAGCCGTGCGCCGCCATCCACGGCTTTGCCAGCAGCCGGTACCACACGCCGCTAAGGGCGAAGGCGACCGCTGCGGCGACGATGACCGCGAGATAATTGATGCCTGCGAATGTCATTGGTTTTCCCCATTCTGTCGTTGTCATGCCCCGCGAAGGCGGGGGACTATCGCATCCCGCCCATCTTGCAGATGAGTTTCCATTCTTCCGCCGTCACCGGCTGCACCGACAGGCGCGACTGTTTCAGCAGCGCCATGTCCTTCAATTTCGCCTCCGCCTTGATCGCCGCGAGCGTCACCGGCTGCGGCATCGGCTCAAGCGCCTTCACCTGAACGGCCACCCAGGGTTCGCCCGGTTTTGCGCTCGGATCGGGGAAATGCTCGCGCACGATCTCGGCCACGCCGGCGATTTCCTTGCCGATGTTGGAATGATAAAAGAACGCGCTGTCGCCTTTTTTCATCTTCATGAGATTGAGTTTTGCGGTGTGGTTGCGAACGCCGCTCCAGGTCTCGCCCTTGGCGCCCTTGCTCACTTGCTGCTGCCACGACCAGGCGTCGGGCTCGGACTTCATCAGCCAATAGGGCATCTTATTCTTCCGTTCCGAACGGGCGCGCGAGCAGCGATTTGATCGCTTCATCGACGCTCATTTTACCGGACAGCACCGCGGCAATGGCGGAATGGATCGGCATGTCGATCTTGTGCGCGGCCGCTATCTCCAGCAGCACCGGCGCGGTGAACGAGCCTTCGGCGAGCTTGCCGCCGCTCGCCTGCGCGACGCTGGCGCCCTTGCCGAGCGCGACGCCGAACGAGAAATTGCGCGACTGCGGACCCGAGCAGGTGAGAATGAGATCGCCCAATCCGGACAGGCCCGTCATGGTTTCCGGCTTGGCGCCGAACGACTTGCCGAGACGGAACAGCTCGCCAAAGCCGCGCGCGATCAGCGCGGCCGAAGCGCTGGCGCCCAGTTCGCGGCCGGCGACGATACCGGCGGCGATGGCGAGCACGTTCTTGGCCGCGCCGCCGATTTCCACGCCGCGCACGTCGGTGGCGTGATAGGGCCGGAACGTCGTCGAGCCGAGCGCCTGTGCGAGTTCGCTCGCGATCTTGCGGTCCTTGCTCGCGAGCGTGACCGCGGTCGGCAGCCCGCGCGCAACATCTACGGCAAAGCTCGGTCCCGACAGGATTGCGGGGATCGCCTTCGGCGCGCATTCGGCGACGATCTCGGTCATGAATTTGCGCGTGCCGTGCTCGATGCCCTTGGAACAGACGATTACCGGCGTGCCTTGGGCCAGCGCGGGCGCCAGCGCGGTTGCGACCGAGCGCACGATTTGCGCCGGCACCACCATCAGGATTGCCTGCGCTTGCGCGGCTGCCGCCGCAAGATCTGTGGTGACACGGATTTTGTCGTCGAGCTTCGCGCCGGGCAGAAATTTGCTTTCGCGTTTCTCGATGAGAGATTCGGCGTTACCTGGATCGTGCTCCCACAGCGTCACAGTGCGCCCGGCGCGCGCGCAGGCGAGCGCGAGCGCGGTGCCCCAGGCTCCGCCGCCCAACACCGTGATGCGTTCGATGCTCATGGGCGTACCGCTCAGTTTTGCTTGACGGCGCGATAAGGCGCCGGCGGCCGCACGCCGGTCACCTCGTCGAGCGGCCAGCGCGCGCGCGGCGCGGCGTCGAGGGCATCGGTCAATCCCATCGCCAGACGCTCGGCTCCCGCCCAGGCGATCATCGCGCCGTTGTCGGTGCAAAGCTCGACCGGCGGCGCAACCAGCACGGTGCCGACTTCGAACGCCAGACGATGCAGCACCTTGCGGATCGCCTGATTGGCGGCGACGCCGCCGGCGGCCACCAGCGCGGTCGGCGCGCCGTATTGGCCGCGGAACAACCGCAATCCGGCGCGCAGCCGGTCAAGCACCACGTCGACCACCGCCTGCTGGAACGAGGCGCACAAATCGGCGACGTCCTGATCCGACAGCGGCGCGATTTTCTCCGCTTCCAGCCGCAAGGCCGTCTTCAGCCCGGAGAGAGAAAAGTTCGCGTCGTTGCGTCCGGACATCGGCCGCGGCAGCGCGAAGCGCGCGGCATCGCCACGCTCGGCTTCCCTCTCCACCTGCGGTCCGCCCGGATATCCGAGGCCAAGGAGTTTCGCGGTCTTGTCGAAGGCCTCGCCGATGGCGTCGTCCAGGGTCGTGCCGAGCCGGACATAATTGCCGACGCCGCGCACCGCGACGACCTGGGTATGGCCGCCGGAGGCGAGAAACAGGCAATACGGAAACGGCGTTGCGTCGGTGAGCCGCGCGGTGAGCGCGTGCGCTTCGAGATGATTGACGGCGATCAGCGGCTTCTCGGTCACCAGCGCGATCGATTTGGCGGTGGTGAGGCCGACGATGACGCCGCCGATCAGGCCCGGACCGGCTGCGGCGGCGATGCCGTCGAGCTTGTCATAGGTCCGGCCGGCCTGGGTCATGGCCTTGGCGATGATGAGGTCGAGCGCTTCCACATGGGCGCGGGCGGCGATTTCGGGCACCACGCCGCCGAATGCGGCGTGTTCGCTCACCTGCGAGAAGATGACATTGGACAGGATCTTGCCGCGGCCGTCCTCGTAGCGCTCCACCAGCGCTGCGGCGGTCTCGTCGCAGGTCGTCTCGATGCCGAGCACAACCATTCGCTTTCCCCGCTCCGGCGCCGTCCCTATGATCCGGTTTCGTCTGGCCTAACATTGCGAGGTCGCATGGCGCAATCCTCCACCTCCTTGCGCATCGGAACGCGCGGCAGCCCGCTTGCGCTGGTGCAGGCGCGGGAGGTGCGCACGCAGCTTGCGGCGGCGCAAGGGGTGCAGGCCGACCGGATCGAGCTGAAGATCATCCGCACCAGCGGCGATGCGATCCAGGACCGCCCGCTGGCGGAAGCGGGCGGCAAGGGCCTGTTCACCAAGGAGATCGACGAGGCGCTGCTTTCGGGCGACATCGACCTTGCGGTGCATTCGGCCAAGGATATGCCGACCGGATTGCCGGACGGACTCATGATTGCGGCATGCCTCAAGCGCGAAGATGCGCGCGATGCGCTCATCAGCGCAAAGTGGCGCACGCTCGCCGACCTGCCCAAAGGCGCCATCGTCGGCACCGCCTCGCTGCGCCGCCAGGCCATCGTCAAGCGCGCGCGGCCGGATCTCGAAGTCGTGCCCTTGCGCGGCAATGTCGAGACGCGGCTGCGCAAAATCGAGGAAGGCGCCGCCGACGCGACATTGCTGGCATTGGCGGGATTGAAGCGGCTCGGGCTCGCCGGCCGCGCGACGATGATTTTCAGCGTCGAGGAATTCTTGCCCGCGGTGGGCCAGGGCGCGATTGCAATCGTCACGCGCGTGGATGACGCGAAGACGCGCGCGTTGCTGGCGGCCATCGACGACGAGGATACGTCCATCGCGCTTGCCACCGAGCGCGCATTTCTCGGCGTGCTCGAAGGCTCCTGCCGCACGCCGATTGCCGGACACGCGATTATCTCCGGCACGCGGCTGCGATTTCGCGGGTTGATCGCCAAGCCGGACGGCAGTGCCGCCTTCGAGACCAGCCGCGAAGGCGAATGCAAGGATGCGGCCGCGCTTGGCGTCGATGCCGGAGGCGAGCTCAAGCGCCGCGCCGGTCCCGGCTTTTTCGGGTGAATGCGGTGCGCGTGCTCGTCACCCGCCCGCAGCCAGACGGCGAACGCACCGCGGCTGCGTTACGTGCGCGCGGCCATCATGTGCTGCACGCTCCTTTGATGCGGATTGAACCGGTCGCTGCCGACATTCCTGCCGGCCCGTTCGCTGCGATTCTGATCACTAGCGCCAATGCCGCGCGCGCCGTCGCGGCGCATGCGCGGCGCAGCGCGCTTAACGGCATCCCCGTTTTCGCGGTTGGACGCCACAGCGCCGAGGCTGCCCGCGACGCCGGCTTTGCCGAGGTGATCTCCGCCGGCGGCGACGCGAACGATCTCGCGCGCCTGGTGGCCGCGCGCGGCGCAGCAGGTCCGTTGCTTTATCTTGCCGGGGAGGATCGTGCCGGCGATCTGGCGGGCGATCTCGCGGCTCACGATTTTGCCGTGCGCACCGTCGCGCTCTATCGCGCCGCCGCCGCCGCGTTCCCGGCCGCGCTGGCGCAGGCGCTCAAAGCAGGTTTGCTCGATGCCGCGTTGCATTTCTCGCGCCGCAGCGCCGAGCTTTACCTTGCGGGCGCCGGGACCGCCGGATTTCCCGGTCCGGCGTTGGCGCTGCGGCATTTTTGTCTGTCGCCGCAGGTTGCCGAACCGCTCAAGGCCGCCGGCTCCGGAAAAATAATCGTCGCGCCGCGCCCGGACGAGGCCGTCTTGATCGACCTTCTCGGCTAGACTCAAGGACAAGTTGCCGCTTGCGGAGGTCCGCGTTATGCCCTTGCGGCGGGGCGCGGGGCGGCCGATTCGTCGAGGAGATGCGCATGACGAGCGGAAAACGCACATCGTCGGAAACGGCGGAAGCAGCCAGCGCGCGCCGCCGCCGTCGCCCTACGCCGACCATCGACCTGACGGCGACCGAAGTCGAAAACGCCGCGGCGGGTGCGCGCGGGCAGGCTCCGCCCGCGGCGGCTGACGCCGGCGTGGATCGCAAGCCTTGGGCCTGGTTGCAGGCGCATTTGGACTGGCCCCATGTCGGGGCCGGCATGGCCGGCGGCGTCCTGGTCGCCCTTGTGTTGTTCGCGCTTTGGCTGACCGGCGCGGTGCCGATCCGCTACGCCGGCACCACCGCGATGCGGGCGCGGGTTTCGGTTCTGGAAATGCAGTTGCACGAACTGCAAAACCGTCAGCCGCCCGTAATCGATTCCAAATCGCTTGAAGAACTTTCCCAGCGGCTCGCCAAGATCGAGCAGGCTGCCGCTGCGCCGCGCCCGCCGGTGAACGACCCGGCACTCATGGAGCGCCTCGCCGCGGCGGAAACCGCGATGCAATCCCTCGGCATCGCGCTCACGGCGCTCAACCGCGGCGCCGGCGATACCGCCGCCAATGCCGCCGAGGCGAAGAGCCAGGCCGCCGCAGTTGCCAAGGCCGTGACCGAATTGCAGAACGCGACGCGCGCGGTGTCTCCGGGTATCGAACGCGGCGATCTCGACGCGCTGGCGAAACGCATCGCCGCGCTGGAGCAAGTCGCCAAGACCGCCGAAATGGAAAGCGCCAAGGCCGCCGGCGCGCCCGATAACGTGGCGCGGCTGGCGCTGAGCGTCGCTGCCTTGCGCAGTGCGGTCTCCGATGGCCAGCCGTATGCGGCCGAATTCGCCACCGTGAAATCGCTGGGCGGCGATCCGGGCGCGCTTGCGTTTTTGGAGCCGTTTGCCGGTACGGGTCTGCCGAGCGAAGCGGCGCTGACGCGCGAATTGTCGGCGCTGGTGCCGGAGCTGCTGAAGGCCTCCGGCGTCAACGCACCGCTTGAGTCCGGTTTTCTCGATCGCCTGCAGGCGAACGCCGGAAAGCTTGTACGGGTGCGTCCTGCCGGCGACGTGCCCGGCGATGATGCTGTTGCGGCGGTGGTTGCCCGCATCGAGATCAAGGCAGCGCAGGCGGACATTGCCGGCGCGCTTGTCGAGTTGAACAAACTGCCGGCGTCGCTGCGCGCGCCGGCCGGCGGCTGGACCGGCAGGCTAGCGGCGCGCAATGCGGCGCTCGCCGCCAGCCGTAAATTGAGCACCGACACATTACGTTTATTCGCCAGATGAGAGCCGCCGCGCGATGATCCGGGTTGCTTTTTTTCTCGTCGCCGTCGGATTGATCGCGTTCGGCATTGCCTGGTTCGCCGATCGTCCGGGCGATGTGGCGATCACCTGGCTCGGCTGGCGCATCGAAACATCGATGATGGTTGCGGCGGCGGCGCTTATCATCATCATTTTCGCCGCCATCCTGTTGTGGTCGATCCTGCGCGGCATCCTGCGCTCGCCCGATCAGGTCTCGCTGTTCCTGCGCCATCGCCGGCAGATCAAGGGCTATCTGGCGATCTCGCGCGGCCTGATCGCGGTCGGCGCCGGCGACGTGCGCACCGCGCAAAAATCCGCGGGCGAGGCCGAGCGGCTGGCGCCGGGGGAGCCGCTGGCGCTGCTGCTGTCCGCGCAATCGGCGCAAATGTCCGGCGAGCGGAGCACCGCCGAGCGCGTATTCCGCGCCATGGCCGGGCGCAGCGACACCAAGCTCATCGGCCTGCGCGGACTTTATGTGGAAGCGCGCCGCCGCGAGGATGCCAGTGCCGCGCGGCTGTTCGCCGAGGAAGCGGTGAAGACGGCGCCCGCTCTGGCCTGGGCCGGAGAGGCTGTGCTCGACTTTCGTTGCGCGGCCGCCGACTGGGCGGGCGCGCTGGCGGCGCTCGATCGCATGAAGGGCGCGCTCGGCAAGGACGATTATCGCCGCCAGCGCGCCGTGCTGCTCACGGCCCGCGCGCTCGCCGTTGAAGACAGCGACCGCGAGGCGTCGCGTGCGTTGGCGCTCGAAGCGGTCAAGCTGGCGCCTGCGCTGGTGCCGGCAGCGGCGCTGGCCGGACGGCGGCTGGCGGAAGCCGGTGAATTGCGCAAGGCGGCGAAAATTCTCGAGACTGCATGGAAAGCCAATCCCCATCCGGATCTGGCCGATGTCTATGCGCATCTGCGCTTCGGCGATTCGGCGCGCGACCGGTTGCTGCGCGCGCAGCGGCTGGCGGAGAAGGGCGCGGCTGGTGTGGACGGCGCGCTCGCGGTCGCCCGCGCCGCGCTCGATGCGCGAGAATTCGCTGTCGCGCGTGCCGCACTCGCGCCGTATCTCGCAGCGCCGACGCAACGTGTCGCGACCTCGATGGCGGAGATCGAGCAAATCGAGCACGGCGACGAAGGCCGTGCACGGCAATGGATGGCGCGCGCCCTGCACGCGGCGTCCGATCCGGCGTGGACAGCCGACGGCGTCGTCTCCGAGCGCTGGATGCCGGTTTCGCCGGTCACGGGCAAGTTGGATGCGTTCCAGTGGAAGGTGCCGCTGGCCGAAATCGGCATGGTGCGGCCCGCGATAGACGCCGATACGCTTGTCGCCAGCCAACCGCCGCCGCTCCCGCAACCGGCAACCGTTGCCGAACAGCCTCCGGCGCCGCAAAAGCCCGCCCGGCGCAGCAGCAAACCGAAGGAATTGCGGCCGGTCGAGTCGGTGATTCCGCTGGTGCATGCGCCCGACGATCCGGGGCCGGATTCCCGCTTCGAAGCCGATCCGGTACCCGAGCCGAGCGAACCGCGCATCGACCCCTGGCGCCGGATCCGGGAATTTTTCCGGTAGTCGCAAAAAGGCGCGCACCCCGGACCCGCCCCGGCTGGCCATTACTTGCAATGCCGGATCGGCGTCGATATCAGAGGCGCGGGACTTCGCCGCAATAGCTCAGTCGGTAGAGCACGTCATTCGTAATGACGGGGTCGGGGGTTCGAATCCCTCTTGCGGCACCAATTCATGCAACCTTGCGGGCGGATTTCCTCTATATTCCAAGGAAATACGGCGCGGCGGGCCAGATTCCACCCTTCTGTAGCGTTGGAATTCTGCTGTCATTCTGCCATGCTGATGCAGTAGTAAGTTACCGGGTCGGTAGAGTTCGCGTACAAGGGTTAGTCGATGGCGAAGCCAGCGGTGATTTTGGTGGGTGCCGACAAGGGCGGCGTGGGCAAGACGACCGTCGCGCGCACTCTGCTCGACTATTTTACCGCCCATAACATTCCCACCCGCGCCTTCGACACCGAATCGCCAAAGGGAACGCTCAAGCGCTTCCACCCCGATCTGACCGAGGTGGTGGACGTGACCACCGTTCCCGATCAGATGAAAATCTTCGACACGCTCGGCAGCGCTGAAGCCAAGGTGACGATCATCGACATCCGCGCCGGCTTGCTGTCCTCGACCTTGCAAGCGCTGCGCGACATCGGGTTTCTCGATTCGGCGAAAAAAGGCCAGATCACTTTTTCAGTTTTTCATATTCTCGGACCCTCGATCGCCTCGCTTGACGAGATTGCCGAGACCGCGCAATTCGTCGGCGATGCGAACTATTTCCTGGTGAAGAATTTCATCAACAATTCGACGTTCTTCGAATGGGATCCGGCGACCTACGACTCATATTTCAACAAGATCAAGGGCGCCTCCGAAATCATCATCCCGCAGCTCAACACCATGGCCTGCGAACAGGTTGAAGTTGCCTCGGTTCCGTTCGTCACCTTCGTTGCCAATAAGAATGCGAAAGGCGATGCCGCCAACTATTCATTTGTGCTGCGCGGCTATGTACGCCATTGGCTCGGCAATGTGTGGGGCGAGTACGATCGCGTGAAACTGCCGGAGCTTGTGGCCGCGAAGGAAGACAACGTCCGGCAAGTCGCCAGCTAGAGCATGATCCCGAAAAGTGGGAACCAGTTTTCGGAAAAGATCATGCTCAAACAAAAAGCCGGCGCCGGGTCCTGATTCAATCGGAGCCGATTGGACTCCAAGGCGCCTGCCCGTCTACGCAATGCTTTTCCGGCGTCCGATCGTTCGCTGTCGGACCGAATGCTTTCGGCGCAAAGCCGCCATCTCATGACGCTTGCAACCTCCATCACCGTCGTTTGTTCGCCCCGCCCGCGCGTGGGGCGCACGCTGGTTGCCCGGCTGCTGACCGATTTTTTCCTGATCAATGGCCGGGACGTGGCGGCCTTCGACCTCAACGTCGAGCCGGAGTTGACGCAATTTCTGCCCAGTCATGCGAAGACGGCCAAGGTTGGCGACATCAAAGGGCAGATGGCGCTGTTCGACCGGCTGATCGCCGAGGATGCGACGTCGAAGGTGGTCGATCTCGGACCCGGCGCATTCGAGGCTTTTTTCTCCGTCGCACGCGAGATCGATTTTGTCGGGGAGGCGCGCCGGCGCTCGATCGTGCCGGTAATCCTGTTCATGATCGCGCCGGACAAGTCGTCCGCCGATGCCTATGCGATGCTGCGGCGGCAATTACCCGGGGCCACGCTGGTGCCGGTACACAACGAAGCCGCAGGCAAGGCGCAACACCGCGACCTGTTTCCGGCAGGCGGCGTCGCCTCGGTGCCGTTCCATCTTCCGGTGCTGGCGCCGGGCCTGAAAAAATATATCGACAAGAAGCCGTTCTCGTTCGCCGAATCCAGCACAAGCTCGATGCTGGGCATGCCGCTCGACGCGCAGATGGAGTTGCAGCGCTGGATGCGGCGGGTGTTTGTCGAGTTCCGCGAGATGGAACTGCGCATTATGCTGGCGAATTTGCAATCTTCCCTGCAGAATCAATGACTTGTTTGTGCCCGGCCGGATACAATTTTAACCGCTGGTTTTAGGGTTTTATCGCCATATATTTCATTCAGAGACCCCGGAACCGGGGAAGCTCGATACCCTGTTTGCAGGTTTGTCCTGCCGGAGCCCGCAGGGCCCAACAACAGTGACAAGTACAGTGACAGGAACGGTAAGAGGAGGTTCGCCATGTGGATCTCGCTTTTCACCATCGTCGCGGCTGCGGCCATCGCACTGAGCGTGGCAGCCATCGTCATGCAGCCGGGCGAGCAGGCGCGTTTCTAGTACGGCGTTCGTCAGCGTCAGAGCGTTGCGTATCGGGGGCGGTCTTCGGGCCGCCCCTTTTTCGCGCCTGTTGCTATAACAGCGCCGGTCCCGCCTGGAGCGTCCGATGCCGCCGCCGCTGATGCTTTCGAAGCGCTTCGCGCCGCTGTTCTGGTGCCAGTTCTTTTCGGCGTTCAACGACAATTTTCTCAAGACCGCGCTGGTGTTCCTGATCCTGTTCCGCATCGGCGGGCCGGATGGCGCCGCGCTGATCGCGCTTGCGAGCGCGGTGTTCATTGCGCCGTTTTTCTTTCTGTCGGCATTGGGTGGCGAACTGGCGGATCGCTACGACAAGGCGCGGGTTGCGCAGAAACTCAAGCTTGCCGAGATCGCGGTGGCGGCGCTGGCGATGTTCGGATTCATGCGAAGTTCCGTACCGGTGCTGTTTGTCGCCCTGTTCGGGTTTGGCGTGATCGCGGCGCTGTTCGGGCCGATCAAATACGGAATTCTGCCGGATCATCTGGCGCGCTCGGAATTGCCGGCCGGCAACGCGCTGGTCGAAGGCGCGACCTTCATCGCCATTCTCACCGGCACCATCCTCGGCGGCATCGCGGCCAAAGGCGGCGGCGATGCATTCGTGTTCTCCGCGCTGGTGATGGGTTTTGCGCTGTTGTGCTGGCTGGCGAGCCTGATGATTCCGCCAAGCGGGCAGGGCGCGCCGCATCTGGTGATTTCGAAAAACATCGCCGCCTCCACCGCAGCGCTGATCCGCCATTTGCGCGGCGACGCGCGGCTGTGGTGGGGCGCGCTGGTGACAAGCTGGTTCTGGCTGGTCGGCATTGTCGTGCTGTCGCTGCTGCCGCCGCTGGTGAACGGGCTGCTTGGCGGCAACGAGGAAACCGTCACGGTCTATCTCGCGTTGTTCTCGATTGCCGTCGGCGTCGGCTCCGCGCTGGCGGCGGTGATCGCGCGTGGACGCATTGTGCTGCGCCCGTCGCTGTTCGGCACCGTGCTCATTGGCCTAAGCGCGCTCGATCTCGGCATCGGCACTTATGGCCTTGGGCCTGCCGCTGCGCCGCTCGGCCCGGCGGCCGTATTCGCGAGCGCGCAGGGCATTCGCGCCGCCGTCGATCTTGCGGGACTGGCGATCGGCGGCGGATTGCTCATCGTTCCGGTATTCGCGGCGGTACAGGCCTGGGCCGGGGCCGACCGCCGCGCACGCACCATTGCCGCGGTCAACGTGCTCAACGCCGCCGGCATGACCGGCGCAACCGTACTGGCCGCGCTGCTGCAAACGGCCGGCGTCACGATCCCGACGCTGTTCGTGCTGATCGGCGCGGCCACGCTTGCCGTCGCCTTCGCGATCCGGCGGACGATGCCGTCCGTTTAGGTTTTCCCGCGCATCGCCAGCACGCGATCCACCATCTCGCCGGCGACGCCGAGATAATTGGCCGGGTCGACCAGCTTTTCGATTGCCTTGCGGTCGAGATGCTTGGCGATCTCCTTGTCTTCGGCGAGCAGGTCGACCAGCGGCCGCCCGGTCTCGATCACCTTGCGGCAGATGTCATAGACCAGATCGTGCGCGCGCTGACGGCCGAGCTGCGCCCCGAGCCCCATCATCACCGCCTCCGACATGATCAGCCCCTTGGTGATGTCAAGATTGGCGCGCATTTTCTTGGCGTCGATCTGCAAGCCGCCGGTGAGAATACGCGTCTGCGCCAGTGCGCCGGCCGACAGCAGGAAAATTTCCGGCAGCGCGATCCACTCGATCTGCCACGGTCCGGTGGCGCGCTCGTGGTCCCCGATCATGGCTTCGAGCAGCGCGGCGGTGAGCTGGCGCACCATCGACGTGTTGGCGGTGATGTAAACGGAAGAAATCGGATTGCGCTTTTGCGGCATGGTGCTCGACGAGCCGCGCCCTTCGTGGAACGGTTCGTAGACTTCTTCCACTTCCGTCTGCATCATCAGCTTCACGTCGAAGGCGATCTTGCCGCAGGTGCCGGTGACGAGGCCGAGGAAGCAGCCGGTCTCCGCGATATTGTCGCGCACGGTGTGCCAGGCGATCGCTGGCTGGCCGAGGCCGAGTTCCTTCATCAAGGCGTCCTGGACTTTCAAACCGTCCTTGCCGAGCGAAGAAAGCGTGCCGGCGGCGCCGCTGAATTCGCCGACCAGAACGCGCGGGCGCAATTGCTTCAGCCGCTGCTTATGCCGCTCGAAGGCGGCGAGCACGGTGGCCATCTTGTAACCGAAGGTGATCGGCACCGCCTGTTGCAGGTTGCTGCGCCCCGCCATCGGCGTGTCGCGATAGCGCTTGGCGAGGCCGGCGAGCGAATCGGAAATGGCGTCGATGTCCTGTTCCAGCAGCGCGAGCGCCTCGCGGATTTGCAAAACGGTCGCGGTGTCGGTGATGTCCTGCGTCGTCGCGCCCCAGTGGCACCATTCGCCGAGGCCGTCCTTGCACAGCGCGACCAGCTGCTTGACCACCGGCAGAACCGGATAGCCGATGCGCTCGGTCTGTTTCTTGAGTTCGGCCATGTCGATTTTTTCGGCCGCGCAATGGCGATTGATCTCGTCGGCGGCTTGCTTCGGGATGATGCCGAGCCGCGCCTGCACGCGCGCCAGCGCCGCCTCGATGTCGAGATATTTCTGCACCCGGTTCTCGTCGGAGAACACTTTCCGCATCGCTTCGGTGGTGAAAATGTCGCGAAACACCAGGGAATCTAGAATGGTCGCGGGCATGCGGGGTCTCCTGTCGGCGCGCCGAGTACAACGTTAGCGGTTCCCGGCCGCCGATCAACTTGCGCCGGGGCCTGTCAGGCCGGCATCGCGCGGCTGCCCGTTTTTGCGGTGCGTGACAGTCAGAGAGCGCGCAAACGGTCTGCCATCCAGTCGGCGCTTTGCGAGCGCCAGCGATAGGCGCGATTGGTGGCGATGTGGTTGCCGTCCTCGATCATCATCAGCTCGGCCGGACCTTTGACCTCGCGCGCCAGCCGTTCGGCGTCCTTGGCAGGCACAATGCGGTCGAGCCGCCCGTTCACGATGAATATCGGGCAAGTGATCTTCTGCGCGACGCCGACCAGCGACAGCGTGGCGGCATTCACCTTTGCCTCGGTTTGCGTCTTGCAATGGCTGCGCACGCGGAATGCTTCGCGCGTTAACTCCGGCAAGCCGTCCCAGGCCGCGCCCCAGTCGAACGGGCCGCCGAGCGCGATGCAGGCCTTGATGCGTTTGTCGAACGCGGCGGCGCGCGGCGCGTAGTAGCCGCCCAGGCTCACGCCCCACATGCCGATGCGCGCGCCGTCGATGTCGCACCGCTGTTCGGCGAAATCCAGCACCGCCGCGGCCGGCACCTCGTAATCGCCGCGGATGGGAAAGTCGTACTGCGCTTCGCCCTGGCCCGGCCCTTCAAAGACAAATGTCGCCATGCCGCGCGCGAGAAACGGAAATTCGTAAGCGTCGGTTTCTTCTTTGGTCGAATCGAGTCCGACCGCCATCACGACCACCGGCGGGCGCTCGACGCCGGCCGGCTTGCGCAGAATTCCGGCCAGCGTTTTCCCCTGATAGGGAATCTCTACCCGTTCGCCGGGCGGCCGCAAATGCGGCAGCGCCGTCTGCCGGCAGTCGATGCCCTTAGCGTGAGCGGCTTTCATCTGCGCCACGTCATGCACAAACAGAAACGAGGCGAAATGGTAATAGACCCCGGCGCGTTGCAGGCATTCGCCGGCGGTGAGGAATTTCTTTTGCGCCAGCGCATCGCGGCCCATCTGTTCGTGAACGGCGGCGCGCGCCGACCAGGCGCTGCACCAATCGTCGTAGGAGGATAGCGAGGCGGTGACCTCCTCGAAATCGGTGAGCGCCACGCCGTTGGCGATGAAGCGCGGCCCCCAATGGGAAATCGCCGCCTTGACCCGTGGGTCGGATGACATGCAACCGGTCCTTTGCAGGAGAGCCGCGGAGCGCTAGTCGGCCTTCTCGTCGCGGCGATACCAGGGCAGGAAACGGCGCGTGCTTCCGCCGATCAGCACTTCAAAGCCGACGCCGAAGGCCGCCAGCAGCAAAACGCCGACGAACGCCTCGTTGTGTTGAAAGATCCGCGATTTGTAGAGGATAAAATAGCCGAGCCCGCCGATGGCCGCGAAAAACTCAGCCACCACGGCGCCGATCAGGGCGCGGCCGGCGGCCAGGCGCAGACCGGCGAGGAAATAGGGCGTGGAGGCCGGCAGCACGATATCGATCATGGTGCGCAGACGGCCGGAGCGGAACGAGGCCGCAACCTCAAGGAATTCACGCGGCACCGCGCGCGCGCCGTCGGCGACATTGATGATGATGGAAAATATCGCGGCGAACACGATGGTCGCCAGGCGTGCGGCGCTGGTGTAGCCGAACCACAGCGTCACCAGCGGCAGGATGACGATCATCGGCACGGCGTAAAAACCGTTGATGTAGTGCCGCAGCATGCGCTCCATCGTCGCGCTGCGGCCGATCAGCAGGCCGATCACGGTGCCGAGCGCGAGCGCGATCAGCAGTCCTTGCGCCACGGCGCCGAGCGTCTGCACGGTAGCTTCGAGGAATTTCGGGTCGACGAGAACCTTGGGGATGACCAGCACGATGCCGCTCGGCTTGGCGACGTATGCCGGCGCGGTCAGACGGACGACGACCTCCCACACCAGCATGATACCGAACCCGGCGAGCACGCGCGGCAGCAGGAAGCCGCCGGTGCGATTGGTTCTTGTCGCGGGTTTGACCGCCGACGGCATGACGATCGATGCGTTGGTTTCGGCCATGCCTTAAACCCGCCAGCGCGCGAAATGATTTTCAATCATCTGTCCGACCCGCATCAGTCCAACTCCGATCAGCCCGATCATCAGGATCATGGCCAGCACGCCCGAGGTGTCGAAATTCTGCGACGACGACATGATGAGCTGGCCGAGGCCGGTGGAGCTAAGGAAAAATTCCGCCGCCACCATGCCGACCAGGCCGCGGCCGATCGCCTGCCGCACGCCGGTCATGGTGAAGGGCAGCGTGTAAGGCACCATCACCTCGCGCCACAGCGCCCACTCGCTGGAGCGGAACGAGCGCGCCACCTCGATCATCTCCGGCTTGATGCTGCGCGCGCCTTCAACCGTATTGTAGAGCACCGGAAACACCGCGAACAGAAAGACGACGAGAACCTTGGGCGTGAAGCCGAATCCCATGATCGAGAGAATGAATGGAATCAGCGCGACCATCGGCGTGGCGTAGAGCACCATGATGTAGGGCTCAAGCGCGGTGCGCAGGCTTTGCACGCGCGCCAGCAGCATGCCGAACGGCATACCGACAACAAGCGCGAGCACCAGCCCGGTCAGAAACAGCTTTGCCGAATCCAGGAATTGCGCGCCGAACTGGCCGCTGTCCACGAGCTGCCAGAAGCGTACCAGCGTTTCCGACAGCGGAACCATGAAGGCGGGGCTGGTATTGCGCCCGACGATTTCCCACAGCGCCATGCCGGCGAGCAGGCTAAGGAAGAACGGCGCGCGCCGGCCAAGGACGGTGCTTAGCATGGGCGTGCGCCGTGTTTAGAAAGTCTGCTTACGAAGCAGATCACTTCTTAATCATTGCATTGGCGTCTTTCCAGACGCTGAGATCGACCAATTTGTCATAGGTGACGGCTTCCTTGCCGGGCTGGATGCCGCCGACCCTTTTCATCAACGCAATGGTGGCTTCCAGCTTCTTGCGGTCGAGGCCATCTTCGTTGCCGGGCCAGAAGTCTATTTTGAGGAACTCCTTCAGCGCCGTCTTCGAGATGT
>CAMAWF010000060.1 GCA_945861895.1 Rhizobium sp. Q54
GCGCCTCGGCAAGAAGGACAAGCCTTTTCAGCGATCCGGCATTAGCGCCGGCTTCCAAAAAAGCCCGTTCCGTCGTTGCTTTAAGCCGCGTCCCCCGTTGAGCGCGGGGTGCGCCGGTTTCGCCTCCGGCTGCCGGTTGCATGAGCAAGGAAGTCAGATCACTTCCTTAGGCGGCTGTCCGGCCTCTTGTCCGGATGCCCACCAACCGACACACGGCCACAGGCACGTGCGAAATTGGGCAATTTGCGAATAGGGGATTCACGCGCTCAGCGCAAGCAATTTAGTTCGCGGAGCGCACAAGATTTCTTAACTTTTTTTACAAGCGCCCTGCGCGCGCGTCAGTCGGCCGCGGTGAGCGGCTCGATGCGGTTGGCGCCGCGGATGAAGCCGACCATCACCGCCACGCCGCAGGCGGAGAAGATGACTTCCAGGATGTGCGCGCCGATGGCTTCAAGGCCGAACAAGGTGGCGATCGCCCAGCTGCTGGCGAAGGCCGCGCCGAACACCTCGGCGCCGATCAGGATCGCCGCGCTACCGACGGTCAGCACGTTGGGCCAGAGTATGCGGCGGCCTTTGGCGGTCATGGCGTGCGGTTCCTGGCTTGCGGTTCGCGGTCTTTGCGGGCTAACCCAGCGGCTTCCCGGGCGGCAATCTCCCTGAAACCTGCCCGGCGATCAAGGCAAAAGGCTGGCCGATGACCTCCGAGCGCTCCACGGGCAAAAAAGACGAGGCCAACCCCCTCAATGGGCGGTGGACCGCCGCCTTCGGCCTGCCGCCGTTTGCCATGATCGCACCGGAGCATTTCCGTGCCGCATTTGACCGTGCGCTTGCCGCCCACCGGGCCGAAATCGCGGCCATCGCCGGCGGTCCCCAGCCGCCCGAATTCTCCAATACCATCGAGACGTTTGAGCGCAGCGGTGCCGAACTCACCCGCGTCTCCAACCTGTTTTTTGTGCTGGCGGGCGCCGATACCGGCGAGGCGCTACAGGCGATTGAGCGCGATATTTCGCCGGTTTTGGCGCGCCATGACAGCGATATCTACCTCAATGCGGAACTGTTCGGCCGAATCGACGCGGTGTGGCGCCGGCGCGAGGCGCTCGGCCTCGACGACGAACAGCGCCGCGTGCTGGATCGCTACCGCACCCTGTTCGTGCGCGCGGGCGCCGCGCTCGAACCCGCCGCCAAGCAACGCCTCGCCGAAATCGGCGAGCGGCTCGCAAGCCTCGGCACCCAATTTGGGCAGAATGTGCTGGCCGACGAGAAAGCCTATGCCCTGGTGCTGGAGCAGGCCGACCTTGCCGGCCTGCCGGATTTCGTGCGCACGGCGGCGCGCGGGGCGGCCGAGGAGCGCGGTCTTGCCGGCAAGCACGTCATTACCCTGCTGCGTTCGTCGATCGAGCCGTTCCTGACATTTTCCGCCCGGCGCGATCTGCGCGAAAAGGCGCATCAGGCCTGGATCATGCGCGGGGAGAACGGCGGTAAGACCGATAACCGGGCGATCGTCGCCGAGATGGTGGCGCTGCGCACCGAACGCGCGCAGCTCCTCGGCTACAAGACGTTCGCCGACTACCGGCTCGACGATCAGATGGCAAAGACGCCGCGCGCGGTGCGCGAACTGCTCGATAACGTGTGGACGCGGGCGCGCATTCGCGCTGCTCGCGAGCGCGACGAGCTGCAGGCGATGGTCCGCGCCGAAGGCGGCAATTTCGCGCTGGCGCCGTGGGATTGGCGCTACTACAGCGAAAAGGTGCGCAAGGCGCGCTTCGATCTCGACGAGGCCGAGATCAAGCCGTATTTCCAGCTTGAGCGCATGATCGAGGCGGCGTTCGAGACCGCGCGGCGGCTGTTCGGGCTTTCCTTCACGCCGGCCGATGTGCCGCTCTATCACCCCGATGCGCGCGCCTTCGAAGTGAAGGATGCGGACGGGCGCCATGTCGGGCTTTTCATCGGCGATTATTTTGCCCGCGAATCCAAGCACAGCGGCGCCTGGATGACTTCATTGCGCGACCAGGAGAAGCTTACCGGCAACGTGCGCCCGATCATCCTCAACGTCTGCAATTTCTCCAAGCCGCAGGCGGGCGAGCCGGCGCTGTTGAGCTTCGAGGATGCGCGCACATTGTTCCACGAGTTCGGCCATGCGCTGCACGGACTGCTCTCCGACGTCACTTACCCGCTGCTCGCCGGCACGTCCGTGTCGAGCGACTTTGTCGAACTGCCCTCGCAGCTTTATGAGCATTGGCTGGAGGTGCCGGAAATCCTGAAGACCTATGCGCGCCATTGCCGCACCGGTGAGCCGATGCCGCAGGCCATGCTCGAGCGGCTGCTGGCGACGCGCACCTTCAACCAGGGCTGCGCCACGGTGGAATACACTTCGTCCGCGCTGGTGGATATCGAATTGCATTCGCTCGGCGATGCCGCGGCGCTCGACGTGGTCGGTTTCGAGCGCGCCACGCTTGCGCGCATCAAGATGCCGGAGGAGATCGCGATGCGGCACCGCACGCCGCATTTCCAGCATTTGTTTTCCGGCGGCGGCTATGCCGCGGGCTATTACTCGTATCTGTGGTCGGAAGTGCTCGACGCCGACGCCTTTAACGCGTTCGAGGAAACAGGCGACGCCTTCGATCCGGCCACCGCCAGGCGCCTGTGCGATTTTATCTACGCGGCCGGCAACCGGCGCGACCCGGCGGAGGCCTATAAGGCCTTCCGCGGCCGCCTGCCGACGCTCGATGCGTTGCTCAAGAAGCGCGGCCTCGACGACGCAGCGGCGGCATGAAGGTGGATCTGCACACCGCCGGACATCGCAAGGGCGTGGTTTGCGCGCCGCATGCCGCCACGGTCGAAGATGGGCGGCACATTCTTGCCGAAGGCGGCAACGCGATCGAAGCCATGATCGCCATGGCCGCGAGCATCGCCGCCGTCTATCCGCACATGAATCACATCGGCGGCGACGGCTTCTGGCTCATCCGCGAGCCGTCCGGCCGCGTGCGCGCCTTGATGGGGGCGGGGCCTGCGGGGAGCAAAGCGACCGTGCGGCTTTATCGCGAGCACGGGCACGAGACGATTCCCCCGCGCGGGCCGCTTGCGGCGCTCACCGTGCCGGGCGCCGTCGGGGCCTGGATGCTGGCGCATGAGGCGGCCAAGGCGCAGGGCGGCAAGCTTCCGCTTGACATGCTGCTCGGCGCCGCCATCGCTCATGCGGGCGAGGGTTATACGGTGACGCGCAGCCAGGCGCGGCTCACCGCCGAGAAGCTTCCCGAAATGACCGACGCCGCCGGTTTCGCCAATGCATTTCTGCTCGACGGCAAGCCGCCGGAGCTGGGCGCGAGAATAAAGCAGACCGCGCTGGCGGCTACGCTCGAACAGCTCGCGCAGGCCGGGCTCGACGATTTCTACCGCGGCGATGTCGGGCGCGAAATCGCCGCCGATCTCGAACGCATCGGCAGCCCGGTCACGCGCGAGGATCTCATCCGTTACAAAGCTGCGGTGGCCGAGCCGTTGAGCGTGAAGCTTGCCGCCGGCACGGCGTACAACACGCCGCCGCCGACGCAAGGGCTCGCTTCGCTCATCATCCTCGCATTGTTCGAGCGGCTGGGCGTCACACAAGCCGAAGGTTTCGACCACATCCATGGCATCGTGGAAGCGACCAAGCGCGCCTTCCGCGTGCGCGACCGCATCGTCACCGATCCGGACAAGATCACCGCCGATCTCAATCAATTCCTTGCGCCGGAATTTCTCGACGCACAGGCCGGCAAGATAGACCGCCGCAAAGCGGCGCCATGGCCGGCGCGCAAGGGCGAGGGCGACACCGTCTGGATGGGCACGGCCGACGCCTCCGGCCTCGTGGTCTCCTACATCCAGTCGCTGTACTGGGAGTTCGGCTCCGGCTGCGTGCTGCCGGCAACCGGCGTGCTGATGCAGAACCGCGGGGCTAGTTTCTCGCTGGAAGCGGGCGCGGTGAACCCGCTGGCGCCCGGCCGCCGCCCGTTCCATACGCTCAACCCGGCGCTGGCTGCGCTCAAGGACGGCCGCGTCATCGCCTACGGCACCATGGGCGGCGACGGTCAGCCGCAATCGCAGGCGGCGGTGTTTACCCGCCACGTGCACTACCGCCGCCCGCTGGCCGATGCGCTCGACGCCCCGCGCTGGCTGCTCGGCCGCACCTGGGGCTCCGACCACACCAATCTGCGGCTGGAATCGCGCTTCGACGGCCATCTGGTCGATCGCCTGCTATCCGCCGGCCACGATATAGAGGTCATGGCCGAGCCTTATTCCGACACCATGGGCCATGCCGGCGCGGTGGTGCTGCACCCCAATGCAACGCTGGAGGGCGGCCACGACCCGCGCGCGGACGGCGGAGCCGCCGGCGTTTAACCGGTTTCGGCGGCCTCTATTGCGCCCAACTCCGTGGTATGATTCTTGGGCGCCATGAACACCTTCCGCCGCATCGTCTTTGCCGTCTTCGCATGCTTGGCGCTTGCCGCGCCGGCGCTCGCGCATCCGCATGTCTGGGTAACGATCAAGAGCGAGCTGATCTATGCGCCGGACGGCAGCGTGACCGGCGTGCGCCACGCCTGGACGTTCGACGACATGTTCTCGACCTTCGCCTTGCAGGGCCTCGCGCAGAAGACCAAGGGCCAATACACGCGCGAGGAACTGGCGCCGCTCGCCGAGGTCAACGTCGCCTCGCTCAAGGAATATGATTTCTTCACCTACGCCAAGGCGGATGGGGAAAAAGCGCCGTTCGTCGAGCCGAAGGACTATTGGCTCGAATATGCCAATTCGAAGCTCACGCTGCATTTCATGCTTCCGCTGGTCAAACCGGCGAAGGCGCGCGCGCTCGAGCTTGAGATTTACGACGTAGGTTATTTCGTCGATTTCGTGCTGGCCGAGAAGGATCCGGTGGCGCTGGCGGGTGCGCCGTCCGCCTGCAAGCTTACGCTCGGCCGGCCGCAGGAGATGAGTTTTGCGCAAGGCAAGCGCCTGAGCGAGCAAGCCTCCAACGATCCGGCGGTCGCCAATAACTGGGGCGCGAATTTCGTCAACAGGATTTCCGTGACATGCCCGTGATCTGCGGGGCGTGAATTCGTTTGGGGCGGCGCACCCATGCGGGGAGTATTGGCATGACGTCGTCCGCCCGGCGCTCCGGCGCCAAATTTTGGAAAATTCTGGCACTCGTTGTCATTGGCGCGCTGCTGGCGGCCGGCGCGCTCGATGCGGCGCTGGCGCAATTCGGCGCGCCGCGCGGCCAAGCTCCGCCGCCGCCGCCGGACGGTTTTGCCGGCTGGATCATTGCCAAGCAGGCTGAATTCTACCGCGCCATGTCCGGCACCATCCGCGCCGCCAAGACCGACGGCAGCGCGGCCTTAAGCCTGTTCGGCATTTCGTTTCTCTACGGAATCTTCCACGCCGCCGGGCCCGGCCACGGCAAGGCGGTGATCTCGTCTTATCTGGTGGCCAATGACGAAACCTGGCGGCGCGGCATCGTGCTCTCCTTTGCCTCGGCGCTGTTGCAGGCGTTGACCGCCATCCTGCTTGTCGGCATCGCCGCAGTGTTGCTCGGCGCCACCGCCAAGATGATGGGCGACGCCGTGCGCGTCATCGAGATCGTCAGCTATGCGTTGATCGCTCTGGTTGGCGCGCGGCTGTTGTGGGTGAAGGGGCGCGCGTTCCTGGCAGCGCTCGGCGCAAAGCCTGCGGTCCATCATCACGATCATCATCACCACCATGACCACGGTGACGAACACGCCTCCGCCTGGGGTCATGGCCACGGCCCGGAGCCGCAGGAACTCGCCGGTCCCGGCGGCTGGCGGCGCGGACTTTCGGCCATCGTCGCCGTCGGCTTGCGGCCATGCTCGGGCGCCATCCTGGTGCTGGTGTTTGCGCTGGCGCAGGGGATTTTCTGGACCGGCGTCGTCGCGACATTGCTCATGGGGCTGGGCACCGCCATCACGGTGGCCGCCATCGCTATGCTCGCCGTCGGCGCGCGCGGGCTCGCCGGCCGCTTTGCAAAAGCAAAGCCAGGTGCGGGAACCATCGTGCTGCGCGGCATCGAGACCGCGGCGGCCGCGCTGGTGCTCGGCTTCGGCCTGTTGCTGCTCACCGGATATCTCGCGAGCGAGCGGCTGATGGGGTTTTAGAGCATGATCCGTTCGGATCATGCTCTAGATTTCTTATTTGATCGCATTGTCGGACGGCGAGCCGGATTCCACTTCGCCTGACAATGCTCTATGCAAAATCTTCCGGCTTCAATTCGATCGGAGAGCCGTGCGGTGTGCGGTCGCAGGCCCGATCCCAGGCGTGGCGATAGCGGTGCAATGCGTCCGGCGTCGTCACGCCCTTTTCCGCGATCAGCTTTTCCAGCGCGGCGAGCCAATGCCGATAATACGTCTCGCCGGTGTCGGGATCGCCTTCCGCCTGCGCGCGCTTGATTTGCACCGCCAGCGCGTCCGCCCATTCCTTCCAGCTGAACAAGCCGCGCTGGTGCAGGGCGAGCGTCATGGCGAAAGCCTGCGCCTCCCACGGCTCGCGGAAAACCGGCCCGTCCCGGTCGCGCGGAACGCCGGGTACGGCAATGGCGGCGCGCATGGCGGCCTGCGGATCGAGCGGCATCAGGCCGGCTCCAGGTAAGGTTCCCAGGCATCGACCGAAACCTTCACGTTTCGGTCGGCGTCCTTGCCCCACAAATCGCGGCCATCGAAGCACACGGTATAGAGCCATTGCGGGTTCTCGCCCGCGCCGGTCGCATTGCTGTCGGGAAAAACATGGCTGCCGTGCACCAGCTCGATCGCGCCTACATGCCCGCGCACATAACGCGGTAATCGAGTGTGGGTCGGCGGAGCGATGTTGCGCATGCGGACTTTGTCGCCGGCGGCAAAGCGCGCAGGCGCCTTCGGTTCGCGCCCGGTCGGCCCGCCGCGGTAGAGCACCTTGGAAACGTCGTCCGGCGAGAGCGTGCGTTTGACCGGTTTCGGCGGATGCAATGCGTGGCCGCTCTCGATCTCATCGCGCGCGGCAAGTCCGCGCTCGGCCATCAGCTTTTCCAGGCCCGCAAGCCAGATCTGGTAATAGCTCTTGGAAAGATAGTCCGCCGGCGGCATGTTCTCGCGCGCGGAGCGCGACATGTCGATGTTCCAGCCGCCGGGCATCGCCATCGCCAGCGTGAGCGCAAACGCGCGCCGCTCCCAATCGGCGTGAAACGGCGGCTCGTCCGGCTCGGGGACGACCTTGCCGAAGCCGCGCACGCCGCCCATGTCCTGCGCACCCTCGGTCATTTGATATCCTCCGGCCGCTTCGGCAGCCCGGTGCCGATCATGCTGTCGCGGGTGACGAGGTCGGCGAGGCGCTCCTCGCTCAAGCCCTCGGTGCCGGCGGGCCGCATCGGCAGCACGAGATAACGCACTTCCGATGTCGAATCCCAGATGCGGATTTCGGTCTCCTTCGGCAGTTCGACGCCGAAGTCGGCCAGCACGCCGCGCGGATCGGCCACCGCGCGCGAACGATAGGGCGCCGATTTGTACCAGACCGGCGGCAGGCCGAGCACCGGCCACGGGTAACAGGAGCATAATGTGCACACGACCATGTTGTGGCGCTTGGGCGTATTCTCCAGCACCACCATGTGCTCGCCCTGGCGGCCGGCATAGCCGACCGAGGCGATGGCCGGATTGGCGTCGGTGAGCAGCCATTTCCGGTAGCCGGCGTCGGTCCAGGCCTTGGCGACGACGAGCGCGCCGTTGCGCGGGCCGACTTTTTTCTCGTAGGTCTCGATCAGCAGGTCGAGCGCGGCCGGCTCGACATAGCCTTTTTCGGTCAGGATCGTCTCCAGTGCGCGCACGCGCAGCTCGGTCTCGGAAAGCTCCGAGTGTTCGTGGCCGTGCGGATGATCGTGGTCGTGACCGGACATGGGGCGATCTTAGCTGATATGTTGGTTGACGCCACTGTGTCCCGTTCCCGGCAGAAGATGTCCGTTTCCTCGCCGCTTTTTGCAATTGCCGAGCGCATCGACCGCGTCACCAGCGCGGTTGGGCGCGCGGCGGCCTGTCTCACGCTGTTCGTGGTCGCGCTGCAATTCATCGTTGTGGTGCTGCGTTACGCATTCGGCCTTGGCTCGATCTGGCTTTCGGAAACCATCGTCTACGCCCATGCGGCGATGTTCATGCTGGCGGCGGCCTGGACGTTGCGCGCGGGCGGCCATGTGCGGGTCGATGTGTTCTATGCGCAAGCATCGGCGCGAACCAAGGCGCTGGTCGATCTGGTCGGCGCATTGTTTTTGCTGCTGCCGTTCGCGCTGGCGCTCGCCTGGCTGGCGGTTCCTTACGTCGCGCGCTCCTGGGCCGTGCTTGAGCGTTCGCACGAAACCAGCGGATTGCCGCTGGTGTTCCTGCTCAAGACTTTGATCCTGCTGTTTTCGCTGCTGATGGCGTTGCAGGGGATCGCGCAGGCGATCCGCGCGGCATACGTGCTTGCCGAAAACCGCGCCGGGGAACGCTGATGCCGCCCGCCGAACTCATCGCCATCCTGATGGTGGCCGCCGTCTGCGCCGCGCTGATGGCCGGCTATCCGGTGGCGCTGACGCTGGCCGGCGTGTCGCTTGGCTTTGCGACATTCGGCCATCTGAGCGGCGCGATGAACTTCGCGATCCTTGGCGCGCTGCCGCAGCGCATTTTCGGCGTGATGACCAATGAGGTGCTGCTGGCGATCCCGATGTTCATTTTCATGGGCGTGATGCTGGAGCGCTCGCGCATCGCCGAGGATCTGCTTGAGACCATGGGGCGGCTGTTCGGTTCGCTGCGCGGCGGGCTCGGTATCTCGGTGGTGATCGTCGGCACGCTGCTGGCCGCCGCCAAGGGCGTGGTCGGCGCGACGACAGTGACGATGGGCCTGATCGTGCTCCCCGCGATGCTGCGCTTCGGCTACGATCCGCGGCTTGCCGCCGGCACGGTCGCCGCCACCGCGACATTGGCGCAGATTTTTCCGCCCGCGACCGTGCTGGTGCTGCTCGGCGACCAGCTCGCCACCGCGTATCAGGCGGCGCAACTCGCGCAAGGCAATCTGGCGCCGAATTCGGTCAACGTCAGCGACTTGTTTGCGGGCGCGATCGTGCCGGGGCTGTCGCTGGTCGCGCTCTACATGCTGTTCCTGGTCGCGATGGCGATCTTTTATCCGAAATCCTCCCCGGCGATGCCGCGCAAGCGCGGCGGCCCGCATGGTTTTGCGCTGGCGCGCCGGCTGGCCGAAGTGCTGGTCGCGCCGATTGCGCTGATCGTCGCCGTGCTGGGCTCGATCCTCGGCGGCATCGCCACGCCGACGGAAGCAGCTTCCATCGGCGCGGCCGGCGCCGTGCTGCTTGCAGCGCGCAAGGCCGGCCTGCCGGGATTGCTCGGCCCGGTGATGAACAAGACCGGGCAGATCACCAGCATGATTTTTCTGATCCTGATCGGCGCGACGTTGTTCAGCCTGGTGTTCCGCGCGCTCGGCGGCGACGACATGGTGCACCGCGCGCTTTCCAATTTGCCCGGCGGCGCGAACGGCGCGGTGCTGGCGGTGATGCTGGCGATGTTCCTGCTCGGGTTTGTGATGGACGCCTTCGAGATCATTTTCGTGGTGGTGCCGATCGTCGCGCCCGCGCTGCTGAAAATGCCGGGTGTCGATCCGGTCTGGCTCGGCGTCATGATGGCGCTCAATCTGCAGACCTCCTACATGCACCCGCCGCTCGGGCCGACGCTGTTTTTCCTGCGCGGCGTGGCGCCGCCGGAGATCACCACCCGGCATATTTATGTGGGGATCATTCCGTTTGTGCTGATCCAGCTTTTGGCGCTTGTCGTGCTGTGGTTCGTGCCGGGGCTTGCGACCGCGCTGCCACATGCGCTTTATGGCCGGTGACATTTCTTATCCCTCCCCTGAAAGGGGAGGGTGGCTGGCCGAAGGCCAGTCGGGTGGGGTTGAGTGATGGCCAACGCTTCCGAACTGTTCGATCTCAAGGGCCGCGTGGCGCTGGTGACCGGCGCCTCCAGCGGGCTGGGCGAGCGTTTTGCGGCGGTGCTGGCCGCGAACGGGGCGGCCGTCGCGCTGGTGGCGCGGCGTCTCGACCGGCTCTCTGCCTTGAAGAAAAAAATCGAGGCGGCGGGCGGGCGCGCTTTGGCCATCGAAGCCGACGTGCTCGACCGTAAAGCGATGGTCAAGGCCTTCGATCTGGCCGAGAAAGCCTTCGGCACCGTGACCATTCTGGTCAACAACGCCGGCGTCGCCCATTCCGGCCGCGCGGTGGATTTGCCGGAAGAGGAATGGCGGCGCGTGGTCGGCACAAATCTGGACGCGGTATTTTTCTGGGCGCAGGAAGCCGCGCGTCGCATGCTGGCGGCCAAGAAAGCAGGCGCCATCGTCAACATCGCCTCGGTGCTCGGCTTCGGCGTCGCCAAGGGCGTGGTCGCCTACACCACCGCCAAGGCCGGCGTCGTGCAGCTCACCAAGGCGCTGGCGCTGGAGCTTGCGTTCAAGGGCGTGCGCGTCAACGCCATCGCGCCCGGATGGTTCGTCACCGAATTGAACGAGGAGTATCTGACCGGCGCGGCGGGCGCGGCGGTGAAGCGCGAAATTCCCATCGGCCGCTTCGGCGAGGACGGCGATCTCGACGGCGCGCTGCTGCTGCTGGCCTCCGACGCGGGGCGTTACATCGCCGGCGCGACCATCGTGGTCGACGGCGCGCAGTCGGTGGCATTGCGGGGATAAGGAATTTTCATGGACTTCACCCTCCCTCCCGAATTCGAAGACATCCGCAAACGCACGCGCGCGTTCGTCGACGAGCATGTGCTGCCGCTCGAAGCCGACCGCAAAAATTGGGACGCGCACGAGAACATCCGCCTCGACGTGCTCGCCGGCGTGCAGGCCAAGGCGAAAAAGGCCGGGCTGTGGGCGCCGCAGTCGCCGAAGGACTATGGCGGCATGGGCCTGCCGATGGTGGCTTGGGCCGCGATGTACGAGGAGGCCGGCCGTTCGATTTTCGGCGCGCTCGCCTTCAACTGCATGGCGCCGGACGACGGCAACATGAACCTGCTCGCCAAAACCGGCACGCCCGCGCAGAAGGACAAATGGCTGCGTCCGATCGTCGCGGGCCAAGTGCGCTCGGCGTTTGCCATGACCGAGCCGCATCCCGGCGGCGGATCAGATCCCAGCATGATCGAGACCCGCGCCGTGAAAAAAGGCGACCGCTACGTGGTGAGCGGCCGCAAATGGTTCATCACCGGCGCCGAGGGCGCTGCGCATTTCATTCTGATCGCGCGCACCTCGGACGATCCGCGCAAGGGCCTCACCGCGTTGCTCTATCACAAGGACCAGCCCGGCTGGCGCATCACGCGCCGCATTCCGATCATGGGTCCGCAAGAGCATGGCGGCCATTGCGAGCTGGAATTCGACGGGCTCGAAATTCCGCGCGAGAACGTGCTGCTGGCGGAAGGCGACGGGCTCAAAGCCACGCAAATCCGCTTAGGCCCGGCGCGGCTCACCCATTGCATGCGCTGGCTCGGGCTTGCCAAGCGCTGCATGGAAATCGCGCAGGAGTATGTCGTGCGGCGCGAAGGCTTCGGCGTGAAGCTTGCCGACCGCGAAAGCGTGCAGATCAAACTGGGCGAGGTGGCGCATCAAATCCAGATCGGCCGGCTGCTCACCATGCATGCCGCCTGGATGCTCGACCAGGGCGGCCGCGCGCGCAAGGAAGTGTCGATGGCCAAGGTGCATGTCGCCGACACGCTGCACAAGGCCGCCGACGTCGCCATCCAGCTCAACGGCGCGCGCGGTTATTCCAAGGACACGATTTTGGAGTGGGTCTACCGCGCGGCTCGCGCGGCGCGGCTGGTGGACGGCGCGACCGAAGTGCACATGATGGTCTTGGCAAAATTCATGCGCGCGGAAGGCCGCGATTTTTGGGCTTGGGGGAACAGGTTGTGAGTGCGCCGATCCAAATCCGCATGAGCGGCTACGGGCCGCCGACGACCGGCTTTAGCAAGGCGCTTAAATTCATCGGCGACCGCATCGAAAAAGAATTCGGCGGCCGCGTCGACGTCAAATACGTCTACAACGTGATGGACCTTGGCTACAAAGGCGAGGACATCCTCTGGCTGGTCGAGCACGGCCTGCTCACAATGGGATATCAATCTTCGAGCTATCTCACCGACCGCGTGCCGGAACTGGGCTTCGTCGATCTGCCGTTTCTGTTCTCGACCAACGCGCAGGCGCGCGCGGCGATGGACGGCGCGCTCGGCGATTTTCTCGTGCGCAAGATCGAAGCGCGGATCGATTACCGCATCCTCGGCTGGTTCGAAAACGGCTTCCGCCACATCTCGAACCGCTTGCGCAGCGTGCGCACGCCCGCCGACCTCAAGGACATGCGCATCCGCGTGCTGCCGAGCGACGTGCACAAGCGCACCTTCGAACTGCTCGGGGCCAAGGCCATGCGCATGGACCTCACCGAAGCCATCGCCATGATCAAGGCCGGCACGCTCGATGCACAGGAAAATCCGCTCGCCAACACGGTGACCTACGGCGTGCACAAGTTTCACAAATTCCACACGCTCACCAGTCATTTTTATATTTCGCGGCCGATCTTCTTCTATCGCACGGCGTTCGACGCCTGGCCGGACGATCTCCAGCGCGCGATGCAGCGGGCGGTGAAGGACGCCGTCGTCTTTCAGCGCAAACTTGCAGTGCAGGAACACGAGGCCTCGCGCAAGGCGATCGAGGCGGAAGGCTGCGAGATCGTGGAAGCCGAACACGCGGCTTTCGCCGCCGCCGTGCAGCCGCTGCTCAAGGACGCGCGCAAAATCTACGGCGAGGAAATGTTCAAGCTCGTCCCGCCCGCGTGAGCATCTGCCGCCGGACCAGAACGCCGACCACCACGAGATTGAGCAGGTTGAAGCCGACGCCGACGGCGAAGGCCGGCGCGTAGAATCCGAAATAATCGTAGAGATATCCCGCGCCCCAGCCGCCCGCGGCCATTCCGACGTTGGTGCACATCAACACGGTCGGAATCCGCCAGGATGCTTCCGAGGCCGGAAACATTCCGCGCGCGGCGAGAATGTAAGCCGGGATAATGCCGCTGAAACCGAGACCGAAGATGGCCGCCACGGTAAACAGGCCGGCTTCGTCCTGGGTGAACACGAATGCCAGCATCGCCGCCGCCTGAAACGCCGATCCGGCCAGAACGGTCATCAACCCGCCGACGCGGTCGGAGATCACGCCCCAGACCTGGCGGCTGAGGAATGCCGCACCGAGGAGAACCGACAACATGGCCGCGCCGATCGCGGTGCCGAGGCCAAGATCGCTGCAAAGCGCTACCAGATGGCCCTGCGGCATCGCCATCGGGATGCAGCATAAAACCGACGCGACGCAGATGAGCGCAAAGACGAGATTGGGCGGCCAACCGAGCACGCGCGCCTTCACCGATGCGCCGCCCGCCGGCGCCGCCGTCTGCGGCAGTTCGGGTGCGGGCCGCAAATAGATCGCGGCGAGCGGGACGATGATCGCAATTTCGAGCACGGCATACCAAAGCATCGTCTGCCGCCAGCCGGCATAGGCGATCGCGCGTTCGAACACCGGCGGCCACAGTGCTCCTGCGAAATAGCTGCCGCTTGAAATCAACGCGAGCGCCGAGCCGCGCCGGCGGTCGAACCACCGGCTGACATAGATAAAGAGCGGCGCATTGATGCCGCCGATGCCGATCAGGCCGATGAACACGCCGTGACCGATTTGCAGCGGCAAGGGCGGACCGAGCGTAGACAGCGTGAGCCCGATGCCGATCATCAAAGCGCCGCCCATGACCGTCCAGCGCACGCCGATCCGTTCGGCGAGCCGCCCCATCAAAATGCCGCCGAGGCCGGAGCCGAGCCAGGCCAGCGAACTTGCCAGCGCGGGAATCGATCGTATGTCAGAGACTTCGGACGCGATGTCCTTGAGCGCGACGACGTTTATCCAGGCTGCGCCGTAGGCCATGCAGATCGCCACCAGCGCGACGCTGGCGACGATCCATGACGACCTGGTCTCGACCGTAGACGGGGAGGATTGCGGCATGAATATTCCGGCTGCATCCTTTTACAGGCCTGCGGGTTTTTCGCCATTGCGATCGCGGGTGGCTGACCGTCGAATTTGCTTTGGCTCGCTGCCGCTGGCGCGGCCGGTTGCGATATTGCGTTGCGCCAAAATGCGCGCAATCGCCGTGTCCTGAAATTTCCTTCTACTCCGCGCGCGCACAACGAAATTGACCCTAGCCCATTGAGGTGTCAGCTATTCTTTGCCCCGTCCGGTCGCGCGCAGCGGGGCGGCATCCTATATGCCAGCCATCCGCCAGCAGGTAGGATGCCCTGACACGGCGTTGCTAAGGCCCCAATCGCAATGACGACACTTAATCCCGTCAGCCTCGACGACAAATACGACCTCGGGCGGTCGCGTGTCTTCGTGACCGGCTATCAGGCGATCATCCGCCTCTGCCTGATGCAGAAAGAGCGCGACCGCCGCGCCGGGCTCAATACCGCGGGGTTCGTCACCGGCTATCGCGGCTCCCCTCTCGGCGGCCTTGACCAGCAATTCATCCGCGCGGGACGGCAACTCGCCGCCGCCGACGTCAAGTTCCAGGCCGGCATCAACGAGGAACTTGCCGCCACCGCCTTGTGGGGAGCGCAGCAGGCGGAATTGCGCGGCGAAGGAAAATTCGATGGCGTGTTCGGCGTCTGGTACGGCAAGGGGCCGGGCGTCGATCGCTCGGGCGACGTGTTCCGCCACGCCAATTTCGCCGGCTCCTCGAAACATGGCGGCGTGCTGGCGCTGATGGGCGACGATCACACCGCGGAGTCCTCCACCACCGCGCATCAGTCCGAGTATCATTTCGTCGATGTGATGATCCCGATCCTCAATCCGGCCGGCGCGCAGGAGATCATCGACTACGGACTCTACGGTTTTGCGATGTCGCGCTTCTGCGGTACCTGGGCTGCGCTCAAATGTATGCACGACACCGTGGAGTCGACGGCCGTCATCGACGGCAGCCTCGACCGGGTGAACATCGTCATCCCCACGGATTTCAATATGCCCGAGGGCGGGCTCAACATCCGCCTCGTCGACAGCATTCTCGGGCAGGAGGCGCGGCTCTACGACTACAAGCGCGACGCCATGCTGGCTTTCGTGCAAGCCAACAAGCTCAATAAGATCGTCGCTAGCGGCGGCCGCAATCCGAAAATCGGCATCATCACCACCGGCAAAGCCTATCTCGACGTGCGCCAGGCCTTCGACGAACTCGGCCTCGACGAAGTTAAATGCAACGATCTCGGCATCAGGCTGTTCAAGATCGCCTGCCCGTGGCCGATCGGCCGCCGGGAACTGATGCAATTTGCCGACGGCCTCGATCTCATCATCGTGGTCGAGGAAAAGCGCGCGCTGATCGAGGTGCAGGTGCGCGAGGAATTGTACGGCACCGTCAATCAGCCGGTCTGCATCGGCAAGAAGGACGAGCAAGGCAACTGGCTGTTCCCGGTCAAGGGCGCGCTCGACCCCAACGATGTCGCGATCTGCATCGGCGAGCGGCTGCTGCGCTATGGCGCCAACGAGGAACTCGCCGCCAACGTGGCGCGGCTCAAGAACGTGCAGCGCTCGCTCGCCGAAAGCACGGATGTCGCCGTGCGCATTCCCTATTTCTGCTCCGGCTGCCCGCACAATTCATCCACCGTGGTGCCGCAAGGCAGCCGCGCCTATGCCGGCATCGGCTGCCATTACATGGCGCAATGGATGGACCGCGAAACGCTCGGCTACACGCAGATGGGCGGCGAGGGCGCCAACTGGATCGGCGAGGCGCCGTTCTCGAAACGCCCGCACGTGTTCCAGAATATCGGCGACGGCACCTACAACCATTCCGGTTATCTCGCCATCCGCGCGGCCATCGCGTCGGGCGTGAACATAACCTACAAGATTTTATTCAACGACGCGGTCGCCATGACCGGCGGGCAGCCGAACGATGGCGGCCTCACTGTGCCGCAGGTCGCGCGCCAGGTCGCGGCGGAAGGCGCCAAGAGCGTGGTCGTGGTTTCCGACGAGCCGTGGAAATATCCCAAGGACACCGACTGGCCGCGCGGCCTCACCGTGCATCATCGCGACCAGCTGCAACAGGTGCAGCGCGAGCTTGCGGAAATTCCCGGCACCACAGTGCTGATTTATGACCAGACCTGCGCCGCGGAAAAACGCCGCCGCAGGAAGCGCGGGCTTTTTCCAGATCCCGACAAGCGCGTCATCATCAACGATCTTGTCTGCGAAGGCTGCGGCGATTGCGGCGTGAAGTCGAACTGCGTCTCGGTGCAGCCGCTGGAGACGGAATGGGGCCGCAAGCGCGTCATCGACCAGTCGAGCTGCAACAAGGATTATTCCTGCGTCAAAGGCTTCTGCCCGTCCTTCGTCACCGTGCACGGCGCCAAGCTCAAGAAGGGCGAGGGCAGCGCCGAGCCCGCCGCATGGGTGGCGCTGCCGGCGCCAAAAGTGCCGCTCGCCAACCACCCTTACAGCGTTATCGTCACCGGCGTCGGCGGCACCGGCGTCGTCACCATCGGCGGCATTCTCGGCATGGCCGCGCATCTGGAAGGCAAGGGTATCGGCGTCATCGACATGGCCGGGCTCGCGCAGAAGGGCGGCGCGGTCTACAGCCACATCCGCATCGCCAACAACTCGTCCGACATTCACGCCATTCGCGTGGCGGCGGGCGGCGCCGATCTCGTCATCGGCGGCGACATCGCCGTGGTCGGCACCAAAAAGGTGCTCACCGCGATCAAGCACGGCGGCACGCGGGTGCTGGTCAACACTTTCGAATTCATGCCCGGCGATTTCACCCGTAACGCCGACTATTCGCTACCGACCGAACGGCTCAAGCGCGCCATCGTTGGCGCGGCCGGGACCGGGCGCACGCATTTTTTCGATGCGACGCGGATTGCAACCGACATCGTCGGCCGGGCGATCTCAACCAACATGGTCATGGTCGGCTATGCCTTCCAGACCGGCGCATTGCCGCTCTCGGCTGAAGCCATCGAACGGGCGATTGAACTTAACGGCGAATCCGTCGATGAGAATATTGCCGCTTTCCGCTGGGGCCGCCGCGCCGCCGCCGATCCGGCCGCCATGGAAGCGCTAATGAAGCCGGCGACGGAGGCGGCAAGCGATTCGCTGCGGCTGTCGGGGACGTTCGACGAAATGGTGACCCGCCGCGTTGCTTTCCTCACGCAATATCAGAATGCCGGTTATGCCAGGCGCTACCGCCGCTGGGTGGACAAGGCGACGGCGGCGGAAGCCGCCAAGGCGCCGGGAAAATGCGGATTGGCGGAAGCCGTCGCGCGCTATCTGTTCAAGCTGATGGCGTACAAGGACGAATACGAAGTCGCGCGGCTTTATTCCGGCGACACTTTCCTCAAACAAGTGCGCTCCGCCTTCGATGGCGAAAATCTGCGGTTTGAATTTCATCTCGCGCCGCCGTTGCTGGCGCGCCGCGACCCGGCGACCGGCGAGCCGAAAAAGATGTCGTTCGGTCCGTGGATGCTGAACGCATTCCGCGTTCTGGCAAAATTCAAGTTTTTGCGCCGCACGCCGCTCGATCCATTCGGATATAGCGTGGAACGCCGCCGGGAACGGGGTTTGATCCGGCAATACGAAGCGGTCATTGCGGAGATCATCGGCAAACTCACGCCCGAGAACCATCACCTCGCCGTCGGGCTTGCCGTTATTCCGGAAAAAATCCGCGGCTACGGCCATGTCAAACAGCGGCACCTCGCCGCAGCCAAAGCCGAGGAAGCCGCGCTGCTCGAGCAGTTTCGCATTGGCTTGGCGCCGCTTCTCAAGGCCGCGGAATAACTCAAGTCGAGATATCGTGAGGCCGGCGAGGCTTGACCGCCCATCCGCAGTGATTTCATATCGATGCAACAGACCGCCGGAGCAACGGCGGCGAGGGGAAATGCCGCTTCCGCGGATCGTTAGCGCGAAAATGGGAGGATGAAGCCGTGGCGCCGAATGCCGCCGGTTCGGCGGATACGTTCCCGAAGCTGTTGATTCGCAATGCTAAATTGTTCGGGGACCGGCCTGCCATGCGGCACAAGGACCTCGGCATTTGGCAGACCTGGACGTGGGCGCAAGTGCTCGCGGAGGTACGCTGCTACGCGGTCGGATTGCATCGGCTCGGCCTCAAGCGCGGCGAAACCATCGCCATCGTCGGCTCCAACCGCCCGAAGCTCTACTGGTCGGTGATGACGGCGCAGATGCTGGGCGCTATTCCCGTCCCGGTCTATGCCGACGCCGTCGCCGACGAACTTGCCTATGTGCTCGCGCATGCCGAAGTGCGCTTTGCCGCGGTCGAAGATCAAGAACAGATCGACAAGATCCAATCGGTCGCCGCCAGGCTGCCGAAACTCGAACGCATGGTCTACGACGAGAAACGCGGCCTGCGCGATTACGATCATGCCGATCTCACGGCCATCGAAGACGTCATCAAGGACGGCCGCGATGCGCTGGCGCGCGATCCCGCGATCGGCGCCTGGCTCGATGCCGAGATCGCGGCGACCAAGGGCTCCGATCCGTCGATCATTCTCTACACCTCCGGCACCACCGGCACCTCCAAAGGCGTGATCCTCACCAGCGAGGGATCGATCCGCGCCGCCACCGACACGGTTATTTTCGACAAGCTTACTGAGAAAGACGAAGCGCTGGCTTATCTGCCGCTCGCCTGGGTCGGCGATCATTACCTCAACTATGCGCAAGGGCTGGTCGCCGGCTTCTGCACCGCCTGTCCCGAAAGCGCCGAAACGGCGATGCAGGACCTGTGCGAGATCGGTCCCAGTTTCTATTTCGCCCCGCCGCGCACGCTCGAGCAATTGCTCACCCGCGTGACCATCCGCATGGAGGACGCCGGCCGCCTCAAGCGCGCGCTGTTCAAGTATTTCATCGGCGTCGCGCGCCGCTATGGCGAGACGATCCTCAACGGCAAGCCGACCCCGCTGAAAGGAAGACTGCTTTACGCGCTCGGCCGCTTGCTGGTGTACGAGCCGCTCAAAAATGTGCTCGGCCTCTCGCGCGTGCGCGTCGCGTACACCGCGGGCGAGGCGATCGGGCCCGATTTGTTTGCCTTTTATCGCTCGCTCGGGCTCAATCTCAAGCAGCTCTACGGTCAGACCGAAGCCTTCCTCTATGTGACTGCGCAGCCGGACGGTGAAATCTATTCCGACACCGTCGGGCCGGCGTGTCCCAACGTTGACATCCGCATCGCCGAGAACGGCGAGGTGCAGTTCAAGTCGCCCGGCATGTTCGTCGGCTATTTCAAGGAAGCGGCCAAGACCGCCGAGACAATGAGCGCCGACGGCTACGTCAAGACCGGCGACGCCGGTTTCTTCGACGAGAAGACCGGCCATCTGAAAATCATCGACCGCGCCAAGGACGTGGGCCGTCTCAACGACGGCACGCTGTTCCCGCCCAAATACATCGAGAACAAGCTCAAATTCTATCCCAACATTCGCGAGGCCGTCGCTTACGGCGACAAGCACGATTTCGTCGGCGTCATGCTCAACATCGACCTCACGGCGGTCGGCAACTGGGCCGAGCGCAACAATGTGGTCTATGGCTCGTATCAGGAGCTCGCCGGCCACCCGCTGGTCTACGACATGATCGAGAAACATGTCGCGGAAGTGAACCGCTCGCTCGCCGGCGAAAAAGTGATGGCGGGAGCGCAGATCAAGCGCTTTCTTATTCTGCATAAGGAACTCGATCCCGATGACGGCGAACTCACGCGCACGCAAAAAGTTCGCCGTGGATTTATCGCCGAACGCTACGCAACGCTGATCAAAGCGCTCTATGACGGATCGGACGAAGCCGATATTTCGACCGAAGTGACGTTCGAGGACGGCCGCAAAGGCGTGCTCTCCGCGCGCGTGAAAATCCGCGACATGAAAACCGAGCCCGTGCCGCCCGCTTTGGGGAAGGCGGCATGAGGGCTCTCTTCCTTATCCCTCCCCCGCTTGCGGGGGAGGGCAG
>CAMAWF010000061.1 GCA_945861895.1 Rhizobium sp. Q54
CGCGAACGCCGCGGCGAAGTCGGCGGTTTTTTCCACCGTGACGCCGAAGCCGCCGAACGCGCGCGCATAGGCGGCAAAGTCCGGATTTTTCAGAGCGGTCGCGATGACGCGGCCGGGATAATCGCGCTCCTGATGCATGCGGATGGTGCCGTACATGCCGTTATCGGCGATGACGATGACGACCGGCAGATTGTACTGCACGGCGGTGGCGAATTCCTGCCCGTTCATCAGGAAGTCGCCGTCGCCGGCGATGCACACCACCGCGCGGTCGGGATGCAGCTGCTTCATCGCCACCGCGGCAGGCACGCCATAGCCCATCGAGCCCGCGGTCGGACCGACCTGGGTGGCGAAACGCCGGAAGCGGTAAAACCGGTGAATCCACGTCGCGAAATTTCCGGCGCCGTTGCAGATGAAGGAATCCGGCGGCAGTTGCCCGCGCAGCCACACCATGATCTGCCCAAGATTGACGCCGCCCGGAACGTCCGTCGCCTGCTCCGTCCAGGCGAGATAGTCCTCGTGCGCAGTCTTGGTCTGCGCGCGCCAGGCTATTTCGTTGGGCGGCTGCAAGCCTTCGAGCGCGGCGCAAAATGCGGTCGGCGCGGCATGAATGGCGAGGTGCGGGTGGTAGACGCGGCCGAGTTCTTCGGCGCCGGGATGAACATGCACGAGCTTGGTTTGCACGTTCGGTATATCGAACAGCGTATAGCTCTGCGACGACAGTTCGCTCAGGCGCCCGCCGATCAGCAGCACCAGGTCGACGGCCTTGACGCGCGCCAACAGCTTCGGATTCGGCCCGATGCCGAAGTCGCCCGCGTAACAGGGATGCAGCGCGTCGAACAGATGCGTGCGACGAAAGGTCGTGCACACCGGCAGCGCGAAACGCTCGGCAAAGCGCATCAGCGCATCGCAAGCGTTTTGCGACCAGCGGCTGCCGCCGATGATCGAGATCGGCTGCTTGGCCGCCCACAACAATTTTTGCAACCGGCTCATGTCGGTCAGCCCCGGCCAGGTTTCCACCGGGTCGAAGGCCGGCGCGTCGGCGACCGCAACGCGCTCGGTGAGCATGTCCTCCGGCAGCGCGATCACCACCGGGCCGGGGCGGCCGTTTGTGGCGGTGTAGAAGGCGCGCGATATCAGCTCGGGTATCCGCGCCGGATCGTCGATTTCGGTCACCCATTTGGCGATCGAGCCAAACACGGCGCGATAGTCGAGTTCCTGGAACGCCTCGCGCTCGCGCATCGCGCGGGCGACCTGGCCGACGAACACGATCATCGGCGTGGAATCCTGGCGCGCGATATGGATGCCGGGCGAGGCGTTGGTGGCGCCCGGCCCGCGCGTGACGAAACAGATGCCGGGGCGGCCGGTCACCTTGCCGGCGGCCTCCGCCATCATCGCAGCACCGCCCTCCTGCCGGCAGACGGTGAGCGCGATAGCGCGATCGTGGAAGGCATCGAGCGCGGCGAGATAGCTTTCGCCCGGCACGCAGAACGCGTGGCGCACGCCGTGGACGACCAATTGGTCGACCAGGATTTCGCCGCCGGTTCTGGCGTTGCCGGTTGCACGCATGCAGGTTTCAGCCCCCCTCAGCGCTTGATCGGCGCGAACTTCACCGGTGTCATCAGCGTGGTGCGCTGGGCGAGGAGATAGCCGGCCTTGCGGTTCTCATCGAGATAAACCTTCCAGTCCGGATCCTTGCCCATGGCGGCGCGGCGCTGCTCGCGGTCTGCCGCGCTGTCGTAAATCCATGCATGCACCAGCGTGTTCATCTCGCCGCTTTCGGCTTGCAGATAGCAAAGCGGCTGGCCGATATGGCGCACTTGAATCGGGAATCCATGCTTTTCGTAAAGCTCAAGCTGGGCCGGCGTGCAGCCGGGCTTGATGGTGTAGGTGCGAACATCGACGAGCACTTGGCTCCTCCCTTGGTTGGCCGCGCATCGAGGCGGGTGGCGCGGACTCTTTCGGCCCCGCGCGGCGCGGTCAATAGCATTATCCGGCATCAAGCTATGCAGCTTGCGGCGCGCTGCCCCGCCCCGATCGCCCTTGGCTGCACAGGCAAAACCGGTGCATACGTCCGCCTGTTCCCGCTCATGCCTCTCCGGTTTCCCACATGAATGCCGCCGCGCCACGCCAGAGCTACGCCGCCCGACGCCTGGCCGTGACCCTTGCCGGCTATTGCGCCTTCATCAACCTCTATGCCCCGCAGGCGATCCTGCCGCTGCTGGCGCAGGAATTCGGCGCGGGCGCGGCGGAAGTCTCAGCCATCATGACCGCCGGCACGCTGGCGGTCGCGCTGATCGCGCCGTTCATCGGCACGGTGGCCGACGTGCTCGGCCGCAAGCGCGTGATCGTAACGGCGATGCTGATGCTGGCGGGCCCGACGATCATGGCCGCGCTGGCGCCGACGCTGCATGAATTGATCTTCTGGCGCTTCGTGCAAGGCCTGGTGCTGCCGCCGATCTTCGCGGTCACCATCGCCTATATCGGAGAGGAATGGCCGGCGGGCGAGGCGACGGCGGCGGCCGGGCTCTACACCACCGGCGCGAGCCTCGGCGGATTCAGCGGGCGCTTCTTCACCGGCATTCTCGCCGACTGGGTCGGCTGGCGCTACGCCTTCGCGGCGCTGGCGGCGGTGACGCTTGCCGGCGCTTTTGCCATGATGGCGCTGCTGCCGCGGGAAAAGAAATTCGTGCGCTCCGCAGGCCTGCTGGAGTCGGGGCGGCAGATGCTGCGGCATTTCCACAATCCGCAGCTCGTCGCCACCTATGCCGTCGGCTTCGGCGTGCTGTTTAATTTCCTTTGCACGTTCACCTACATCAGCTTCCATCTGGCCGCGCCGCCTTATCTGCTGTCGGCGAGTTTTCTCGGCGCGATCTTCATCACTTATTTGGCCGGATCGGCGCTCACACCGCTGGCCGGCTGGGCGGTCACGCGCTTCGGCCGCCGGCATTTCATGATCGGCGTCATCGCGGTGTGGATGGCGGGCATTTTGCTCACGCTCGCTTCGCCGCTGCCCATAATCGTTTTGGGTCTCACGCTGTGCGCGGCCTGCGGGCTGATCTGCCAGGCGGTCTCCACCGGCTATGTCACGGTGACGGCGCAGGCCGGGCGTTCCTCGGCGGTGGGCCTGTACGCCACCAGCTTCTATGTCGGCGGCAGTTTCGGGGCGGCAGTCGGCGGCATCGCCTGGACGCTCGGCCGTTATCCGGCCTGCGCCGCGCTCGTCGTGGCGATGCTCGTTATCATGGCCGTCATCGTCGCCACCGCATGGACGCGGACCGCCGCGACGGCAAGCCCAGGCCCAATCGAGCCGCCGTGAATTATTCCGCGCTCGAATGCCAACGCGGCTGATAGCCCCGCGTCAGCACGGTCAGGATTGACGGCAGCGTTAGCACGTCCAGGGTTTTACCGCGCGGGCGCGGACGCGAGCCCCGGTAGCCGTGCGGCGTCCAGCGCAGCAGACACTTGCCCTTGAGCGCAAAAACTTCGCCGCCGATTGAAATGACGGCGCCGTTCGGCAGCGTGTCGATCTTCCGGCGATGCCGGCGTTTCTGCTTGCCGGTCAGCCGCTCGGCATGCAGGCGCTCATCCATCGTGGCGGCGCGGGCATTTTTGACGGAAAAGAGCGCGGCAAATTTCTCCGCGTCCTTGCGGCGGCATTCGAAACATGGGCGGTGCCCGGCGGCGAAGGCTGTCACTTCGTCGAGGAAGAACAGCTCGGTGTAATAGCGCCCCCAGACGTTACGCTGCCGCCCGCGAAAATCGAGCACGCAGCAAATCCATTGCCGCGACACCCAGCGCCGGCTGCCAAGCGTGCGGTCGTCGCCGTGAAACCGCCCACCGCGATTGCCCATCAGCAAGCCGCGCGCTGGATCGGCAAACAATTCGCCAAACGGATCGACGCGATTTTGCAGCGGCATGATTTCACCGCGGCAGGAACAAGACGTTTCGCGTGTCGATGCCGGTCCCCCAACTTGTATTCTTGCCGAGGGCCGCAATCGCGGGCAGCGCCGGAATTTTCTCGCCGTGCTGCACGATATAGGCGTCGTAGCCGAAGCGCTCGCAGATTGCCGCGGTATAGGCGTGCGGGTCCGCATGCGTGCCGGACAGCAGTTCGAGCAGAATAACCGGCCGGTCGCGTGCGACCACCGCCCGTGCGCCATCGAGAACTTCGCGCTCGCTGCCTTCGACATCGGCCTTGATGAAGCGCACATCGGTCAAGCCGAAACTGTCGAGGGTGCGCACATCGACCTCATAAGTCTTCACGTTGCGGAATTGCGGATGGGTCTGCTTCAGGTTGCCGGCAAGGTGCAGCACCATACCCTCGTCCGAGAGCGGCACGTAGAACGTCGCGCGGCCGGACCGGTTGGACAGCGCGCAGGGGTGAACCTCGGCGCGGCCGCGCAACATCCAGCGCGCAAAGGCGGCATAGTCGGGATTGGGCTCGAACGCGACGACGCGGTCCGCGATGTCGGAAAGCGCATAGGCGAAGACGCCCTGGTTGGCGCCCACATCGATCGCGGTGCCGCCGCGCGGCAGCAGTTGCGATAACTGCGCGAGTTCCGGCTCGCCCGCGCGCGCTTCCTCCGCCATCCGCCGCCGGTAGAACAGCGACGGTGGAACGAGCAGCATGAGTTTTTCGCGCAGCGGGAGAGTCATGCGGCGGCAAGTATGAACGCGAAAGACGCCGCGTCAATGAAAACGCCCGCTCGGGGGCGGGCGTTTCAATTCATGCAAGGCATTGCAAGCATCAAGCCTGCGGCTGCGGGGAAACCTCGCCACTTGGCGGCTCGGGGCGCGGGCGGCCGGCGCCGGCTTTCGGCACCGCGGTCGAGCGCGGCGTGGACGGCTCGATGATGGTTTCACGCACCGGACGCTTGCCCGCGATCAAGTCCTTGATCTCGTCGCCGGACAAGGTTTCGAATTCGAGCAAGCCCTTGGCCAATATTTCGAGATCGGCGCGTTTTTCGGTGAGAATTTGCTTGGCCTCGGCGAGGCCGGCATCGACCAGCTTGCGGACCTCGGCGTCGATCTTGCGGCTGGTTTCTTCCGAGACGTTCTGCTGGCGCGATACCTGATAGCCGAGGAAAACCTCGTCCTGATTGTCGCCATAGGCGACCGGACCGAGTTCGTCGGAGAAGCCCCAGCGCGTCACCATCATGCGGGCGAGCTTGGTGCTCTGCTCGATGTCGGAGGCGGCGCCCGATGTCACTTTTTCCTTGCCGAACACCATGTCCTCGGCAACGCGCCCGCCCATGATGATCGCGAGCCGCGAGGTCATCTGCTCAAGCGACATCGAGAGCTTGTCGCGCTCGGGCAGCTGCATGACCATGCCGAGCGCACGGCCGCGCGGAATGATGGTGGCCTTGTGCACCGGATCGGTCGCCTTGACGTTGAGCGCGACGATGGCATGGCCGCCCTCGTGATAGGCGGTGAGCATTTTTTCTTCCTCGGTCATCACCAGCGACTTGCGCTCGGCGCCCATCATCACCTTGTCCTTGGCGTCCTCGAATTCGCTCTGCGTCACCATGCGCTTGTTGCGCCGCGCCGCCATCAGCGCCGCCTCGTTGATGAGGTTGGCGAGATCGGCGCCGGAGAATCCGGGCGTACCGCGCGCGATGGTTTTCAGATTCACGTCCGGGGCCAGCGGCACCTTGCGCACGTGAACCTTCAAAATCTGCTCGCGGCCGACCACGTCAGGATTTGGCACCACGACCTGACGGTCGAAGCGGCCGGGACGTAGCAGCGCTGGATCCAGCACGTCGGGGCGGTTGGTGGCGGCGATCAGGATGACGCCTTCATTGGATTCGAAGCCGTCCATCTCGACCAGCAACTGGTTGAGCGTCTGTTCGCGCTCGTCGTTGCCGCCGCCCAAACCCGCACCGCGGTGACGGCCGACCGCGTCGATTTCGTCGATGAAGATGATGCAGGGCGCGTTCTTCTTCGCCTGCTCGAACATGTCGCGCACGCGCGAGGCGCCGACGCCGACGAACATTTCGACAAAGTCGGAGCCGGAAATTGTGAAGAACGGCACGTTGGCTTCGCCCGCGACCGCGCGCGCGATCAAGGTCTTGCCGGTGCCGGGCGGGCCGACGAGCAGCACGCCGCGCGGAATGCGTCCGCCCAGGCGCTGGTATTTCGACGGATCGCGCAGGAACTCGACGATCTCCTGCAAATCCTGCTTGGCTTCATCGACGCCGGCCACGTCCTCGAAGGTGATGCGCCCATGCGATTCCGCCAGCAGCTTGGCCCGCGACTTGCCGAAGCCCATGGCTTTACCGGCGCCGCCCTGCATCTGGCGCGACAGGAATATCCAAACGCCGATCAGCGCGATGAAGGGGAGCCACGAGACCAGCAGCGAGACAAACCACGGCACGTTGTCCTGCGGCGAACGCGCCGTGATCGACACGCCCTTGCCGTAGAGCCGCTGCACCAGCGTCGGATCGTTGGGCGCATAGGTCTGGAAATTACGGCCATCGGTGAAGCTGCCGTGAATCTCCGGCCCCTGGATCAGCACATCGCGCACGCGGCCCTGCTCGACCTCGTTGAGCAGCTGCGAGAAGGAAATATCCTGCGAGGTCGCTCGCTGCCCCGGATTTTGGAACAGCGTGAACAGCGCCAACAGCAAGAGGACAATGATCACCCAGAGGGCGAAGTTACGCAGATTGGCGTTCATCCGATGTCCTTAAATCGCGGCGCGGAGCGCGCCAGCTCCGCTTGCTATGCCTAATTTTCGTGGCGGCTTCACGTCCATCCCGTTCACAATGTAGGCACCCGAACCGCCAAGGGAAGCCCCCGGCACCCACGCGCAGCCCCGAATCTCGCCATTCTACCGCTCTTTCGCCCGCCTGGCTTTGCCACGTTTGCCCTTGGTTAAGGCCGTGCCGTGGCGGGAACTGGCGCGGCTGCGCCGTGCCGGCGCCCGTTCCACCACAATCCGATCGGCTTCGATGCTGACGATTGCGCCCGCCAGCGTGCGCCGAAACCGGCCTTTGGCCTGTTTTTGCGCCGCATCGGCCGCCAGCGCCTCAAGCTTGCCAAGCTCGACCGGCCCTTCGTCGCCGACCTGCGCGATGGCGCGGCCCAGCAGGCGAAGGGCAATTTCAGCCGGCAACCAGAAAAATCCGCCGGTGTGGAACACAACCGTTTCGCCGGACCGGGACCCGAGCGACAGGACATCGGCGGCCTCATCGACCGCGGCCTCGATCGCAGCGTCAGCCCGCCGCAAGCGCCGCGCCAGCAGGGCAAGCCGTTGCGCGCCGAGCCCCTCGCGCGCGAGTTCCGGCATCAGGCCGCGCAGCCGCGCGCGGGTAAAGCGCGGATCGCGGTTGGAGGGATCCTCCGCAAAGCCGATGCCGGCGGCACGCAACGTGGCGATCAGCCGCGTCTTGGGGATTTCCAGAAACGGGCGGACCAGCATCAGCCGATCGAGCCGGCTCACCCGCGCCATGGCGGCAAGGCCCGTGAGCCCGCTGCCGCGAGCAAGACGAATGAGCACCGTCTCGGCCTGATCGTCGAGCGTGTGGGCGGTGAGGACATGACTCAAACCGGCGGCATTGGCGGCAGCCACCAGCAGCCGGTAGCGCGCCAGCCGCGCCGCCTGCGGCAAGCCGGTTGCGGGTTTTTTGCCGCTCCAGCGCACGATGCGATGAGCGACGCCGAGCTTGGCCGCCAGCTTTTTTACCACGTTGGCTTCGCGTCTGGATTCTTGCCGAAGCCCGTGGTCGACGGTGACGGCGAGCAGCCGCGGCTTGCGCTTGCGCTTGAGCCTGCCACGCCAGCGCGCCGCCAGCAGCAGCAGCGCGGTCGAATCCGGGCCGCCGGACACGGCGAGCACAAGACCGGGCACAGAATCGAAGTCGGAGAAAAGCGTGTCGGCCTCGCCGGTTGAAACCGGCGCCGCCTCAGCAGCGCGCACGCTTTTGTTCCTGCTCGACGCCGCGTTTCACGCTCGTGGACGCACGCGGATATTTGAGCGCGACCTCGCCGAGCGAAGCGCAGGCCATTTCCTTTTGCCCGAGTGCGGCAAGCGATTGCCCGAGCCGCAACAGTGCATCGGGCGCCTTGCCGGATTTTTCGTGGTTGCGCACGACGATCAGAAAAGTCTCCGCCGCATCCTGATAGCGCTGGCGCTGGAACATGCTTTCGCCGAGCCAATATTGCGCATCCGGCACCATGCGATCGCTCGGATAGCGCTTGAGGAATGAGCGGAAGCTGTCTTCGGCCAGCGCGTAGTCCTTGTGCAGCACATAGCCGTAAGCGAGGTCGTATTCATCCTTCGGCGTATTCGACGGCGGGGCAACCGATGCTTGCACGCCGGCGGCATTGGGATTGCGCTGCGGCGGTGGCGGCAGCGGTGCATTCGCCGCAGGCCCCACTCCGCCGGAGGACAACGACGCATCGTTCGCCGCGTTGCTGGCGAGCGTCGACAGATCGAGCGGCGCCCCGGCCTGCCGGCCGCCGGGTGCGCCAATCGGCGGCGCGTTATCGGCAGGCTCCGGCGCCGCGATCGCGGTCCCGCCGCCGAGCGCACGCGGCGCGCCGGGCGCGTTCGGATTCTGCGCCGGGTCGAACACATCCGAGCGGCGGCCGGGCACGGCCGCCGGCGGCGGGGGCGCCACTGCGGGCGCGGGCTGGCGTCCCGGGGCAACATTGCCACCCTTGGAGCCGAGCTGCTGGAAGCGGAACTCATTGTCGTCCTGCACGCGCTTGAGCTGCTGCTCGAGCTGCTGATTGCGGAACTGGAGCTGCTCGATAGTTCCGGTCAACTGCCGGAGCTGATTTTCCAGTCGGTCGAGACGCAGGATGACGTCGGCGGGGTCCTGCGCGGACGCCGCAGCCGGCATAAGCAGGGCCGCGGCAAAAACCGCAACCTTAAGCAATCGAGGCGAACGAAGGGTCATGACTGGGCCGCCGGGTCAGCGTCTTAACCGCGCACAAATAGCATAAGACGCGCTGCGTCGAAATTGTGACTTGCCGCCTTAAACGTCATGGCCGGGCTTGTCCCGGCTATCTCGCTTGGGAGGGTAAAGCAGTGCGTCCCTTATCGGGATCGCCGGGACAAGCCAGGCGATGACAAATTTTGCGCGATACGGCGCTGCGCCTTACGAACTGGCGCTGAGCACCGTGACCGCGCGGCGGTTCTGCGACCAGCAGGAAATATCGTTGCAGACCGCGACCGGACGCTCCTTGCCGTAGGAGATGGTCCGCATGCGGTTGGCCTGAATGCCGCGCGAGACGAGATAGTCGCGCACCGCCTGGGCGCGGCGGGCGCCAAGCGCGATGTTGTATTCGCGCGTGCCGCGCTCGTCGGCGTGGCCTTCGATGGTGAAATTGTATTGGCTGTAATTCGTAAGCCATTGCGCCTGTTTGTCGAGCGTGCCGCGCCCTTGCGCCGAAAGTTCGGTGATGTCGGTTTCGAAGAAAACCCGATCGCCGACATTGACCACGAAGTCCTGCTGGCTGCCGGGCGATGCCGCTCCGGCTGCGCTGGCCTGCGCGTCCTCGGCCGGCTTGTTGGCGCAGGCGGAGAGCGCGAGCGCCGCGACAAGAATGACCGCGAGTTTCGCCCCGCGCACGATCTGCCTGACGTTCGTCATTCCGGAGCCTCCATTCTCAGTCGCTTCACCGGATATAGCGTCCGGTCTAGCAGGCCGTTCGTTAAACGAACGTTTCATCAACCTTGATGCGGCCTTGCAGCTCGCGGCTAAAATTCGCGGGACTGCCGAAACCGTTTCTAATGGTTAAAGCCCGGTGAATGTGGCGCGGTTAGGACAATAGCGGGGACCAGGCCGGATCCGAGGCAAAAGCCGGCGTCGGAACCTTCTGTTCGTTGCGGCCGGTAATGTCCACGGTATAGAGCGAAGGCCCGTTGCCGGGATCGCGGAAGAACATCAGCACCCGCCCGTTCGGCGCGAAGCTCGGGCCCTCGTTATGGTAGCCTTCGGTGAGCACACGCTCGCCCGATCCATCCGGCTTCATGATCCCGATGGCGAATTGACCGCCGGCCTGCCGCGTGAAGGCGATGTAGTCGCCGCGCGGAGACCACACCGGCGTCGAATAGGATCCGTCGCCAAAACTGATGCGTTGTGCGGGCCCGCCCTGCGCCGCCATGACGTAGATCTGCTGGCGCCCGCCGCGGTCGGATTCGAAACAAATGCGCGCCCCGTCGGGCGAGTAGGACGGCGAAGTATCGATCGCGGCGGTATCGGTCAGCCGCGTGGTGGCGCGCGAGCGCAAATCCATCACGAACAGATTGGAATTTCCGCCTTGCTGCAAGCTCATGATGACGCGCTGCCCATCGGGCGAAAATCTCGGCGCAAATGTCATGCCCGGGAAGTTGCCGACGATCTCGCGCTGCCCGGTCTCGATGTTGAGCAGGAAGACGCGCGGGTCGGACTGCCCGTACGACATGTAGGTGATTTCCTGCGTCGACGGATTAAAGCGCGGCGTGAGCACCAGGTCGTCGCCGCGGGTCAGGTAGCGCACGCCCGCGCCATCCTGATCCATGATGGCAAGCCGTTTCACGCGACGATCTTTCGGACCTGTTTCGTCGACGAACACGACGCGGCTGTCGAAATAGCCCTTCTCGCCGGTCAGCCGCTCGTAGATGGCGTCGGAGATAATGTGCGCGATGCGGCGCCAGTTGTCGGCGGTGGTGAAATATTGCTGGCCGGTGAGTTGCTGGGCCGCGAACACATCCCACAGCCGGAACTCGGCCTTCAGCCGTCCGTCGTTTTGCCGGGTCAAGCGGCCGGTGACCAGCGCCTGCGCGTTGATGGTGCGCCAGTCCGCAAAGCGCGGCACGGCGTCGCTGTTGACGATTTTTTCAAGATAGGCGGCAGGATCGATCGGCGCGAACAGGCCGGACCGCCGCAGATTGCCGGCGATGACGCCGGTTACGTTGCGTGCGACTTCGCTCTCGGCCGGTGCCGCGGCGATGAAATCCGGCAGCGCGATCGGCATCGGCTGGACATTGCCTTGCGTGATGTCGATGCGCAGCACTGCCGCGGCCGGTCCGGCGCCGATGACGCCGAACGCACCCGCACCGGCGCCGAGCCACAGCAGGCGGCGGCGGCTGAGATGCGGCCGGCTCAGAAGCGATACTCTGTCAAACATGCAATGGACCATAGCGTGCTGTGCAATGAGATTTAGCCGCGGAACATATCGCGCGGATCGAAGGTGATTTCGACGTCCTTCCAGGTTTCGTAGGTTTCTTTTTTGAGCATGTCGAAAGGCTGGCCGCGGAAAATGGCGCGGATCGCGCTGTCGCGCGCGCTGTCGAATTGCGAACCTTTTCCGCTGCTCAAAACCATCGGCGGCGCCTGGAGCCTTCCGTCCGGCTTGAGCAGCATGCGAATCCGGATGATGTATTCTTCCGGATTTTTCAAACCCACCGGCGGGTTCCAAAGCGCCATCAGCCGCGCGCGCAACGCGTCGAGTTCGGTTTGCGACAGGCGCGCGGCATTGCCGCTTGCCGCGCCGAGCGAGGGCGCGGAATTGAGCGTTTCGCCGGTCGCGGCGCTGCGCTGCGGCGCGCGCTTGTCGAGCAGCGCGGCGATCTTGTTGGCGTCGAATTTGGGATCCTGCCGCGCCGGCCTCTGCGGCGGCAGTGGTTTTTTTTCTTCCTTCTTCAAGGCCTCGGCGATCTGATCGGGCTGTTGCTCGGCCTTGCTCTCTGCCGGCTTTGCCTGCGGCACAGGTGGCGAGGATGCCGAGGCGGCGATCTCCTTCTTTTCCGAAATTTTCGGCGTCACTTCCTCGGCCGGCTTCGGCTCGGCTTTTTTCTCCACCAGCGGCTTCGGCGTCGCGGTCTTGGGAGCCTCCTTGACGCCCTTGGTCAGCTGCGAGAATTGCTCGGAGGAGATGATATCGACCGGCATTGATTCCGCCGGCGTGACCTCGAAGCTTTTGCCGGTAAACGAAACCAGCCCCCACGCCAGCACGGCGGCGTGCAAGATGACCGATATGGTGGAGGCCGTCTTCATCGCGTCATGAGCCTTGCTCGACTTCAGTGACCAGCGCAACCTTGTTAAAACCGGCGCCCGACAGGCGGCCCATCACCCGCATCACAGTGCCGTAGTCAACCTTGCGGTCGCCGCGCAAATAAATCCGCGCCTGCGAGCCGCCGCGCGCGTCGGCCACCGCTTTGAGCTTGGCCAACAGGTCCTCGATTTTGACTTCCGCATTCTGCAAGAACACCTGGCCCTTGTCATTGACCGAGATGGTGATCGGTTCCTTGTCCTGATCGAGATTGGTGGCCTTGGTCTGCGGCAGGTCGACCGGCACACCGACCGTGAGCAGCGGGGCCGACACCATGAAAATGATCAGCAGCACGAGCATCACGTCGACCATGGGGGTGACGTTGATCTCGCTCATGACATTGCGGCGGCGGTGACGCCGCTTTCCGATCGTGGGCGTTCCCGCGTTTATCGCCATAATTCCCTCATCCGCGTTCGTCGATCTGCCGCGACAGGATGGCGGCAAATTCGTCGGCGAAGCCTTCAAGCCGCTGGGCTTGCTTGTTCACCTCGGACGCAAACTTGTTATAAAAAATAGTCGCCGGTATGGCGGCCACCAGGCCGATTGCGGTCGCAAACAGCGCCTCGGCGATGCCCGGCGCGACCACCGCCAGTGAGGTGTTCTTGGACGCCGCAATCGACTGAAAGCTGGTCATGATGCCCCAGACCGTGCCGAACAGACCGACAAAGGGGCCGGCCGAGCCGACGGTTGCGAGCACGAGCAAGCGGCGCTCCAGCCGCTCGACCTCGCGCGCGATGGTTACGTCCATCACCTTTTCGATGCGCATTTGCAGACCGGCGAAGGACCGCGACTGACTCTCGAAACTGCGCTTCCATTCCCGCATGGCCGCAACGAACAAAGCCGCCATCGAATGGCTCGGCTTGGCGGAAAGCGTGCGGTAGAGTTCCTCCAGCGACTGGCCCGACCAGAACGCCTGCTCGAAACGGTCCATGGAGCGGCGCGTGCGGGCAAACAGCACGGTCTTGTCGAGGGCGATCGCCCAGACCCAGACCGAGCAGAGCAGGAGCCCGATCATCACCGTCTTGACGATCCAATGCGCCTGCCAAAACAAGGCAAACAGCGAAAGATCTGAGGAGGTGAGCGGAAGTACCGACTGTGCCACGTCGGCGGGATTCATGGCCACATCCTTTCGGCTGTCCGGCTCCGTCGGTCACTACCGGCGCTGGGCGCCATCGCAGACCAAAGGGGCGTTTCGGCGATATCGCTCGCGCGCGCAGCCTATAAACCCGTTTTTTCGCGAAAAATCGAAGTCCGCCACCGGTGAACTACGAGTTCGTCGCGAAACTTGGCCAAACTAGGGCGCATTGACCGGTCGAACCGGCCTAGACAGCCGTGATTGTGGTTAAGAACCGGTTACCGACCACCCTCTGCTCGGGCCGGTTCGGGGTTTGGTCGGGGCCTATGTCTCCCCTTGGTCGGCGATTGCGGCGTTCTGGTCGGCGCGCATGGCGATGCGCAGCGGTTTCGGGATCGGCCTGGCGCGGCCGCCGGAGACGAAGGCCACCCGCACGTCCGCCTCCACCAGCGTCTCACCCTGCAACGTCACGCGCTGGCGCAGCGTGACCGAAGCGCCTTTTACCTCGGACGGTTCGGTGACGATTTCGAGCACGTCGTCCATGCGCGCGGGCTTGAGAAAATCGATGCGCATCGAGCGCACCACGAAGGAGAAGCCGGGCGCTTCTTTCTCGGTCTGCTCGAACAGCGCGCGGTGGTCGGCGCCGATCAGCCGCAGGTAGTTGGTGCGCCCGCGTTCCATGAAGCGCAGGTAGCTCGCGTGATAGACGATGCCGGAAAAATCCGTATCCTCGTAATAGATGCGTACCGGCTGCACGTGGCGGCCGCCGCGAAGTTCGCCGTCGAGGGCTGCGTTGACGACCACGGGCGCTACTCTTCTTCCTCCTGCCCGAACAACCCGAACTGGCTCGGATCGCGCGCGGGCTCAGGCAGGCCGAGATGCTTGAACGCATGGCCGGTGAGCAGGCGTCCGCGCGGCGTGCGCTGGACGAAGCCTTTCTGAATCAGATAAGGCTCGATGATATCCTCGATGGCGTCGCGCGGCTCCGACAGCGCCGCCGCCATGGTGTCGACGCCGACCGGCCCGCCGCCGTAGTTGACCGCCACGGTGGAGAGATAACGCCGGTCCATCGCATCAAGCCCGGCGGTGTCCACTTCGAGTTCGCCGAGCGCGCGGTCGGCGGATTTGCGGTCGATGGCTTTGGCACCCGCGACATGGGCGAAGTCGCGCACCCGGCGCAACAGCCGCCCGGCGATGCGCGGGGTGCCGCGCGCGCGCCGCGCGATCTCGTTGGCGCCGTCCGGCGTAATTCCGATGCCGAGCACGCGGGCGCCGCGGTTGACGATGAGTTCCAGCTCGGCCTCGCTGTAGAAGTTAAGCCGCACAGGAATGCCGAAGCGGTCGCGCAGCGGATTGGTCAGCAGCCCCGCGCGCGTGGTGGCGCCGACCAGCGTAAACTTGCAAAGGTCGATCTTCACCGAGCGCGCCGCCGGCCCCTCGCCGATGATGAGATCGAGCTGGAAGTCCTCCATCGCCGGATAAAGGATTTCCTCCACCGCCGGATTGAGCCGGTGGATCTCGTCGATGAACAGCACGTCGCGCTCTTCCAGATTGGTCAGCAGCGCCGCGAGATCGCCGGCCTTGACGATGACCGGCCCGGAGGTGGCGCGGAAATTCACCCCCAGTTCGCGCGCCACGATCTGCGCCAAGGTGGTCTTGCCGAGACCCGGGGGACCTACGAACAGCACATGGTCGAGCGCTTCTTTGCGCGAGCGCGCGGCCTGGATGAAGACGTCGAGATTGGCGCGCGCCTTTTCCTGGCCGATGAACTCCGCCAGCACTTGCGGCCGCAACGAGGCTTCCGCGTCGTCGTCGCGGCGTTCGGCGGTCACCAGACGGCGGGGCGTGTTCATGTCAGCCGGTGCAGCGGCCGGCTGAAAAGCCAGCAAAGGGTTGCCGCGACCGCGGCGGGGATCGATAGAAAGAGCGCGAGAAACGCTCCCTGACGCAGGCCTGCAACGCCCGGCAGCAGCAGCGGGGACGATTCCGACGGCGACAGGAAAAAGCCGAGTGCGACCACGCCGAGCACCATGCTGCCCGCGATTGCCAGCGCCACCCACAAAGAATTCATGCCGAAATAGACCGAGACAATGGCGAAAGCGATCCCGGCAATGATCGCCGGCGTGATAGCCGCCACGAGCGCGAAAAAGACCAGAAGAAATACCGCTACCGACAGCCAGGCCTGCAATGTCTGTAATTCGACGAGTTCGAGCATGATTTGCAGCATGGGAACGCCGAGCAGGAGGATGAAGAAACCGAACACTGCGGTAGCGGCGAGCGGTCCGACGATGGTGAAGACCGCAATAATACCGAGACTGCGCGCGAGCCGCTGGATGCTGCCGGTCAAGGTCATCGTGCCAGATCCTTCAAGCCCTGCCGGATCAGCGTCGCGGTGTCGGCGCCCTCACCCATGCTGCGCGCGGCGGCCGAGATGGCGGCGGCGGCCTGCGGCTGACCATAGCCGAGATTGACCAGCGCCGAGACCGCATCGGCAACCGGACGCGGCGCGCGATCGTCGTCGAGCGCGCCGGAGAGCTGGATCACCGCCGGATCGAGCGATGTATAGGCCGGGGCTTTGTCTTTCAATTCGGTGACGATGCGCTCGGCCACTTTCGGCCCGACGCCAGGTGTGCGCGTCACCGTCGCCTTGTCGCGCGTGGCGATGGCGTCGGCGAGCTCCGACGGCCTGAGCGTGCCAAGCACCGAGAGCGCGACCTTGGCGCCGACGCCCTGCACGGTCTGCAACAGGCGGAACCATTCGCGCTCGATGTCGCTCTGAAAGCCGAACAGCTTGATCTGATCCTCGCGCACATGCGTCTCGATTGCGAGCGCCGCTGCCTCGCCCGTCCCCGGCAGCGCCTGCATGGTGCGCGCCGAGCAATGCACGAGATAGCCGACGCCACCGACATCGAGGATGATAAAATCCTCGCCGTAGCTGTCGATGATGCCTTTGAGCTTGCCGATCACGGGTCTCGATCCTCCGCCGTGAGCCGTTTTCTTTCTTCACCTCCCCCCTTGTGGGGGAGGTCGGCGCGCAATGCGCGCCGGGTGGGGGGTACCAGCGGTGCAACGTGAGCCGCTCCACCCCCCTCCCCAACCCTCCCCCACAAGGGGGGAGGGAGCGATAGAATCGCGCCGCTCATCGTGTTGCCACTCTCAAAACCGCACTCTGCCGGTGATGCGCGTGACACACCGCGATCGCGAGCGCGTCGGCGGCGTCTTCGCTTTGCGGATCGGCCTTCGGCAGCAGCACGCCGATCATCATGCGGATTTGCACTTTGTCGCCGTGGCCCGAGCCGACGATGGTTTTTTTCACCAGATTGGGCGCGTATTCGGCAACCTCCAGCCCCGCGCGCGCCGGCACCAGCATGGCGATGCCGCGCGCTTGGCCGAGCTTGAGCGTGGCAGCGGCGTCCTTGTTGACGAATGTGGCTTCCACCGCCGCCTCGTGCGGGCCGAATTGTTCGATCACCTTGAATAGCCCGTCATGCAGGGCGACCAGCCGCACGCCGAGCGCCGCCTTGTCGCTGGTCTCTACCGTGCCGCAGGCGATGTAAGCGAGCCGGTTGCCGTCATGCTCGATCACGCCCCAGCCGGTGCGGCGGAGCCCGGGATCGATACCGAGGATGCGAATCGCGCGTCTCATAGCGGGAATCTTGATAGCCCCGCCGGGCGTCCGCGCATAGGCGACCTGCACGAACTGGGGACATGAAACCCCTTGAAACCCCTTGGCGCCATCGCGGGGCCTCACCGCACCTGCTAAGCACACGGGTATCAATGCCGGTTTCCTGCCTGTGATCGACCTCCCGACAATCGCCACCTTCGCCGCCGTTATCGCCGATTCGCGGTTTCCGGCGGCTCTCGCCATCGCGGCCTTGGCCGGGCTGGTGCGCGGCTTTTCCGGTTTTGGTTCGGCCCTGGTCTACATACCGCTGATGAGCGCCGTGTATGGGCCGCGCGTCGCGGCAGTGACTTTCGTGCTGTCGGATATCGTGACCGGGGCGTTGTTTCTGGCCGGCGTCTGGCGCAAAGCGAGCTGGCGTGAAGTGCTGCCCATAGCGGCGGCCGCGATCTTCGCCGCCCAGTTTGGCGCGCTGGTCCTGCAATATTCCGATCCGGTCGCTTTGCGCTGGTCGATCACGGCGCTGGTCGCAGCCGCGATCGCCGTGCTGGCGTCCGGCTGGCGCTATCACGGGCGGCCGATGCTGGCCATCACCATCGGCGTCGGATTAATGGCCGGCCTGCTTGGCGGCGCCGTGCAAATCTCCGGACCGCCGATCATCGTCTATTGGTTCGGCAGCGGGCATCTGGCGGAAGTGCTGCGGGCGAACTTCTTTGCCTACTTCACGCTATTTTCGGCGGCATCGATTGCGACCTATGCCGTCCACGGCATGATTACCGCAACGATGCTGGCGCTCGCGGCTTTCTTCACGCCGCTCAACATGATTGGCATGTGGGCGGGATCGCGCCTGTTCCATTTTGCCTCGGAACAAACCTACCGGCGCGTCGGCTATGCGGTCATCGCGCTCGCGGCGCTCGTGAGCCTGCCGCTGCTCGACCGCTTTCTGCGCTGACTCTCTTAACCCCTCCCCCGCCTGCGAAAGCGAGAGAAAAATCAGGCGCTGATCTTCTGCATCAGCGTGTCGGAAATCTCGAAATTGGCGTAGACGTTCTGCACGTCGTCGTTTTCTTCCAGCGTCGAGATCATCTCCAGCAGCCGTTCGCCGTTCTCGTCGTCGAGCGCAATGGTGTTTTGCGGCTTCCACATCATCGCCGCCTTGCGCGGCTCGCCGAACTTCGCCTCCAGCGCCTTGGCCACCTCGCGCAAGCCGTCCTGCGCGGTGAACACCTGATGCCCGTCGTCGTTGGAGACGACATCCTCGGCACCCGCTTCGATCGCCGCTTCCAGCATGGCGTCGGCGTTTCCCACCTTGGCGTCGAACTCGACCACGCCGAGATGATCGAACATGAACGACACCGCGCCGGTCTCGGCCAGATTGCCGCCGTTCTTGGTGAAGGTCGCGCGCACTTCGCCGGCGGTGCGATTGCGGTTGTCGGTGAGCGCCTCGACGATCACCGCGACGCCGCCGGGCCCGTAACCCTCATAGCGGATTTCGTCGTAACTCTCGGCGTCGTTGCCTTGCGACTTTTTGACCGCGCGCTCGATGACGTCCTTGGACATGTTTTCCGCGCGCGCGGCGAGGATCGCGGCGCGCAGCCGCGCGTTGAACGCGGGGTCGGGCAGGCCCATTTTGGCGGCAACGGTGATTTCGCGCGCGAGCTTGCCGAACAGCTTGGAGCGCGCCTTATCCTGGCGCCCCTTGCGGTGCATGATGTTCTTGAACTGGGAATGACCGGCCATGACTGCACTGCGGTGAATGAGACGCGCCGCGTTATAAAAGGGTCACGGCCGAAAATAAAGAAATGTCATTCCGGGGCGCGAGCGAAGCTCGTGAACCCGGAATCCAGAACCGAAAACGTTCTCGTAGGGCTGGATTCCGGGTTCGCGCCTGCCGGCGCGCCCCGGAATGACGGCTGTCCTATTCCCAGAACTTGGGCCGCGCCTCCTCCAGAATGCCGCCGAGCCGCACGGGCGCAACGCGCGTGGCGAGGCCGCTTTTATCGTCGGTTTCGACCGCCAGAGCGCATAACGTGGCCGGGCCGGTCGCCGGCTCGAATTTCGCGGTGGGTATCTTGCGCAGGAAGCGCCCGAGCGGCTCGTCCTTGAGCATGCCGATGCAGGAATCGAAATCGCCGGTCATGCCGACATCGGAGACGAAAGCCGTGCCGCCCGCCAGCACGCGATGGTCGGCGGTGGGGGTGTGGGTATGGGTGCCGACCACAAGGCTGGCGCGGCCATCGGCGAAATGCCCCATCGACTGCTTCTCGCTGGTCGCCTCGCAATGGATGTCGATGACGATGGCGTCGGCGCCGATTTTAAGCGCGCAGGCGGCAAGCTCGCGTTCGATGCCGGCAAACGGATCGTCGAGCGGTTCCATGAAGACGCGGCCCATGACGTTGATGACGAGCGCGCGCTGGCCGCCTTTCGTTTCGATCAAGGCGGCGCCGCGCCCGGGCGTGCCGGCGGGAAAATTGAGCGGGCGGATAAGCCGCGGCGCGCGTTCGATGAACACCAGCGCCTCGCGCTGGTCCCAGGCATGGTTGCCGAGCGTGATGGCGTCGGCGCCGGCGTCAATCAGTTCGTTGTAGATGACTTCGGTGATGCCGAAGCCGCCGGCGGCGTTCTCGCCGTTGACCACGACGAGGTCGAGCTTCCACTGCGAGATGAGCCCCGGCAGCCGCTCAAGCACGATCGCGCGGCCCGAGCGTCCGACCACGTCGCCGATGAAGAGAATGCGCATGTGTCTATGTCCCGCGGCAGTCGATCACTTCGCGCTCCGTTAGCACGAGATCGAGCCGCGCGTCGCGCTCCGTCGCCGGCACGGCGGGAATTTCCTGTGCGGCAAAAGCGAGCCCGATGGCGACGACTGGCTTCATCGCGCGCAGCCGGTTGATGGTCATGTCGTAATAACCGGCGCCATAGCCGATGCGGTGGCCGCGCCGGTCGAAGGCGGCGAGGGGCACCAGCAGGATATCGGGATCGATTTCGGGCGCGTCCGGCTTCGGCTCGCGGATGCCCCAGACGCCGGCGGCCAATGGCGCGCCGAAATCCCAGGCGCGCATGATCAGCGGCTGGCCGCGTCCGGCGACCACCGGCAGCGCCAGCCTGGCGCCGGCGTCGGCGAGCTTTCGCATCAGAGGGACCGGATTGATTTCGCTTTTCATGGCTGAGAAGCCGGAGACAATCGCTCCCGCCGGCA